>CAZQWU010000001.1:0-7000 GCA_964597305.1 uncultured Bifidobacterium sp.
GCAAACTTCAGATTCGAATCTTGTGGTTTGCCATAAACGAATGCATCGGCACCGAGCTCTTCAACAACTTCCACCATCACTTCAAATCCCGATGAAGCAGGGGAGAATCCCTCAGGTCGAATACCGACGATGACGTTAGAGCCAGCGCTTGCTGGGACATCAACACTGAGGCTGCCAAGTTTGGCTTTGCCACCGCTGACCGGTGCAGTGAGAAGATTCATCGCTGGTGAACCAATAAACCCTGCGACGAAGGCATTGGCTGGATTGTCATAGAGATTGCGTGGCGTATCAACTTGTTGCAACAAACCATCTTTGAGTACAGCTACCCGATCTCCCATGGTCATTGCTTCTACCTGATCGTGGGTCACGTACACAGTGGTAATTCCAAGTCGACGTTGCAGCGCAGCTATTTGAGTGCGCGTAGCAACGCGAAGTTTCGCATCAAGGTTGGAGAGCGGTTCATCCATTAAAAAGACTTGTGGCTCTCGAACAATCGCGCGACCCATTGCTACGCGTTGACGTTGTCCACCTGAGAGCGCTTTAGGTTTACGTTCCAAATATGGTTCCAGATCAAGTAATTTTGCCGCTTCTAAAACTCGACGATCACGTTCTTCTTTTGAAACTCCAGCAATCTTCAGTGCAAAGCCCATATTTTCCGCAACGGTCATATGTGGATAGAGCGCATAGGACTGAAACACCATCGCAATATCGCGATCTTTTGGTGCGACATGTGTGACGTCACGGTCACCAATAAAAATCTGTCCATTATCAATTTCTTCTAATCCTGCCAACATACGAAGCGATGTTGATTTTCCGCAACCGGATGGACCAACTAACACAAGAAACTCACCATCATTTACGGTGAGATTTAATTTATCTACTGCTGGTGTGGTGGTTCCGGGATAGATGCGCGATGCATCTTTAAACACTACTGATGCCATGACTATTCTCTTTTCTCCGGGCAGGTACGTGCCCGACGATCCGTTGGAGTGCGGGAAGGTTACGACACTTCATCGCCCCGTTCAAGGCATTCGAGATACTCTTGGCACATATGCCGAACTCCCTTGGGTCAATCCTGATCGATGTCGCAATAGTCCTCTTCTTTATCGCGCTCGGCGGTGTTTTTGTCGCAGCAGAAATAGCTCTTATTTCATTGCGCGATAGCCAAGTACGCCAACTGGCCACGCAAGGAAAACGTGGCGCAAAGGTCGCCGAGTTAGCCAAGAATCCCAACCGATTTCTAGCAGCGGTGCAGGTGGGCGTCACATTCTGTGGGTTTCTCTCCGCAGCCTTAGGTGCAGAACGGTTAGGTATTTTCCTCGAACCCCAACTGCAAGACTGGGGAGTCTCGGAAAAATACTCTGCAACGCTCTCACTTATTCTGTTGACGATCGCGATTTCTTATATCTCTCTGATCTTTGGCGAACTTGTACCAAAACGACTTGCGCTCCATCGCGCTGAATTTCTTTCGCTTGCCTCCGCCACATCTGTCGATCGATTAGCGAGAGTATTTCGACCCATTATTTGGCTACTCTCGCACTCTACAAATGCCGTTCTGCGCGTTTTCAGAATTGATCCACGTTCACAACGCTCGAATATTTCTGAAGAGGAATTGCTCGATCTCGTTTCCGGGCATGAAGCGCTCACCGAAGAAGAACGAGATATCGTCGAAGAGGTTTTCAACGCCAGCGAAAAACAGATTCACGAAATTATGGTGCCGCGAACCGAAGTAGATTTTCTTGATGCCAGTCTCTCTATTTCGCAAGCGATTCGTGTAGCTGTTGAAAAATCACATTCTCGTTATCCAGTAATTCGAGGGGCGAGCGACGAAGTTATTGGTTTTATTCATGTTCGAGATTTATTGGACCCACAGTATCAAGGAGCTGATGTAACGCTGATGGAGTGTGTTCGCTCAGTTCACTTTATGCCAGGGACAAAAGGTGTGTTGCCAGCGCTCACTGAAATGCGTGCGCAACGGCAACAGATTGCGATAGTGCTTGATGAGTATGGTGGTACCGATGGCATTGTGACGTTAGAAGATCTCGTCGAGTGTTTAATTGGTGAAATACATGATGAATATGATGTTCATGGAGAGGTTGTGCCACAACATCGCACCGGCGATTTTGAAGTCGATGGCTTAATTTCACTCGAGGATCTCCATGATCAAACCGGAGTTTCGATCCCTGAAGGTCCCTACGAAACTTTAAGTGGCTATGTAATGAACGTCCTCGGCCGGATACCGCGCGAACATGATGTGGTGCGAATTAATGGCTCTCGAATAACAGTTTTAAGCCTCGACGGAAAGCGCGCAGGCTCGCTATTAATTTCTAAGGAGCAGCAGCCTTCTGGGAAGATATCGCCATGACAAAGAAGCGAGTCCTCTCGGGTATTCAACCGACAGCAGACTCATTTCACCTAGGTAATTATCTCGGTGCAATCAAACAATGGATTGCCATGCAAGATTCCCATGACGCATTTTATTGTGTTGTCGATCTTCATGCCTTGACGCTGGCCACATCAAATACCGATCCAAAACTATTTCGAAAAAGAACCATAACGGCGGTCGCACAATTAATGGCGTTGGGCTTAGATCCAGATAAATGCACGCTCTTTGTTCAATCACATGTTCCGCAGCACAACCAATTATCTTGGGTACTCGAATGTTTCACCGGATTTGGTGAAGCACAGCGCATGACTCAATTTAAAGATAAATCACAAAAATCTGGTGCAGAGCGTGCGGTAGTGGGACTTTTCACTTACCCGATTTTGCAAGCAGCCGACATCATGTTGTATGACGCTCACTATGTGCCTGTCGGAGAAGATCAACGGCAACATATTGAACTCACACGAGATTTGGGCCAACGATTTAATTCGCTTTATGGAAATCAATTGGTAATTCCTGAACCTTTTATCACGAAAGCAGCAGCGAAAATTAATGATTTACAAGAGCCGACGGCCAAGATGAGCAAATCTGCTCATTCTCTTACGGGTGTTATTGATATTTTGGACGCGCCGGAAACCAATGTGAAAAAGATTAAGAGCGCGGTCACCGATACTGAACGAGACGTAATATTTGATGAGAAAAATAAGGCGGGAATATCCAATCTCCTCACGATTTATAGCGCCCTTACAGGTCGAACTATTTCGGAAATAGAAAAAGAGTTTGTCGGTAAAGGGTATGGAGACTTTAAAGGTGCGGTTGCCGACATCGTTGTTGAGTATTTTGCTCCAGTTCGGCAGCGGATGTCGGAATTAATGAATGATGAAAGCTATGTTCTTGCCACGATGAGACGCGGCGCAGAAAAAGCCGAGGCCGTTGCTTCAGCGACTTTGAAACGCGTTTACGATGCGTTAGGAGTTATTCCGCGTGGCAGATAAACCGGCGAAGAAAAATCTCAGTGAATCACATATTGAATTTAGTGATACACCGCGCCACCAATCGGAAAAGCATCACACGGAAAAGCATCAAACGGAAAAGGCGGGTACGTATCCTTTTACTCGAGGAATTCACGAAAGTATGTACACGAGTAAACCGTGGACGATGCGCCAATATGCAGGTTTTGGGAGCGCAGAAGAATCGAATAAGCGTTATAAAGAACTGGTAGCAGCTGGAACGGGCGGTCTCTCAGTTGCATTCGATTTACCAACCCAGATGGGTCTCGATTCTGATTCACCGTTAGCCCTTGATGAGGTAGGAAAAGTTGGCGTAGCAATTGATTCGCTCGACGATATGCGTCGACTCTTTGCTGATTTGCCACTCGATAAAATTTCCACTTCTATGACGATCAATGCGCCTGCAGCGATATTGCTCTTGATGTACCAATTAGTTGCCGAAGAACAGGGAATTCCTGGATCAGCGCTCACCGGAACAATCCAAAATGACGTCTTGAAGGAATACATAGCGCGAGGGACATACATTTTCCCCCCGCAACCATCGCTGCGATTGATCACAGATATTTTCAGTTATTGCAAAGATGAATTACCGAAGTGGAATACCATTTCAATCTCGGGCTATCACATTGGCGAAGCAGGGGCGACGCCAGTTCAAGAAATCGCTTTCACATTAAGTGACGCAATCACCTATGTCCAGGCAGCGGTAAATGCTGGGCTTGATGTTGATGATTTTGCTCCTCGGCTTTCATTTTTCTTCGTTGCACGGACTACATTGATTGAAGAGGTAGCAAAATTTCGGGCTGCTCGAATGGTGTGGGCGAAGATTATGAAAGAACGATTTGGCGCAAAAAACGAGAAATCGATGCAACTTCGGTTCCATACTCAAACAGCTGGTGTTCAACTTACTGCCCAACAACCTGAAGTAAATCTCGTTCGGGTCACGATTCAAGCTCTTGCTGCTGTTCTTGGCGGAACACAATCTCTTCATACGAATTCTTTCGATGAGGCGCTCGCACTTCCCAGTGAAAAAGCTGCTCGATTGGCGCTACGCACCCAGCAAGTTATTGCCCATGAAACCGATATCACGAAGGTTGTTGATCCGTTCGCAGGATCATATGTAGTGGAAAACCTAACTGAAGATTTAGCGCGTGAGATTGAAACACTCATCGCGAAAATTGAGGAACAAGGTGGCGCAGTCGTTGCGATTGAACACGGTTTCCAGAAATCTCAAATCGAAGATAGCGCCTTCACCATTGCGCAAGAAATCGAGCGGGGCGAGCGCATCATTGTTGGCGTCAATGAATTTACATCGGGCGATGACTCACAACCAGCATTACATCGACTTGATCCACATGTAGGAGATGAACAACGTTCACGGCTAGAACGCCATCGCGCAGAACGTGACAATACCGCCGTGACAAGCGCGTTAAAAAAGATTAGCGAAGTTGCGGCCACTCAGGAGAATGTGATGCCGTACTTGAAAACGGCAATCAAAGCTGGTGGGACAGTTGGAGAGATTTGCGATGCGCTTCGATCAGTATGGGGCGTTTATCGTTCACGTGAAGCGTTTTAGTGATGAGTACGCTGATGAAACGTGTCATATCTAGTTTCCTCAGCGTATTAATATTTTTCGGATGTTTTCCGGTCGCATCAGCAGAAGAACTACCTCCTGTTAAGTATGGAATCGCACTCGATGTTGGCGGGGTTGGAGATAATTCTTTTAATGATGCAGTAATGAAGTCAGTAAATACTTTCAAGAAAAAATATTCCATTCCTGATTCATTTGTTCGTGCGGTCATCACTGACGGTTCTTACCTCGATCGAGTGAGCAGATTACGATTTCTTGCTAAATCAGGGTATTCACTGATTATTGCTGTGGGATCTGATTATGATCGAGCCTTAACCAAAGTGGCAGGTGAGAATCCAGAGCTAACTTTCGCTATTGTGAATAGCAGCGGCGTTGCTCAACTCAATGTTTCGTGCTTACCGTTTAATGAAAAAGAGGGAGCTTTTTTAGCAGGGATCGCTGCTGGTGCTGCATCAAAAACTGGCGTCGTAGGATTTGTTGGAACCGCAGCGACCGTGGATGCTTATCCGTTTTTTACGCAAGGCGTGATGTTCGCTCAGCCGAAAGCCATTACCAAGCCTTTGATCTACAACGGAACTCCTGCGACTGCAAAAGAATTTCTCAATAATCCAATCGATGTTGTTTACTCTACCTGGTCAGGCGACAGTTCAATTTTAAGTTCAGTTAAATCTGAAAGTTCTAAGTCACGAAAAATTTGGTTAATAACGCAGACGCCAGACCAATATTTCTCATTGTTACCAAGTGAACGAAAATTTATTCTGGCAACAGTAACCAAACGAGTTGATCGCGCAGTTACGGATGTACTTGAACTTGGTCGAGGCCGCGAATCTATTCTTGATATTGTGAGTGAAACCAATGGTATTTATGGCCGGATGTATTCAGTAGAAAATTCGGGGTTAGCTCTCACTTTCCTCAATCCTGTAACCAGCGCCACTCAAAAATCGATCGCGCGCGGTCTCTCCGTTATCAAGCAAGGAAAACTTTCAACTCAAGGTTGAGACTTTGCCAAGTTGTAATGTTTAAGGTGGTTTTTTCAAGCGATTTTGAAGCGGCGCAAGGATAGGGTTTCGCCACAATCCCGCAGATAGTGGGAATTTTCAGGAGGAATACTTTGAAGAAGTCATTCGTAAAGCGTTCCGTTGTTGCCGTTGCGGCTATTGCAGCGATCTCACTCGTTGCTGGTTGCTCGTCATCATCAAACGCATCGAAGGTAAAGGCATGTCTTGCACTTGATACTGGTGGTGTTGATGACAAATCATTCAACGCCTCTGCATGGGAAGGTGCACAAGCAGCGCAATCTGCTGGAGCTGAAGTGAAATACCTTGCTGCAACATCAGATGCAGATTACGCACCAAATATCAAGAAATTAGTTGATGAAGGTTGCACCATCGTCATTGGCGTTGGCTTCCTTATTAATGGCGCAATCGTTGAAGCTGCAAAGGCAAATCCAGATACGAAGTTTGCCATTGTGGATCAAGACGGTATGGATCACGGACCAAAGGGTGACCAATATCCAGGAACTGCGTTGCCAAATCTCAAGGGTCTAACTTTTGCGACAAACCAAGCAGCGTTCCAAGCAGGTTATCTTGCAGCTGGTTATTCCAAGACCGGCAAAGTTGCTACTTATGGTGGTCTCAACATTCCACCAGTCACCATCTTCATGGACGGCTTTGCCCGTGGTGTTGCGTACTACAACATGAAGAAAGGTAAGAACGTTAAGGTCCTTGGTTGGGATACTGCAAAGAAAGACGGAACATTCGTCGGCGGATTCTCGGATCAAGCAAAAGCGCTCCAAATCTCAAAGAACTTTGAGCAACAAGGCGCAGACGTTATCTTCCCAGTTGCCGGTGGTCTTGGTGCAGCAACCGCTAACCAATCCATGACAGGCAAGAAGTCAGTAACAATCTGGGTTGACTCAGATGGTTATGTGCAAGCTCCTCAGTTTGCATCAGTACTTCTCACCTCAGTTGTTAAAGGTGTCGGAACGTCAGTAACTGCAGTTATCCAAGATGTTATTGA
>CAZQWU010000001.1:7100-8341 GCA_964597305.1 uncultured Bifidobacterium sp.
GTTGATGCATAAGTTAAGAATGTAAGACAGTAGTTATATATTGGGCGGACTAGGAAACTGGTCCGCCCAATTTCTTAGGAGTAAAAGCGTCACGAGAAACGGAAGCTCATGTCAGTCGAATTACGCGGCATTACGAAGCGCTTTGGCGCTTTGATTGCCAACGATGACATCAATCTCAAGGTTGGTGATGGCGAGATTCACGCAATTCTTGGCGAAAATGGCGCGGGCAAATCTACTCTGATGAACATTCTCTATGGATTACTCCAACCTGATTCTGGTGAAATTCTGATTGATAATGCACCAGTAACAATCGATGCTCCTAGCGATGCGCTCAAAGCTGGAATAGGTATGGTTCATCAGCACTTCATGTTAATTCCGGTATTTACGGTTGCAGAAAACATTGTCTTAGGCCATGAAAAAGTGAATGGTTTAGGCTCGCTAGATCTTGGCCACGCTCGATCTGAGATTGCTCGAATCTCTCACGAGTTTAATTTTGCAGTAGATCCCGACGCCATCGTTGAGACGTTGCCAGTTGGAATTCAACAACGCGTTGAGGTGATTCGAGCATTGATGTATAACGCAAAAGTACTCATCCTCGATGAACCGACTGCGGTTTTAACGCCACAAGAGACTGACGAATTATTAGCGGTCATGAAGCGATTAAAATCGCAAGGAACATCAATAATTTTTATCACGCATAAACTTCGTGAAGTACAAGAAGTCGCTGATCGCATTACCATTATTAGGCGAGGTAAAGTTGTGGGTAGTGCGCTTCCCTCTGCAACAAAAGAAGAATTAGCAACTCAGATGGTGGGTCGGCCTGTAGTACTTGCACTCAATAAAAAACATCCCGAACCAGGTAAGTCATTGCTATCGATCAAATATCTCACGGTGACGGACAATCGTGGAGTTGAGCTCGTAAAAAAGATCAATCTCGATGTGCGAGCAGGCGAAATCGTGGCAGTTGCTGGTGTGCAAGGTAATGGCCAAACAGAATTTGCCCGTGCGCTCATTAACTTAGAACCGCACTCCCATGGTGAAGTTTTTCTCGATGGCACATCTATCTTAGGAAAAACAGTGGCAGAAGCACTTCATGCAGGCGTTGCATTTGTGCCTGAATCACGCGAACTTGATGGACTCATTAATTCCTTTTCTATCGCAGAGAATCTTGTCCTTGATGTGTTTGATAAAGAACCATATGGAAAGAAATTTGCGATGTACCCTGCTCGAGTTAAGAGCGA
>CAZQWU010000001.1:8441-41734 GCA_964597305.1 uncultured Bifidobacterium sp.
TTTTCGCTCGCGGATCGAATCGCCGTGATGTACAAAGGGGAGATTATCGACATCGTCCCAGCAACAATTTCACGAAGTGAACTTGGACTTCTTATGGCCGGTGTGAAGCAGGCACAGTCATGAAAACTAAAATTTCTGACATCTGGCGCTCGATTAAATTGCCAGTTCTTGCATTTTCTTTGGCAATTCTTACCGGTGGACTTCTCATCGCTTTCTCTGATCCTAAGGTCATCAGATTGTGGAAATCACCAGGTAAATTTATACAAGAAGCTTTGCTCGTTGTAGGAAAAGCTTATGCGGCGCTATTTCAAGGCGCAATATTTGATCCTAATTTGACGCGAAAGAATTTTAGTCATGGATTTTATCCATTGTCGGAAACTTTTACGATCGCCGCTCCTCTGATTTTGGCAGCGCTCTCAGTGACGTTAGCTTTTCGAGCTGGTCTATTTAATATTGGAGCGCAAGGGCAATTTATTTTCGGTGCAATAGGTGCATCGTATGTAGGTTTTCATTTTTCGTTACCACCCATCATTCATATTCTTGCCGCAATTGGTTTTGCCATTCTGCTCTCGGGTCTCTGGGGAGGACTCGTTGGATTATTAAAAGCGCGGACCGGCGCACATGAGGTCATTGTGACCATCATGTTGAATTACGTAGCATCTTATTTCTTACTCTGGTTACTTTTAACAACTACTTTTTTACGAAAAGGACGCCAAGATCCCATTGCACCTGAGGTACAAGAAAATGCACGACTACCGCGATTATTCGGTGATTCGTTCCGCGTGAACTTCGCCATCATCATTGCATTAATCGTTGCCTGGCTCGTCGCACAGCTTCTCCATCGAACGACGTGGGGTTTTCAATTCCGTGCAGTTGGTGCAAATACCGTAGCTGCGCGAACTGCAGGAATGTCAGTTCCTTTTGTCATGACCTCGGTAATGGTCATGTGTGGCGCACTCGCTGGCCTGGGCGGCGCTGTGCAAATTCTTGGTAGCGAACCTGCGCTTACTGCAGGTGCCGCTGGATCTTTCGGCTTTGATGCAATTACTGTGGCGCTTCTTGGACGCGCGCAACCGCTCGGAACTGTACTTGCGGCATTCCTCTTTGCTGCGCTCCGCGCTGGTGGATTAACTATGCAAGCGAACACCACAACTCCGATAGATATCGTGTTAGTTATTCAGGCACTTGTGGTTCTTTTTATCGCCGCACCCACCATGGTGCGTGCGGTCTTCCGAGTTAAGAATGTCAAAACAACTTCTGATATGGCAGCGAAAGGGTGGAATGGCTGATGTTAACTCCGATTCAACGCCGTCGCCGTAGAGGAGTCATCAGTTTGGCACTTCTCTCGCTCGCCTCGCTTATTGGATTTGGTTTTCTCCAGAAAAAAACTGCACCAGTTACCTATCGATTTGTTTTAGAGAAAGAATGGGTTGCGCTTCATGAATGGACGCTCGATTCACGGAGCGGTTCATTTGGTTTTAGCATAGCCGCGCTTGTGATTTCGCTCTGGGCATATTTCTCATTCCGTCGAGATAAAAAAGTTCAGCTTCACAGTGCGCTTGGCGGAATTGCATTATTGATGGCATTCCTCTGTTGGGCAGCAAGCGGAAAGATGATTCCGCTTACCGGTTTATTACAAGGTGCGCTGTTGTTATCAGTGCCATTGATATTTGGCGCTATGGCAGGTGTGCTCTGTGAACGGTCAGGCGTCATCAATATTGCTATTGAAGGGCAACTTCTCGCAAGCGCTTTTGCTGCAGGCGTTGTTGCTTCATTAACGAAAAACACAACGTGGGGATTATTAGTTGCGCCACTTGCTGGGGCTTTGATCTCGTTATTGCTCGCCACTTTTGCTATCAAATTTTCAATCGATCAAGTTATTCTCGGTTTTGTTATAAATGTGTTGGTGATAGGGATGACCAACTTCCTGTACAAGAAATTCCTTATTCCCTATCAAAATACCTGGAATTCTGGTCCAATTTTAAAACCGATTGAAATTCCGGTTTTAGGAAAGGTTCCAGTCCTTGGACCGATCTTTTTTAATCAGACGATTATTGTGTACTTAATGTATGTGATCGTCTTTGCAATACATTTCTCACTTTTTAAAACGCGATGGGGTTTACGAACTCGAGCGATTGGCGAACATCCCACAGCGGCAGATAGCGTGGGAATTTCAGTTAATGCCTTGAGATTTCGAAATGTCATTATCGCTGGATTAGTTGCAGGAATTGGTGGCGCATATTTCACGGTCGGAGCGGTAGGTGCATTTGGAAAAGAAATGACTGCAGGTAAAGGATTTATTGCGCTCGCTGCACTGATCTTTGGTCGATGGAGTCCACTTGGCGCGGTTGCAGCCGCCCTGCTCTTTGGCTTTGCCGATAATTTACAAGGGGTGTTATCGATAACGGGCACGCCTATTCCTAGCGAATTTATGTTAATGGCGCCATACATTGCAACGATCATCGCAGTGACAGGTTTTGTGGGCAGAGTGCGAGCACCGGCAGCGGATGGCATTCCGTATTCGCGAGGAAGTTCACACTAAACTGATTTCATGATTAGTTGGGAAGCGTTGCACGAAGAGGCAAAGCGAGTCATGAAATTCTCATACTCACCGTATTCAAAATTTCCTGTAGGAGTTGCCGGATATACCGCTGACGGAAGAATGGTCAGTGGCTGCAATGTTGAAAATGCTAGTTACGGCTTAACGCTCTGCGCAGAATGTTCGATGATTTCGCAACTCATCATGACTGGCGGTGGTCGATTAACCGCGGTTCTCTGTGTCGATGGCAAAGGAAATTACTGTTCACCATGCGGTCGTTGTCGGCAATTGCTCTTTGAACATGGTGGACCCACGTTGCAACTTATGACCCCTGATGGACCACAACCAATGTCTGTGATGTTGCCGTGGGGATTTGGACCAGAGGATTTACAGTGACTGAAAAATTTGCTGCGGTCGAAATCATCGCAGCAAAACGAGATTGCCATGAGCTCACCGATGCACAAATCGATTGGGTAGTTGATGCCTATACCCGAGGCGTTGTTGCTGATGAGCAGATGTCTGCCCTCGCTATGGCAATTTTGCTCAATGGGATGAGCCCACGAGAAATAGCTCGATGGACAGATGCGATGATCAACAGTGGTGAACGTTTGTCATGGAAATCATTAGCGCTTCCAACAGCAGATAAACATTCAACCGGGGGCGTGGGCGACAAAATTACCTTGCCACTTGCTCCCATTGTTGCCGCATGTGGCGTTGCCGTCCCACAACTTTCTGGTCGAGGATTAGGTCACACTGGTGGAACGCTCGACAAGATGGAATCTATTAAAGGATGGAAAGCCTCGTTAACCAATAGCGAAATGATGCATGTCTTGGAACGATGCGGCGCAGTTATTTGTGCCGCAGGAAGTGGATTAGCGCCTGCAGATAAAAAACTTTATGCGCTCCGCGACGTTACGGGAACGGTCCCGGCAATTCCACTCATTGCCTCATCAATTATGAGTAAGAAAATTGCTGAAGGAACACAATCGCTTGTTCTCGATGTGAAAACTGGTAATGGCGCATTTATGAGTGAGCCGACTAAAGCAGAAGAGTTAGCACATGTCATGGTGGAGCTTGGTAAACGTGCCGGCGTGAAAACTCGAGCGCTCGTTACTGCTATGGATGTGCCATTAGGTTTAACAGTAGGAAATGCGCTAGAGGTACGAGAGGCGATCGAAGTCTTACATGGGGGCGGACCGGATGATGTCGTCGAATTAACCCTTACATTAGCGCGAGAGATGCTTGACCTTGCTGGAGTCAATAAAGATCCAGCAGACGTTATCGCCAACGGTCGCGCACTTGATGTGTGGCGCACGATGGTGTCACTTCAAGGTGGCGATCCCGATGCACCACTACCAAGCGCGCGCGAACGCGATGTTGTTACCGCGCATCGAAGTGGATATGTCACGCGAATGGACGCGCTCTCTGTCGGCGTTGCTGCATGGCGGTTAGGTGCTGGTCGTTCCCGCCAAGGTGAAACAGTTGATGCAAGTGCCGGTATTGAAATTCATGTCAAACCAGGTGCGCACATTAATGAAGGTTCGCCACTATTTACGTTACATACTGATGAACCCGCTCGTTTTGAACGTGCTCGTGAAGCATTAGTGAGCGCGGTGTCAATTTCCGCATCTGATGAAAGCGTGAAACGATTACCACTTATTGTGAGTCGAATAGATGGAGCGAAGTAATGACCATGGCTGATCGCCCTACGATTGATCACATTCGTCGCCTTCCCAAGGCATTACTCCACGATCATCTTGATGGTGGCTTACGACCACAGACCATCATCGAACTCGCTGAGAAAATTGGCTACACCAAGTTGCCAACCCATGACCCAGCCAAACTCGCTGACTGGTTTCAAGAGTCATGTGACTCTGGTTCACTCGTACGATATTTAGAAACATTTGGCCACACAATCGCTGTCATGCAAACGCGTGAAGCAATTGAGCGAGTCGCTCGCGAATGTGTTATTGATTTAGCACGTGATGGAGTTGTTTATGCCGAAGTACGCGGCGCACCAGAACTTTTCACATCAACATTGACCCTTCATGAGGTGGTTGAAGCAACAGTGGAGGGCTACAAACAAGGTATGTCTGAAGCCGCCCGGGAAGGCAACACCATTCGAGTGGAATCGATTCTCTGCGGAATGCGACAAAACAATAGGTCGCAAGAGGCGGCTGAAGCGGTAGTGAAATATCGCGATGCTGGCGTAGTGGGATTTGATATTGCCGGTCCAGAGGATGGATTTCCACCGACAAATCAATTGGAAACATTTGAATATCTTCGACGCGAGAATGCCCATTTCACTATCCATGCCGGTGAGGCGTATGGCTTACCGTCCATTTGGGAAGCGATTCAACATTGCGGTGCTGAACGGTTAGGTCATGGCGTCAGAATTATTGACGATATTGATTTCACTTCAGGAACACCACGGCTGGGGCGGTTAGCATCGTATGTTCGCGATCGACGAATCCCATTAGAACTATGCCCATCATCAAATTTACAAACTGGCGCGGCAAAAACCATTAAAGAACATCCCATTGGCGCACTTGCAAAATTGCGATTTCGAGTGACGGTCAATACTGATAATCGATTGATGAGTAGAACATCAATGAGTAATGAGATGAAATTATTAGTCGATGCATTTGGTTGGACTTTCACTGATCTACAACGGGTTACCGTTAATGCGCTGAAGAGCGCATTTATCCCTTTCGAAGAGCGGTTGGCAATTATTGAAAACGTTGTCAAACCGGGTTTTGCAAAAATATCTTCGGAAGTCTAAATACCTATCGGGTGCCAGACGGTTTTTGCCTCAGTAAAACTCAAAATTCGTGTGAGCGACTGACCTTTAAAGGAATGAATTCGTTTGAGGTTATCAGCGCCTAGTCTCTTGAGGTCGACAATCATTTTTGTCGGTGCACCTGATATATCAAGGGCATCAATATCCATATGAGATGCTAACCATGGAGCAAGTTCAGTGACATGGCCAGTCAAAATATTCACTACGCCAGCGTGGAGATCGCTTGTGGCAAGCGCTTCACCTAAAGTAATTGCAGATAATGGACATTTCTCATGAGCGATGACAACTGCAGTATTACCAGAGGCAATAACTGGCGCTATCGCGTGAATCAAGCCAAGTAAGGACGAACGTTGATCAGCGATGATGCCAACTACACCTATTGGTTCAGCGGTAGTGAAGTTATAAAACGGTCCTGCTATCGGATTCTGCGCGCCGGAAACTGTTGCATATTTGTCGCACCAACCGGCGTACCAGACCCATAAATCGATTGCAGAATCAACCATCGTTGCTATCTGCTTTTCTGTTCCACCTTCACTTGCCCGAATCTCATCGATAAATTGGGAACGTCGACCTTCCATAATTTCAGCGATGCGATAAAGGATTTGTCCTCGATTAAATGCCGTGGCATTGGACCAACCATGAAGCGCCGACCTTGCTGCAACAACTGCATCGCGCAAATCTTTTCGTGAAGCGCACGCAGCGTGCGCGAGAAATTCACCGCGTGCAGTAGTTATTTCATAACTTCGGCCAGATTCACTCCGTGGAAATTGGCCACCAATAAATAATTTATACGTCTTACGAACATCAATGCGCATAATTACCTCGCAGATAGGCTAACAAGCCGTGACGGCCACCTTCTCGTCCCCAACCAGACTCTTTATAACCACCAAAAGGTGATGCAGGATCAAACTTATTAAACGTGTTCGTCCAAATAACTCCTGCTTTAAGATGTTGTGCAGTCCATAAGATTTTGGAACTTTTCTCACTCCATACTCCAGCCGAAAGTCCATATGGTGTGTTGTTCGCCTTTTCAATTGCTTCAGTTGGTGTTCGGAATGTAAGGACAGATAACACGGGACCAAATATCTCTTCGCGAGCGATTCGATGGCTCTCGCTTACACCGGTGAAGATCGTTGGCGAATACCAAAAACCTTTCTCCGGAAGTGTGCAGGGTGCACTCCATCGCGTTGCTCCTTCGCTATCACCAGCGGCGGTCAATTCCTTGATTTTTGCTAATTGCGCTGCAGAGTTGATAGCTCCAAGGTCGGTGTTCTTATCCATCGGATCACCAACGCGAATGCGCGCCATTCGCTCTTGTAATTTATCGAGTACCTCACCATAAATATTCTCTTGAACAAAGAGTCGAGAGCCGGCACAACACACATGTCCTTGATTGAAAAATATTCCGTTGACTATTCCTTCTACTGCTTGATCGAGCGCAGCGTCGTCATAGATGATATTCGCACCTTTTCCGCCTAGCTCGAGCGTTGCTGCTTTATCAGTCCCCGCAATGGCCCGAGCAATGATTTTGCCAACGTCAGTAGAGCCAGTGAAAGCAATCTTGTCGACGTCGTCGTGATTAACGAGCGCAGCACCGGTTCGACCGTCACCAGTAACAATATTGACAACGCCATCTGGAAGTTCTGCCTGCTGACATACTTCGGCAAATAAGAGCGCAGTCAGTGGTGTTGTTTCAGCAGGTTTTAAAACAACAGTGTTTCCCGTCGCTAGCGCTGGCGCAACTTTCCATGCGAGCATTAATAATGGAAAGTTCCACGGAATGATCTGTCCTACTACGCCATAGGGCTGAGGAGATTTCCCAGCGCCTGCGTAATCAAGTTTGTCAGCCCAACCTGCGTGATAGAAAAAATGAGCTGCTGCTAATGGAATATCAACGTCGCGTGATTCGCGGATTGGTTTGCCATTGTTCAATGTTTCGAGAACTGCAAATTCGCGAGCTCGCTCTTGCATAATGCGGGCAATGCGAAAGAGGTATTTACCACGCTCACGCGGTGGAAGTTTTGACCAAGTTTTGGAATAAGCAGCACGGGCTGCTTTTACTGCACGATCAACATCAGCAGCGGTTCCTTGTGTTACTTTACTTAAAACCTCTTCCGTTGCCGGATTTATTGCTGGAAATGTGCCACCTTTGCCAGCAACCCAACTGCCATTAATAAAGAGTTTGTAATGTGAAGCGATGTTAACAATGCCACGCGATTCAGGAGCTGGAGCATAATCAAATGTCATCTCACACTCTCCCTAATCAACCGTGACGTAATTACTACTAGCGTAGTGGCCAGTCGCAAGTTTCATTCGTTGCAACAAGAGATCGTTGAGAAGTGCGCTCGCGCCTATTCGGAACAGCTGCGGCGTCAACCACTCGTGACCCACTGTTTCATTGACAAGAACCAATTGTTTGATCGCATCCTTGGTCGTCCTAATACCACCGGCTGCTTTAACGCCAATTTTCGCGCCAGTCATTGCGTGGTAGTCACGCACTGCCTCCAACATCGTTAAGACAACCGGTGCAGTTGCTGCAGGATTAACTTTTCCAGTACTTGTCTTAATAAAATCTCCACCCGCCATCATCGCAATAAAGGACGCTCGACGAACATTGTCATAGGTACCTAACTCACCTGTTTCCAAGATAACTTTGAGATGAGCGCGTTCACCACAGAGTTTCTTGATGCAATAGATTTCGTTATAAACCTCTCCATATCTACCCGCAAGAAATGCGCCTCGATCAATAACCATGTCAATCTCAGAAGCGCCTGCATTTAAGGCATCTTCTGTATCGCGCATTTTCACAGCCATCGATGCGCGACCTGATGGAAATGCGGTAGTAACTGCCGCTACTGGGATATTTTCTCCGTTGTTCATATCAAGATGTTTACGCGCGACCGAGACTAAATCGTTATACACACAGACTGCACCAACTGAAGGAACGTTAGGGTTTTGAGGATCGGGTCGAATCGCTTTTTCACAGAGTGCTCGAACTTTTCCTGGAGTATCGGCACCTTCCAGAGTCGTTAAATCGACCATCGAAATTGCGGTGTCAATTGCCCACGCTTTACTCGACGTTTTAATACTGCGGGTTCCGAGCATTGCAGCTCGAGCTTCAACGCCCACTTTATCTACCGAAGATATGGTGGCAAGAAATCTCTTAATTCCTGCATCAGTCGTGTTAAGTTCGAGCGCCACGTGATTACTTTACAAGCAGGTGCGTTAGTGGCGACTTAATGGCGCTAAGAGTGGCTTCTGCAGATTGTTCGGCATTTTCACCACGAGTAATAATTTGGATATAGCACTTAATTTTCGGCTCAGTTCCACTCGGCCGAATAACAACTCGAATATCGTCACCAAGCCAAAAACGAAGCCCATCAGTAGGTGGGAGCAGATCGCTTGGTTTCTGCAAATCGGTGAATCTTTCAACGCGATAACCCGCAATAACAGCAGGTGGATTTTCCCGGATATTCGCCATTATCGAAGAGAGCTCAGCGAGATGAGCAGTACGGAGGGAAATTTGTGCTGTCAGATAAAACCCATAGGTTCGCCAAATCTCATCAAGAAACTCGCGCAACGAGCTTCCACTCTTTTTCAGTTCGGCGGCAATTTCTACAATTTTAAGCGCAGCGCTTATCCCGTCTTTATCATTGACATTTTTGTTATCAATGCAATAGCCCAGCGCTTCTTCATAACCGAAAGTTAGATCAGGAATTTTAGATAAGTACTTAAAACCGGTTAAAGTTTCTGAAAAATGTATGGTGTATCGAGCAGCTATGTGTGACAGTAATGAAGCAGAAACTATTGATTGGGCAAAGGTTCCTGTTGGATTATGTCGGGCGATATATTCGCCAAGAATTGCTCCCACTTCATCACCACGTAATATTCGCCAGTCACAATCTTTAATTGCTACTGCACATCGATCTGCATCGGGATCATTAGCGATGACGATATCGGCATCAAATGCCTGTGCAGTTTCAAGTGCGCGATCCATCGCACCAGGTTCTTCAGGGTTAGGAAATGCAACAGTAGGAAAATCTGGATCTGGATCAGCCTGTGAACTTACGAGAATCGGCTCAGCAAACCCTGCAGCATGAAATACCGATCGTAACGTTTCAGTACCAACGCCATGAAGTGCGGTGTAGACAACTTTTATATCTCCAGGTGTTGTCACGATTTTTGCGGTCGCGTGGACATATGCTCGAATAACTTTTTCTGGGACACTCTGCCACGATTTTTCCCGTTTAATATTTTTAATCGAAGAAACTTTTTTCATCTCGAGAAAAATCTCTTGATCTACTGGTGAAATGATTTGCGAGCCGTTATACATCACGCCATCCACTGTGCCCCCTAGATACACTTTGTATCCGTTATCAGTAGCAGGGTTATGACTTGCCGTGACCATGACGCCAACGTCGCACTTCAAATAATTTACTGAAAAGGCAACTAGGGGCGTAGGTAGTGGCCGTGGTAACACATAGACTGTAAATCCTGCACCGCTCATTATTTCTGCGGTATCGCGAGCAAATTCCTCAGATCCATGACGTGCATCTCGACCAATGACAATGGACGTCATCTGACGTGATCTCATATATGCAGCAAGAGCTACAGCAACGCGACTGACAACTGCTCGATTCATATGCGAAGGTCCTGGGCCTAGCGAACCACGCAAACCTGCTGTTCCAAACTGAAGTAACCCTGAAAAACATTGATTCACATACGTTTCATCTCCCGCATCAAGTGCACGCTGTAACTCAGATGCGGTAAGTGGATCAGGATCATCCTCTATCCAATTCTGAATTTCTTTGATGAGTTCAGAATTGAGCATTACAGTTGATGAAGAAGTTGTGCCAAAAGTTTTCCCACTTTATCTGCTGATGCTCTACCTGCTGCCATGACTTCCTCGTGACTTAATTTCTCTCCGGTCATTCCTGCTG
Organism: uncultured Bifidobacterium sp.; assembly: GCA_964597305.1. Classification (GTDB taxonomy): domain Bacteria; phylum Actinomycetota; class Actinomycetes; order Nanopelagicales; family Nanopelagicaceae; genus UBA7398. The sequence goes on from CAZQWU010000001.1 coordinate 18,721, forward strand.
CAGCATTAGATACCAACGAAATTCCAACAACTTCTGCGCCTAACGCATGAGCTGCAATTGCCTCAGGAACAGTAGACATTCCTACCAAATCAGCTCCCATAGTTCGCATCATGCGAATTTCTGCAGGAGTTTCATACGTTGGTCCGCGCCAATGAACGTACACACCTTCTTGCAGCGTCGGATCCAGACTTTTCATCAGAGTTCGAATACGCGAACTGTAAAGATCAGTGAGATCAACGAATGTTGCACCGCTTAATGGGCTTACTGCAGTAAGTGATATGTGATCCTTAATAAGAACGGGTTGTCCCACGGTAAATTGGGGATTAATACCACCACAAGCATTTGTTAATACAACTGTGCGACAACCTGCTTTAACTGCGGTTCGCACGCCATGTACTACTGGCTCAATTCCTTTACCTTCATAAAGATGTGTTCGTCCTAAAAATACAAGCGCTGATAGAGCGCCGGCTGCACCGTGTATGGTGTAAGAGCGAACCACTCCACCATGACCTTCAACGGTAGGTGCCGGAAATCCTGGTAGTTCAGTAACGGGGAATTCATGTGTTGGTGTACCCAACGCTTCAGCAGCGCTTATCCAGCCAGAACCCATCACAAGAGCAACATCATGTTTGGCTTTGCCAGTTCGCTCGGCCAGGCTGGCTGCGGCGAGTTCGGCGACAGCGAGCGGATCGTTATAAAGGTCAACCACACGCTCACCTTAGCCTTCCCTTCGTAAGGTATGGTCTCAATGTGAGCGATGACGCGCTTAAAGAGCTTGGCGAGAAGGCAAGTGAACGCGTTGTCGAGTTTCTCGCCAGTGCAGACCGGCAACGTAAAAGGCGAGATCGTGCAAATAGGAAACGCTTTGCCAGATTATTAAAAGATCAGGCCTCCGTAGATGTCACTATGGGATTGACTGACGAAGTTATTCGAATCGCTGATAAACGAAAATCTGCGCAAGCATTTCGACACATTGCGAAAAAATCGACCCGGTATATCGGATTACTTGACTATCTCGGATTAAAAGTAGCTGCACCAGTATCTGTACTTTTACCACGCTTCACTATGGCAATAGTGAGAAAAAGAGTAGAGCGCGCATCTGAAGGAATTATTCTTAATTCGCTTCCTAAAAAACTCGATCGACATATTTCACGTAGAAAAAAAGATCATGCGCAACTCAACATCAATGTATTAGGTGAGGCGGTGTTGGGTGATCGGGAGGCACACGAACGATTTAAATCAGTTGCAGAGATGTTGCAACGTGACGACGTTGATTATGTATCAGTCAAAATTTCTTCGATCATTAGTCAAATCATCACGATTGATCATGCTGGGTCTGTTTCGCGAGTTGGTGAGAGATTACGTGATCTTTACCGAATTGCATCTCGCAAAAATGCCTTCATCAACCTCGATATGGAAGAGTATCGAGACCTCGCGATCACAGTCGATGTATTCAAAGAAATCCTCGATGAACCAGAATTTGAACGGTTGAATGCCGGAATTGTGCTTCAAGCGTATTTACCGGAAGCCCATGAATATTGTGATGAACTAGTCGACTGGGCTCGCGCGCGGTACGAACGATCCGGCGGCGCCATCAAAATACGATTGGTCAAAGGTGCAAATCTCGCGATGGAGAGAGCTGAAGCAGAACTTCACGGTTGGTCGCCGGCACCATATCGAACGAAAGCAGAGGTTGATGCAAGCTATCTTCGATTAGTAGATCATGCACTTCGACCTGAGAATTATCCCGCAGTACGAATTGGTATTGCCAGCCACAATTTATTCCATCTTGCATGGGCTATTGAAGTAGCCCGTGCGCGAGGTGTCTCTGATCAACTTGATATTGAAATGTTGGAAGGTATGGCCAATGGTGAAGCGATCGCATTGGCACAATCACAAGGAAAAGTTTTACTCTATACACCCGTAACGAAACGTGAAGATTTTCCGAGCGCGGTCGCTTACTTAGTCCGAAGACTTGATGAGAATACGTCAGAAGAAAATTACCTTCGCGCTTCGTTCACTATGCGACCATTTAGTAACGAGTTTTCAGAACAAAAGGCTCGATTTTTAAAAGCCCTTCATGATCGCACGACTATTTCGACGCAATCTCTGCGCCATAACAAGAAAAGTCTCAACCCCCAAAGTTCAAGTAATAATATTTTTGTTAACGAAAGCGATGGTGATTTCACCGATTTTCACTTCGTGCAAGCTCTAACAAAAGCCATTAAAGGTATCGCAGCAGTGAACGATCTCCATATTCCCATCGTTATCAATGGAAAAGAAATTTATGCCACAGATACGGAATCTGGGCTAGATCCCAATAATGAAGGTCGTGAATGGTATCGATATTCAGTGATATCACAGGACGATGTTGATCGAGCTGTCACACTCGCGCAAGAATCAGTGGCGGAGTGGGATGGCTATGGCGCGAAAGCACGTGCAGAAATTCTCTTTCGCGCTGCAGAGATCATGGCGCAATCACGAGCACAAACTATTGCAGTGATGTCGCGCGATGCCGGTAAAACAGTTGCAGAAGCAGATCCAGAAGTAAGCGAAGCGATTGATTTTGCACGGTATTACGCACATTCAGCGCTAACTTTGCCAAAGGGTTCACATCCAGTTGGTGTCGTTCTTGTTGTGCCACCATGGAATTTTCCCTATGCAATTCCGATGGGCGGAATCTGCGCTGCATTGGCTGCTGGAAACTCTGTCATTCTAAAACCGGCACCGGAAACCGTCGCCGTGGCATGGACCATTGTGAATCACCTCTGGCAAGCCGGAGTTCCCAAGAACGTTCTTCATTTCTTACCCGCTCGCGATGATGACAATGGTAAATATTTGATCACACACTCTGGCGTAAGCACCGTAATACTGACCGGTGGTTTTGATACAGCACGACTATTTCTTTCATGGAAACCTGAGCTTTCTCTAATGGCAGAAACGAGTGGTAAGAACGCCATTCTTATTTCTGCAAGCGCTGATATTGATGCTGCAGTCAAAGATCTCGTTACGTCAGCTTTTGGTCATGCCGGTCAGAAATGTAGTGCAGCGTCTTTAGCAATTGTCGAAGCAAGTGTGTATGACAATCCGGCTTTTCTCCGACAACTTGAAGATGCGGTGACAAGTTTAAGTGTGGGCTCTGGAATGAACTTTGCCACGACGGTTGGCCCCATCATTCGACCAGCGCACGGTTCACTTCAACGAGCTTTGACACAACTCGATAGTGGCGAATCGTGGCTTGTTCAACCAGAGCAATGTGATGTCAATGGATTTTTATGGAAGCCAGGAGTGAAACTTGGCGTGCAACCTGGTTCATGGAGCCACCAGAATGAATGGTTTGGCCCAGTGCTTGCTGTGATGAAAGCACCTAATTTTGAAACAGCAATTGCTTGGCAGAACAGCGTTCCTTACGGATTAACTGCAGGGATTCATTCATTAAATGAGAAAGAATGTGAAACATGGTTATCTACCATTGAAGCCGGAAATCTTTATGTTAATCGAGGCATTACTGGCGCAATAGTTAATCGACAACCGTTTGGTGGGTGGAAACGAAGTAGCGTTGGAGCCACGGCAAAAGCGGGTGGACCACATTACGTAGAACAGCTTCGACATTGGAATCTTGTTCTTGATGTGAATTCTGCAAAACGTGGTGCTGCTCTCTGGTGGGAGCGCATTGGTTCAAAAGCACATGAATGTGCTGGACTCTCAGTGGAACGTAATTATCAGCGATCTCTTCGTTATGACGGTGCGATCGTAGTTCGATTTGATTCTTCGACATCACATGAGGAACGAGCATTTGTTGAATGGTTATCACATGAGCATGGGCTCTCAATTATTGCCAGTGAGCACGAATCAATTCCGGAGTTACTGACATTTATTGATCAGCGCCATGTTTCAAAGGTTCGTTGGCTCAGTGGCGAGCGCGCACCAGCGGTAGAACTAATCGATCGAGGAATTTCATTAGATTCTAGGCCGATTGCCCAATCGGGGGGTATTGAACTTACTCGATGGCTTCGCGAGCAAAGTATTGCGATTACCAATCATCGTTACGGAAATGTTGGAGCCGGACCTCGTCCAAAATTAAAGTCTGTTAATTAATTACTAAGTAAAAAATCTAGTGTTCGTTGCCAGGAAAGTTTCGCCGCCGATTCGTTGTATACCTCTGGTCGATCGTTATTAAAAAATGCATGGTGAGTTCCTGGATAATCAAAGACGGTGACAGTGCCACCAGCCTTTGTAATTTCCTTGAGCGCTTCTTGTATTCCCGGTGCTTGTGACGTGCCATCTGACTCCGCACAATGTATTAAAGCGCGTTTACCTCGAAAATTCGGCCAGTGTGGTGCATGGCGTTCCCACGAAGAGCCTGGATAAAAACCAACAGTTCTGTCGATAATGGGATCAAGAGTGCCACTCCACATTGCCAGCGAACCTCCCATACAGAATCCCAGTGTGGCTACTGTTGGTGAATTCGTTTCGGGAAGTGACAGTAAATAATGAGCAGCATTAATGATCTCGTTACCTGCTTTATTGAGATCAAGCTCCATCATTAATTTCTTTGCAACGTCAGGTTCGGCTGCATGGTGGCCGTGGTAAAGGTCGGGTGCAAAGGCAACAAAACCAGCATCAGCACATCGATCAACAACGTCAGTGATGTGTCCAACCAACCCCCACCACTCTTGAATAACAATAATGGCTGGCCCTGTGCCGTGTTTTGGTAAGGCTAAATAGCCAGAACCACTAGCTCCGCGACTGTGAAATGAGATATGTCGACCCATATTTATTCATCAATCAATAATGCTACAGATGCGACTACCACTTGCAATCGTCTCACCAATAGTGGCAGCAATATCTTTAATAGTTCCACTCTTGTGCGCATTAAGCGGTTGTTCCATTTTCATCGCTTCAAGTACACAAATGAGGTCACCCGCGTTAACGACGTCACCTTCACTGACGGCGAATTTCACAACTGTTCCTTGCATGGGGCTGGCAAGTCCATCGCCGGTAACAACGCCAGAAACCCCGCTCTTGGCACGGTGTCGTTTATGAGTTGTCTCAGCAGGATGCAGTGCAATATCGAATCGATGACCATCAACTTCAACAATGAATTTTTCAGCGCGTGCGCTTTGTGTATTTGCAGCGGAACTGTCTGAATAGGGAGGAATAGTGTTTTTAAATTCAGTTTCAATGTAACTCGTGTAAATCTTGAAATCATTCGCAAATGCCGGATCATCAACTATTGCGCGATGAAATGGCAATGCAGTTGCTAAACCGCCAACGTGAAATTCTGAGAGTGCGCGACGAGCACGTGAAATTGCTTCTTCCCGAGTTGCGCCAGTAACAATCAATTTTGCGAGCAAAGAATCAAAATTACCGCCAATAACATCACCAGCGGTAAATCCAGCATCGACGCGAATTCCCGGTCCACTGGGTGTTTTCCACTCTGTAATAGTTCCTGGCGCAGGGAGGAAGTTTCGACCAGGATCTTCACCGTTAATTCGAAATTCAATAGCATGGCCACGAATGTCCGGATCAATGGTAGAAATTTTTTCACCCATAGCGATTCGGAATTGCTCTCGTACCAGATCAATTCCAGCTACTTCTTCACTGACCGGATGTTCCACCTGAAGACGAGTGTTAACTTCCAGAAAAGAAATTGTGCCATCGTTGCCTACGAGAAATTCGCATGTTCCGGCGCCAACGTATCCAGCCTCTTTCATAATTGCCTTACTGCTGTTATACAACTCGTCAATCTGTGCTGACGAAAGAAATGGCGCAGGGGCTTCTTCAACAAGTTTTTGATGGCGACGTTGCAATGAACAATCTCGAGTGGAGACAACCATTGCATTTCCATGTTGATCAACAAGTACTTGAGTTTCTACGTGGCGTGGTTTATCAAGGTACCGTTCGACGAAACATTCACCTCGACCAAATCCCGAGATCGCTTCGCGCACAGCGGAGGCAAATAACTCAGGAATCTCTTCTATGGTGCGCGCAACTTTTAGCCCGCGTCCACCACCGCCGTAGGCTGCTTTAATCGCAATCGGCAATCCATGGTCGCGAGCAAATTTCACAACTTCATCAGCATCGGCTACTGGATTTGGTGTGCCCGCAACAAGTGGAGCACCAACTTTTGCGGCAATCTTTCTCGCCGATACTTTGTCACCCAATGCAGTAATTGCGGCAGGTGAAGGACCAATCCAGATTAATCCTGCATCGATAACGGCTTGGGCAAATTGTGCGTTCTCGGAGAGAAATCCATACCCAGGATGAATTGCATCCGCTCCCGATTTTTTAGCAATTGCAATAATTTTTTCAATATTTAAATATGTTTGTGCTCCGGTAATTCCATCAAGTGAATACGCATCGTCAGCAGCTTGCACATGCAGTGACATTCGATCTTCATCAGAATAAATCGCTATGCTCTTGAGCCCATGATCTTTACATGCGCGGGCAACGCGGATTGCGATTTCGCCGCGGTTGGCAATTAAGACTGACTTCATACCGACACCTCTGACTGAGCGAGAGTAAACCATTCATAACCACAGTGAGTGACAGCTTTGCGAAGTAATGGCAGTGAAAGACCAATGACATTACTTGTTTCACCTTCAATACGTTCAATAAATGGCGCACTTAATCCATCGAGCGTAAAACCACCTGCGACATTAAGTGGTTCTCCGGTAGCAACATAGTCATGAATTTCTCGATCACTCATCTGACTGAAAAAAACTCGAGTTGTAGCAACATCTGAGTATTCAATTCCTTTTTCGGTATCGATAATGCAATGCCCAGTATGAAGCAGACCTGTTTTTCCGCTAAGTTCTCGAGCTCGTGCAATGGCGATATCAGCGGTTCCCGGTTTACCTAACGATTTTCCAGCGAATTCAAATGTAGAGTCACAACCAATAATGAGCGCGGGGAAATCGATTCGGTCACGAACGGTATGTGCTTTGACAATCGCCAGTGCGATAACGAGCTCTGCAGGGGAGAGGTTCTGATATTCAGGAAGTTCTTCGTCGACATTACTGACGATGATTTCAGGATTGATGCCCACCGAATGCAGTAATCGTTTCCGTGATGGTGAGCCTGACGCTAAAACTATCCGTGGCATGAATTAACTCCTCACCTCGCGATCACTCATGCGCGTGAGCAACGGTCCACGCAATTGTGGCTGTCCCCAACGTGATCGCTTCGAACGTGGCGTACGTTTTCGCTTCGCAATCGCTTCTTCAATCGCACGGCGCTCTTTTTCTGTTGCGTTTCCACGCATAATAGAAAATGTCATGTGTTAGAGAGGAATATTTCCGTGTTTGCGAGGTGGCAATGTATCGCGTTTGTTACGAAGCGCTATCAATGCTCTCGTAATGTAGCGACGAGTTTGATAAGGCTCTATCACGGCATCAACATAACCTCGTTCGGCAGCAATATAGGGATTCGCTAACGTATCTTCATACTCTGTGATGAGTTCTTTTCGTAATTTTTCTTGATCTTTTGCCTCACTTAACTCTTTTCGATACAAAATATTTACCGCACCTTGCGCACCCATCACTGCAATTTGCGCAGTTGGCCACGCGAGATTGATATCTGCACCAAGATGTTTAGAACCCATCACGTCGTATGCACCGCCATAAGCTTTGCGAGTAATGACAGTGACCATAGGAACTGTTGCCTCACCATAGGCATAAAGCAATTTAGCGCCACGTCGAATGATGCCATTCCATTCTTGATCAGTTCCAGGTAAAAAGCCAGGTACATCAACCAAGGTAATGATGGGGATTCCATAGGCATCACAGGTTCGAACGAATCGGGCCGCTTTTTCGCTGGCATCAATATTGAGAGTTCCTGCTAATTGCATTGGTTGATTCGCAACAATTCCGACTGAATGGCCATCAATTCGACCAAAACCAATAATGATGTTGGGTGCCCATAACTCTTGAACTTCAAGAAATTCACCTTCGTCGAGAATTGCAGTGATCACCTTGTGCATGTCGTAAGGCTGGTTTGGGCTATCTGGAATTAATGTATTGAGTGCGCGATCTGTGGCGGTAAATTCTTCAGTTTCAGTTGCGGGAAGAGTTGGCGCTTCATCCATATTGTTACTTGGCAGATAAGAAAGAAGTGCTTTAACGTAATCGATCGCATCCTCTTCATTATTTGCTAAGTAATGTGAATTACCAGTTCGTGAATTGTGCGTGTGTGCACCGCCCAGCTCTTCCATACCAACTTCTTCACCCGTCACTGTTTTAATGACTTCTGGACCCGTAATAAACATATGCGACGTTTCGTTGACCATGACAGTGAAATCTGTCATCGCAGGTGAATAAACAGCGCCGCCAGCACACGGTCCAACAATGAGAGAAATTTGTGGGATAACTCCAGACGATCGAGCATTACGACGAAAAATTTCACCATAACGACCCAGAGAAACCACGCCCTCTTGAATTCGCGCTCCACCCGAGTCATTAATTCCAATGAGCGGGATTCCACTCTTCAATGCAAAATCCATAATCTTCACTATTTTTTCGCCAAAAACTTCGCCAAGGCTCCCACCCATCACGGTGAAATCTTGCGAAAAAATCGCTACCTGGCGTCCGTCTACGGTTCCATACCCTGTAACAACACCATCACCGTACGGACGATTATTTTCCATTCCAAAATTCGTTGAGCGATGTCGAGCAAATTCATCAATTTCTGTAAATGAACCTTCGTCAACTAATTTTTCTATACGCTCGCGCGCCGTCATCTTCCCTTTGGCATGTTGTTTTTCGATGGCTCGAGCAGATCCGGCATGGACCGCTTCATCAAGGCGCTTTCGTAGATCTTCGATCTTTCCGGCCGTAGTATGAATGTCTTCGGTCATGCGCTAACGGTACTAGTCAATTGGGTCAGGAGATGCACCAGATGAGCCTTGCTCCGCTCGACGCGATAAAAATCTCACAATTGTTATCGCCTACTTACCCACGAGTAAAGGTTGTAGCCGAGACAACGTCGACACAAAGTGAAATAACAAAAGTATTTTCGCCGTTGCAACCATTTGATCTTCTGATTGCCGAACATCAAACTCAAGGACGCGGTCGACTAGATCGGAGTTTTATTGCACCGTCACATCGTGCATTACTTTTTTCTCTTTTTATCGAACCTTCACATGAGAAGAAACATTGGGGAGTACTGCCTTTAATTATTGGAACATCAGTGGCGCAAGCACTTCGAGATTTCACAGCACTTCCTGCTGTTACTAAATGGCCCAATGACATTCTCATTGATAATCGGAAAGTGTGTGGAATTCTCTGCGAAGTTCAGAACAACGGAGTCATCGCTGGCATTGGGATCAATGTCAATACACCGCTAGATCAGTTACCTGTTCCAACCGCGACATCCCTTGCACATGAATTACGTTCCGAAGTTAATCGAGAGGAGCTTCTCATTTCGGTATGCCACAAGATTTCAATGAATGTTACCTTGTGGAATTCTGGAGAGAATGCACTGAGAGAATATGAAAATCTCTCTGCAACGATCGGAAGCAAGGTGCGCATCACTCTCAGTGATGGAAGTCAATGCGAGGGAACTGCCACGGGGGTTAGTTCGGACGGAGAGTTAATTTTAGATTCTGGTGAAAAATACTCCGTAGGAGACGTTACGCATTTACGCTGATTTAAAAACCCACTTGCGATAACTATAAAAACGAAAAAGTGTGCCAATCCCTACACCAACAACGTTTGCACTGATGTTATCTGCGACTGCCGAATCTAACCCTAAGACATATCGCGAAAACGCTAATGTCAAAGTTCCGATTGCTAAACCGATGAGATTCACTATGAAAAAGAGAGTTATTTCTCGACTCATTTTTCCTTTTGGACGATCTCGCCATGTCCAATGACGATTACCAAAGTAGGCGACCGTGATCGAAAGTGCGCCAGAAATGATCGACGCGGTGACTGGCTTCGTTTTCAATGGCGCGTTAGGAAGATGAACAAGGGCATTAAAACCGCCGACTGCGACCACATAGGCAATTGCACCAACACTGCCAAATTTCATAATTTCGTGTCGAGCTCTGATTAGTCGCGAAAACATGGCCATAGTGTAGTCAGGTTAAGATGCCGTCATGGCTCGAGTAAATACTTATCTTAATTTCATGGAAAAAACAGAAAAAGCTTTCACGTTCTACAAAGATATATTTAAAACAGAATTTATCAGCGTGACGCGTATGAAAGATATGCCACGAATGCCTGGCGCTCCTGCGCTCTCTGACGAAGAGAGCAATCTGATTATGAATATTCAACTTCCAATTGTGAATGGCCATGTATTGATGGCAACGGACATGATTGCTTCTATGGGACATAAAGTCTCTGTGGGAAACAATGTCACCATCTCACTCGATCTCGATTCGAAGGAAGAAGCAGAGCGAATTTATCAACGATTGCTTGAGAATTCGCCAGAAAATTCTGGACCATTGGCGCTCATGCCATGGGGTGCGCTCTGGGGTTCATGCCAAGATCAATTTGGCATTCGATGGATGATTTCCTTTGCTCCGACAACTCCGTGAGCCATTTTCCAACCGTCGGTGTAATTGGTGCAGGACAACTTGCACGAATGATGGTTGCGCCAGCAATTGCACTCGGCGTTAATCTCAAAGTTTTTGCCCAGTCACATGATGATTCTGCTGCGCAAATTCTTCACCACGAAGTAGGAGATTATCGAGATTCAGAATCATTAAGAAATTTTGCAAAAGACTGTGATGTGATTACCTTCGAACATGAGTTAATTCCATCTTCTGTGATCTCAACCCTCGAACGCGACGGCATTGTTGTACGGCCAGCAGGTACTGCATTTCGTTATTCACAAAATAAAGCAGAGTTGCGGCAATTATTAACAGAGCGCAACATTCGATCACCCCGATGGCAATTGAGTTCGCGTCCATTGAGCATCGAATTTCCGCTTGTGGCTAAGTCAATCTCTGGCGGCTATGACGGCCGTGGTGTTTGGGTTGTTCATAATCAATCAGAACTTCATGCACTCGGAGCGTCTGAGTTGTTGCTGGAGGAGAAGTTACATTTCTCTCACGAAATTGCAGTGATGGTTGCGCGTTCTCCGCATGGCCAAATATCGACGTGGCCGGCAACCGAAACTATTCAAGTTGATGGCATGTGTGTAGAAACTATTACACCAGCGCCATGTCTCGATGAAGCACAACACGTTTTTGCCCAGCAGATGGCGATCACCATCGCAGATTACGTTGGGTTAATTGGCGTCATGGCGGTAGAGATGTTTCTTGTGGAAGGTGAACTCGTTATCAATGAGATTGCGATGCGTCCACACAACTCAGGACATTGGAGCATTGAAGGGTCGGTGACCTCGCAATTTGAACAACACCTTCGTGCAATTTTGGATCTTCCGCTCGGTGATACTTCTATGCGATCACCATTTGCCGTGATGGGAAATGTTGTAGGGGGAGAGAAAACTGATATGTATCGACCCTATCTCCATCTCTTTGCTCGAACACCACATCTTAAAATTCATCAATATCGCAAAACTGTAAAACCAGGACGCAAGGTTGGACATGTCACTGCAGTGGGCAATAACCTCGACTCCTTACGTGAAGAAGTGCGCCATGCCGTTGACTATATGAATGGAGCGATTGATGAGTAAACCGATCGCTATCATCATGGGATCTGATTCAGATTGGCCCATCATGGCCGAAGCAGCGAAAATTCTCGATGAGTTTTCGGTGGCCTACAGCGCGCAGGTAATTTCAGCCCATCGAATGCCGGACGAGATGGCAGAGTTTGCAAAGAGCGCTGACCAAAACTTTTCTGTCATTATCGCGGGTGCAGGTGGTGCAGCACATTTACCAGGAATGGTTGCCGCTCACACATCGTTACCAGTTATTGGTGTTCCCGTTTCGTTAAAAAATCTTGACGGTATGGATTCATTACTTTCTATTGTGCAGATGCCTGCTGGAATTCCCGTCGCAACTGTTGGAATTGATAATGCAAAGAATGCAGCTCTCCTAGCACTCAGAATTCTCGCCACGAACGATTCGAAGATTTCTGAAAAACTTTCCTCCTACGCCGAAGATCTTCATCAGCAAGCAATTGATAAAGGAAAAAATTTACAAAACAAGCTCACACAGCGAACTGGTTTTTAAGCACGTTTTTTGTATTCAATAGCTGGGCAGCGATTTTGAATCGCTATTAAGCCAGCAGCGCGTGCTCGGGCAATTGCTGCATCATCAATAACATCAAGTTGAAGCCATACCGCTTTTGCTCCACATGCGATCGCTTGATCAACAAATTCTCCAGCTCGCGAGGAATTGACAAAGAGATCTACGACATCTATCGGAACAGGCACATCAGATATGGATTTATACCCTGGTTGGCCATGAACAACTTCAGCGCGCGGATGAATAGGAATAACGGTGTGCCCTTTATCAATAAGTAACTTTGCTACACCAAAAGCCGCTCGCTCAGGATTATTTCCGAGTCCAACAACAGCCCAGGTCTTTTGAGAAAGTGCGAAATTAATATCAGATTGTTCTGAATTGTCTCCTGCATTATTAATATGCATCATGGTAGTAATTGATGTTAACCATGATGGGTTCGACCGAGGGCACGGAATTTCCACCCTGCTTTTATCCATGCTTCGCGATCAAGATGGTTTCGACCATCAATAACAATGGCGTTCTTTACTAATTTCTTTACTGCAACTGGATCGAGCGCTCGATACTCTTTCCATTCCGTGAGGTGGAGAACGAGATCTGCATCGCGCAAACACTCAGATACATCATTCGCAAAACCTAAGCGAGGGAATCGAGCCCGCGCGTTATCAATCGCTTTTGGATCGTGAACAACAACATCGGCACCCGCTGAATGAATTTGCGAAGCAATGTCGAGAGCGGGCGAATCACGGACATCATCGCTATCTGGTTTGAATGCTGCACCAAGGACTGCGATTTTTTTTCCTTTGAGATCTTCCGAGAGGTCCGCCCTTACGAGTTCAATCATGCGTTGACGTGCCCGCAAATTGATGGAATCAATTTCCCGTAAAAATTCCAACGCCTGCCGAGCACCTAGTTCATCAGCGCGCGCCATGAATGCTCGAATATCTTTGGGAAGACAACCGCCACCAAATCCAATTCCGGCTTGAAGAAATCGTGAGCCAATGCGTGGGTCATAGCCAATTGCTTGTGCGAGCACAGTGACATCACCATCGGCTGCTTCACAGATTTCTGCCATCGCATTAATAAAAGAAATTTTCGTTGCAAGGAATGAATTAGCAGCAACTTTAACTAACTCGGCAGTAGGTAGATCAGCAACTATCCATGGAATTCCAGCATCAAGGAGATCTTTATACACTTCTTTCAGAATGTTCTCGGCGCTGGCATTGGTAACACCAACGACGAGCCGATTTGGTCGAAGCGTATCTTCAACTGCAAATCCTTCTCGCAAAAATTCTGGATTCCACGCAAGGTCTGCTTGTGGTGAAATTTTCTTAAGCGCGTCATAAAGTCGTTTTGCAGTCCCTACTGGAACAGTAGATTTACCGACGACAAGCGATCCTGGTTTTGCATGAGGAGCAACGGCAGCGAGCGCTGCGTTCACATAGGTCATATCAGCTGCGAGTGATCCTTTAGTTTGTGGAGTGCCTACGCAAATGAAATGGACATCACAATCTTTAATGAGTGAAAAATCAGTTGTAAAAGTAAGTCGACCGGAATTCACTTCTTGGCGCAGTAATTCTTCTAGGCCTGGTTCAAAAAATGGAACTTTTCCTTCGGAGAGCGCAGCAACTTTTGCTGGTTCGACATCAACGCCAATGACGGTAAAACCTAACGAAGACATAGCTGCGGCATGGGTTACACCGAGATATCCAGTACCGATGACAGAGAGCTTGAGCACGCGCCTACTTTACTTCAGAGCACCGCAGGGATTTTCCGCTGCCGTTCGAGTCTTGAATTTATCAATAAGCGATGGTGATGCTGAGGGGGATGCGGACGGTTGTACCGAATCAAGAATCGCTTCATCGTTACTTAATCGGGCAAAAAGTTCTGGCGCAAGAACTGGATCCCAGAGCACTGCAGCGGTAACACCATGCGCGTTGTAGTTATAAAACTTCAGGGGGACAGTCAATGTTCGTACTTTCGAGGCAGAGAGATTTTTCAATTGTTTAGCAAGTGTAATCAGGTCATCTTTATTAAGATTTTCATCGGTCGACACAGCGCTCATTGATGAATTGATAAAGCTCACCAATTTGATGGGATTGAGTAAAACGCCTGCACTGGTTGCCTTTCGCAAAACTGCGCTGACAAATTGCTGTTGTCGTTGCATGCGACCCAAATCGCCCATGCCATCGAAATCTCGCGTTCGCACGTATTTCAGCGCCTCAATACCATCAAGCACATGGGTACCAGCTGTCATCTGTAAATGGCTCTTGGGATCATTGATATCAACTTTCGAACAGACTTCAATGCCGCCAAGCGCATTAACCATGTTTGCAAAACCAGCAAAATTCACTTCGATGTAATGATCAATGCGAAGATTCGTCATATTCTCTAAAGTTTGAATAAGTAGTGGTGCACCGCCCCAATTAAAAGATGAATTAATTTTCGAATATGATTCGGGAATCATTTTTCCGGTTGCACTTTTATGAGCCGGAATGAGCGCAAACGAATCGCGCGGTATCGAAATAATGACAGCTTTATCGCGCTTTTTTGAAATATGAACTAAGAGCATTGTGTCTGATCGTTTGCCAGCAGCTGTTTTTGTGCTACCTACTCGAAGCGCGCGTTGTTGTTCTTTCGTCAAACCTTCGCGAGTATCTGACCCAACAATCAGATAATTCACAGCGCGTGAGGTTGATTCAGGGCGATGAGTAAGACCACTAAAAACTGATACTCGATTTAATTGAGAAGAAAGTCCACCCAATCCGATCGCGCCGAGTGCAGAAAGAGCAACAATCGCAAGTGAAAGTCCGGTAAAAAACCGAATTATGCGCGTTGATTTCACCTCTCTAGCGTAATGGAGCGATACCTTTTCTTACTTATGGAGCAGCATTTTCCACCAGTTTCGGTTGTCATTCCTATACTCAATGAGGCAGACCATTTACGTGCGGCAGTTCACACAATACTTTCACAGAAATATTCAGGCGAACTTGAAGTAATTCTTGTTGTAGGGCCATCGCATGATGGCACTGAAAAAATCGCCAAGGAATTAGCAGACCACGATCGTCGAGTCATTGTCATGACTAATCCCACAGGTCGAACTCCCAATGCGCTCAATATTGGATTTGCTCGCGCCAGTCACTCTATTGTGGTTCGCATCGATGGGCATTCAGAAATTGATCCTTTGTACATTGCACACGCAGTGGAAACGATGGAAAAAACTGGTGCCGTCAATGTTGGTGGAATTATGGCCGCTGAAGGAATTACCCCGTTTCAAAAAGCAGTCGCGCGAGCGATGCGATCTGTTATCGGAGTGGGCGCCTCGAGGTTTCATACTGGTGGCGACGCTGGGCCAGCAGATACGGTCTATCTCGGAACTTTTAATAAGAAAGCAGTGCTGGATATTGGTGGCTATGACGAAGAATTTACCCGCGCTCAAGATTGGGAGATGAATTATCGATTACGCAAAACCGGTGGGAAAGTTTGGTTTGACCCACGACTTGTTGTTACATATCGACCTCGTCGTTCTATCGCTCAATTAGCGCGGCAATACTTTGAATACGGTAGATGGCGCAGAGCTGTTTCTCGTCGTTATCCAGAGACCGTTAATTTTCGCTACTTAGCACCACCAAGTGCGGTCGTAATCTCGCTCGCGTCAATCCTCGCAGCAATTGTGATAACTCCACTTTATGGACTTCCCGTTTACACCTATCTTGTTGCATTGATACTTAGTTCGCTGGTGATTGGACAATCATGGAGTGAGCGAATGAGATTACCGATGGTGCTTCTGACAATGCACATGGCGTGGGGAATAGGTTTTCTATCCTCACCGCGCCGCCTCGTGCAAGGTAATCTGAGCTCGTGAGCGCGCCACTCGAAGTTTTTCTTCCCTTTAAGGGTGGTTTACCGCCCCTTCGAAAATATTGTGCATCGCTCTATGCACGTCGAGCGTTCATGGCTGAATATGCTCGAACAGAGCTCCGTCGCCAAAATTATGGCTCAGCATTTGGACAGGTGTGGCTGATTTTGAATCCGCTCTTGTTATCAGCGGTGTATTTCTTGTTGATCGTCATTATTAGTGGGCATGCAAATAAAATTCGATACGGCCATCTCACCGCTAATTTATTTATTTTCTATCTCGTCACTGATGCGATCGTTGTCGGAGCAAAGTCCATTACTTCAGGTGGGCGACTCGTTCTTAATTCTGCCTTTCCTCGCATCATGCTCCCTATGAGCGCCACCATAGTTTCATTATTTAAATTTCTCCCCACGCTTTTTGTTCTCGTAGTATTTCATCTGCTTTTAGGGCTGCCTTTTTCTTGGAATATGGCGTTGGCTATTCCATTGATTGGGTTGTTTTTTCTCTTCGCGTTGGGTTGTGCAATATTTTTTGCCTGCGTCAATGTCTATTTTCGTGATGCACAAAACTTAATTCCTTACCTCACTCGAACTCTTCTCTACTTATCACCAGTACTTTATGAAGCATCAGCGCTCAAACCTAGCCTTGCTTTCCTCACCATCATCAATCCCATGTATCCACTCCTGGACATGTGGTCACAATTAATGGTGCACGCGCAAATCCCTGCAGCAATTGAGCTCTATCGCGGAGTCGCCTGGACGTTTGGTTTATTAATTTTCAGTACATATCTGTTTTTGACCAGGGAGCGTGAGTTCGCTGTCCGTATCTAAAAAAACACCTGCAGACATTGCAGTATCAATTCGGGACCTCTCGGTTATATACAAGACGACATTAGACAAAAGACCAACGTTACGTAACCGATTACTCCATGCCAGTCGTGGAAAAAAACAAACGCGAATTGTTCGCGCTATTTCCGAGATGTCGCTCGATATTCCCTTTGGGTCAGTCTTAGGTGTTGTTGGTGCAAATGGCGCTGGCAAATCAACATTGATGCGCACCATTTCTGGAATTTTGCCGCCGACCTCAGGTCGGGTTGAACTCTTTGGAACTGTCGGAACGCTGTTAGCGCTCGGAGTTGGGTTTAATCAAGAAATGACGGGACGAGACAACGTCATTCTCGGGGGCCTCGCAGCTGGTTTATCTCGCACTGAGATTGAAGAAAAGTTTGATGAGATCGTCGACTTTGCTGAACTGACTGATGTAATCGACGCACCCATGCGAACATATTCATCAGGAATGTATTCACGACTGGCTTTTGCAGTTGCCGTTTCGATTGAACCAGATATTTTGATCATCGATGAAGCGCTCAGTACGGGAGATGCCAAATTTAAAACCAAATCGCTTGCACGTGTAAAAGAATTGCGAAGTCACCATCGAGCATTGATTTTAGTGAGCCACGCGTTAGCGACAATTGAAGAAGTGTGTAATGAAGTTATTTGGATTCACAAAGGAAAACTTATTAGCCGAGGAAAACCTCGATCTGTGATTTCCCAATACAAAAAATTCCTCGAGGTGGGCGCTAGCCCAATGATCGATGAGGATGTTTAAGAAAGTCGCGCTCTGCGCTGTCATAGTTCTTGCGTTTGTATTAAACCCAAGTGCGTACGCTGTAGAAATTCCCGCTACATTTACATTTAACGGTTCAGGCTATGGCCATGGCGTAGGAATGAGCCAGATTGGCGCTCGTGGCCAAGCGCTCGAGGGGCGTAATGCAAGTGAGATTCTGAGTTACTACTACCCTGGAACACAACTTCAAGCAATTAACGATAGCCAAACAATTCGGGTCAACATTGGCCATCTTCTAACCACAACATCAATCTCATTAGCCAATGGCGCTGGCGAATTTTCAGTTTATCGAGGCAATGGTGAATTAGTCGGTACTTATTCACGCGATATCACGGCAACATTCTCGCTCGTTACCGATCTCGTTATTCCACAATTAACGTCACCCACTGCAAAATTTTCACCAATACCTGGGGCTAATCAATTCACCATAACCTGGAAAGAGCCATCAACGCTACGAGTAGGCGTAGATACTTCTACAGTAACGTCACTCTACAAATATGGATTTTTGTCTATCAAAACCGTTTCTACAGTCGCTGGCCCGCGAATGGAATTAGTGAATGCATTAAATCTTCATGATGAATATCTCTGGGGAATTGGCGAAGTTCCTTCTTCATGGCCAGCCGCTGCGCTAGAAGCGCAAGCGATCGCCTCGCGAACCTATGCCTTGACAAAAATTGGTTCCATTCGAAAAGAGTGTGATTGCCACGTGTATAACACCATCGCTGACCAAAACTTTGTCGGCTTTAGCAAAGAGAGCGAATTGATTTATGGACCAATGTGGAAGGCAGCAGTGAATCGAACCTCTGTTGATTCACAAACTGGATTAGCGGTTATCTACAACGGGAAAGTTGCAAACACTTATTTCTTTTCTTCAAGCGCTGGCGCAACGCAAAATATTAAAGATGTGTGGAGCGGAACATATCCATATCTGGTGAGCGTTCCTGATACGTGGAGCGTTGTTTCACAGTTAAATCCACGGTATTACACATGGGATCGAGTAGTTTCACAAAAGACTATGGCAGCTGCTTTTGGATTACCTGATGTTGTGAGTTATCAAATTCTCGCTCGAAGCAAAACCGGTGCCGTAACAACTATTCAAGGGATATCGAGTTCTGGAAAAGTAGTGACTCTTTCCGGTGAAGCTTTTCGATCTCGTGTGAAAATACCATCGGCCTGGTTTGGCTTGATCGTTAATCAGGTACTCGTAGATAATTTTGATTCATGCGTTGACTTAGCGCGTCGCACACGCGGAAAGACGGCTGCTTGTTAACTAATCTGTGAAAGCTAATTCCGGTGAAGGACTGAGTTCAGTCCACCCCAACTTCCAGTTCGTTTTACCGCTTCAAGTCGACCGCTTTCAGAATTTCTTCGAAAGAGCAGACCATGTGCCCCAGAAAGGTCACGAGCTTTAACTACGGAATTATCTGGTAATGTGATTTTCGAACTCGCGGTGATGTAAACCCCCGCTTCAACAACACAATCATCGCCCAAACTGATGCCGATACCTGAATTAGCACCGAGTAAACATTTTTTCCCAATCGAAATAACTTCTTTTCCTCCGCCACTGAGCGTCCCCATAATTGATGCGCCACCACCAATGTCGCTACCGTCATCAACTACCACGCCAGCTGATATTCGACCTTCCACCATGGATGCGCCTAGTGTTCCGGCATTGAAATTTACGAAACCTTCATGCATCACCGTTGTACCTGACGCTAAGTGTGCGCCAAGTCGAACTCGATCAGCATCTGCGATCCGAACGCCATCAGGAATAACGTAATCAACCATGCGGGGGAATTTGTCCACACCAAAAACAGTGAGATGCCCGTAATGCGCGATGAGATTTTCGCGAATCTGAGCGAATGTAGATACCGCACATGGTCCAACGGAGGTCCACACCACATTGGCTAACAATCCAAAAATTCCATCGAGGGATATTTGATGTGGGCGAACAAGTCGACCTGAAAGAAGGTGTAATCGAAGATAAACATCTGAGGCATCGCGTGGTGCCACATCTGTATCAATCTTTAACGAAAGTGGAAGAAGCGTGACAGAACGAAGCTGAGCATTTGATTTTTGAATATCAGAAAGTGTTACTGAGCCAGATTCGCTATTGCTTAACCCGCCATGACCTAATCCGAAACTGTGAAAACGGGCATCAAGAATCGTGCCATCAGATGCACACGTTGCAATTCCATCACCATATGCGGAGCTCATGTGAGAACCGTACCAATTGTCACTAGAGTGCCGCCTGTGCGAATTGCGGTCTTTTGTTCATCATCACCGGCAATTGCCTCCGAGAATTTAGACTTAGGTTTTTCGGTTGGGGCAGCGATTGCACAATCTGGTCACGATCTCGTTTCTGGTGGCGGTCGAATTTCTGTCATGGGAAAAATCGCTGAAGGTGCACGATCGCACGGTGGAAAAACTATTGGTGTCATTCCTGAGAAATTAACGTCAGTGGAATTTGCCGATCATGAAAGTAGTGAACTCATAGTGGTTCCTGATATGCGAGAGCGAAAGAGAAAAATCGAATCTCTTGCCGATGCGTTTTTTGTCTTACCCGGTGGAATTGGCACTTTGGAAGAATTTTTTGAAATCTGGGTTGGTCGGTACTTAGGTTTTCATTCAAAACCAATTGCCGTTATTGACCCATATTCAACTTATTTACCGTTGCGCACCGCGTTAGAACATCTCACGGAGACACATTTTATGAAACCAGGACAACATGAGTTAGTCGCATGGTGTTCTGATGTTTCCGTTGCGCTCGCTCATGTTACTTCGCATCACCAACGTTAGAGAGAAAATAATTTATGGCGTCTTCCAATGAACTTTCATATTCAATAATTATTGATGCACCACAAAGTCAGGTGTGGCGCGCCTTGACCGATTGGGAACGTCAAAGTACCTGGATGGCAATGACCCATGTTTCAGTTTCGTCTCACGGTAGTGAACTTGGAACCGAAATTTTCGCGTTGACTGGATTATGGGCACGTCGAAATATTTCTGTGAAAAAATATTTTGGAATTATGGACCACATGATCGTTACTCAATGGCAACCTCCTGTGATGTGTGAAGTTGAACATGTAGGGAAAATTATTAAAGGAATTGGTCGATTCACACTGCAGGAAATTTCACCTCACCGAACACGATTTGATTGGTATGAAAAAATCAATGCTCCGGAATTTCTCATTCGGCTTATTCGTCCAGCGATAATGCTTGGCGTGCGTTTTTCACTTAGGCGTTTTAGCCGTTTATGTAACACCCAGTAATCTTTGCCAGTAATCTATGTAAGTGTGAGCAACCAAACTTTGGCGGATTTGATCGCCAATCTTCCTGAAGAAGAACGGATTGTGCTCTCGCTGTATTACGTCAAGTCCATGTCAACTCAAGAGATCGCACTCGCCTTAAAAGTTCCAGAGCGGGCAATTCTCACCGTATTAACTGCGGGGAAGGCGCGGCTACGCGCAAGCCTCCCTTTTGATTTAACGTAACTCAATTTCGCAAACTCGTATTTTTACGAGATACTTCTCCTCCGCACAGCATTCCCTGAAAGTCGGCGAAGGAGAATCCTTATATGGCAGCCATGAAGCCCCGCACTGGTGATGGTCCAATGGAAGTTACCAAAGAAGCGCGAAGCCTCGTGATGCGGATTCCATTAGAAGGTGGCGGACGACTTGTTGTAGAACTCAATCAAGAAGAGGCACGAAATTTAGCTGACGTTCTTCAAGCTGCAGTGGCGTTAATCAAGAAGTAATAGTTAACTTATTCCTTCAGTTTTTATAAGAAATTTTCACAATTGCGTAACTCGATATCAGCGCAATTGGCAAAGTAACAAGTATGGCAAGAATTGCCAATTCTTGAATATCACCAGCGAGTCCTAAGTCTGCAAAAAGTAGCGAAACCGAGAATCCAATCGTTCCCAATACGCCTATCACGGAAAAATCTTTTAGCGTCAGGGGGCTCTTTAAGCCGAAGACTTTTACCGCAAGATAAATACCACCTACGATCCCTATTGGCTTTCCCAACAATCGCGCAAGGAACAAAGAGATCACGACGGGATCAGTGAATCGTGACACAGTGAAATTTACGGGAATTGCGAGCGCCGTAAAAACGAAAAGTGGCAATACCAGAAAATACGTCACGGGTTCCCAGAACGATAAGGTCGATTTACTATCACGCGCAGGAACAAGAATCCCAAGCAGAGCACCTGCAACTGTCGGATGCACGCCACTTTTATATGTGCTGTACCAGACGGCGATCGCCACGAGTGCCGATAAAGCTCGAGCTAATACGAGGTGTTTGCTTCGAATGAGCCCAGCGAAGAAAAGTGATCCGAGTAGAGCTAAGGCTAACCATGACACGGAGAGTGTCTGAGTAAATTTAAATGCAATCACGAGAATCGATCCAAGATCATCAAAGATAGCTAATGTTAAAAGAAAAAGTCTTACACGAGGTGGCGTCGCAGAGAAAATCGACAGGAGCGCTAACGCAATAGGCAAATCAGTCGCCATGGGAATTCCCCAAGCATGAGGCGGTGCATCGACACCATGTGCGATGACACGATAGGTGAGCGCTGGAATGAGCATGCCCGCTGCAGCGCCCGAAAGCGGAAGAATGATCTGCGCTGCACTTTTCTCGCGAGAAAATTCTTGGGTGAGTTCAACGCCGACGACAAAAAAGAAGAGTGCAAGTAAGAGATCAGCCACCCACTTTGTGATACTCAACGAAAGTCCAAAGAATGGTCGCGGTACGTTGAGAAAATCAACGAAGGAAGTACTGACCTGCGCTGCTACTAAGGCGACGAGTGCGCAGGGTGCGAGCAGGATCGCTGATTGGTTAACCGAGAGCCGTCGCACAAAACCTCCAAAATTTCGTTAGCGTCTGCACTATGGCAGTCGAGCACCTTCCAAAACTATCAGCGCGCAGTGAGTCAATGCGCGAGGTATTTCACGATATTTCTGTGGTTGCGCTTCCCATTGTTCCCACCAATGATGGAACTGTCGCGCTTGGGAATTGTAAAGGTCTTGACCGACTCCTTGAGAAAAAATTTTCGCTCTCGTTATCAGAAATTCTCTCCCGAGCATCTGGCCTATCCGGAAAAGCAGGTGAGGTTTTTGATTTTCCACTTGCACCTTCAGAGTCAGGAAAAGATCGTTCGCTCCATCGCATTCTCTTTGTTGGAATTGGTGAGAGCTCACTCTGGGATTTTCGTAAAGCAGGAACAGTCATTGGCCGGAAAGTAAAAGGTAGTGACGCCCATGTTCTCTCCGCTTGTGCACATAAAAGCGCTGATATCACCGTGCACGCAGTTGCTATTGGCCTCTCGGTTTATTCATGGTCAATGAAGAGTGGGTCAATGAAGAGTGGGTCAA
>CAZQWU010000001.1:41834-86547 GCA_964597305.1 uncultured Bifidobacterium sp.
GGTCAATGAAGAGTGGGTCAATGAAGAGTGGGTCAAAACCCACCGCGCCAGAATTTTCATTGTGGGGTGATTGCGAAAAAGAACTCTCTCGGGCTCGCATAGATATCGAAGCAGTGTGGTGTGCACGCAATCTGATTCATACTCCCGCAAATATCGCGTCACCAGCGTGGCTTGCAACGCAAGCTAAAAAGTATTCGCAACGACCTTCTATGACTGTCAAAGTTCGTGCCGGACGAGAGTTAAAAGAATTCGGTGGCTTATTAGCTGTTGGAAACTCCTCACACAATAATCCACCACGCATGATTGAAATTACCTATGCGCCTCGTGGCGCACGCAAGAACGTAGTTTTAGTCGGCAAAGGAATTACTTTCGATACTGGCGGACTTTCACTCAAACGTCCATACGACATTATGGCGCCGATGAAAACTGATATGTCAGGTGCAGCTGCTGTGCTCTCAGTAGTTAATGCAGCAGCAGAGTTAAAGCTCCCAATAAAAGTGACGGCGTTAATGATGTGCGCAGAAAATCTTGTCTCTGCTACTGCCCAACGTCCATCCGATGTGATTACACATTATGGTGGTACCACCGTTGAAGTTATTGACACCGATGCGGAAGGTCGATTGGTACTGGCAGATGGCCTTGCCTATGCAGATCGAGAACTTAATCCAGATTATTTAGTGGATGTTGCAACGTTAACGGGTGCGGCGAAATTAGGTTTAGGACTTCACCATGCTGCGTTATATACACGAGATGAAAAGTTAGCACGCACATTCGTAGGACTAGGTGAAAAATCAGGAGACCGATCTTGGCACATGCCCCTGGTTGATGATTACGAACCTGCCCTTGCCAGTTTTGTTGCAGACTTTAATCACACAGCGGATGCACTTCATTTCTCTGGCGGATCAATTACCGCTGCACTCTTCCTAGAGAAATTTGTCGGAGATCGACGCTGGGTACACCTCGATATTGCAGGACCGGCTCGTTCAGAAAAAGATGAAGGGGAAAACCCCAAAGGCGGAACAGGATTCTCCGTTCGATTACTGACGCATTGGCTTGAAACGTTATGAATCATCCGCGAGGCGACATGAAAATTTTTTCAGAGAATTTTCTCGCAGAAGATACGAATATTTCTCGTGCCCGAGGTCGCGGCATAGAAATTGGCTGTGACAATACATCACCACTTGTTGGCTCCTTACTTCGATATCTCACACATCTCATTGGTGCGACATCAGTTGTTGAAGTCGGAACTGGATCTGGTGTGAGTGCGCTGTGGATATTTAAAGGACTCTCGCGGAACGGTGTTTTAACATCCATTGACAGCGAGGCCGAACATTCAAAAGTTACTCGAACTGCGCTCGACGAAGCCGGAATTGCGAGCACTCGCTATCGACTCATCGTTGGCAACTCGCGTGAAATAATTTCAAAATTGGCAGATAGCTTGTATGACATTTTCATCATTCGTGAATTTGATGATCTTGTGGAATCAATCCATCATGCCTATCGATCGCTACGCCCGGGTGGGATGTTAGTTATCGATTATGTTTTAGGTGGCGGAAAAGTCCCAGACCCCACACAACGCGATCAGCAATCAATAGCTCGGCGCGAAGCGATCAAATCCATTAAAGAAAGTGAAGATTGGGTACCTATGCTCTTACCTCTAGGTGACGGAGTGATGGTGGCAACAAAAATAGTTCACTAGAGCGCGGAATTTTTAAGTGGCTTCTAAGGTTACTTTGACGAAATGCTGGGATTGAAGGAGCACGATCGCACCATGATGTACGAACCGAAAAATGGCGAACATTTGAATAACGAACAATTGCCCTGGTGGTCTCATCCACAGAAGGATCGCGACGCTTCGCAGTTATCTCATTCATCACCTTTCGCCTCATCATTAACGTCAAGCCACGTTCGACAGTCGGGTAAAAATTCTGCAAGTAAATTCGTGGCGGTGGCTTTAGTAGCAGGATTATTAGGTGGTTTTGGTGGGGCTCAGTTATCCCAACGTGAAAGTTCTGGTTCTCAGTCTGTGCAGTTCGTGTCATCCACTTCGACAGTAGAGCGAGCACCCACCTCTATCGCAGGAATAGCTGCCCGAGTCCTGCCATCTGTCGTTTCCATTTCTACTGAATCTTTTAGTGGAAGCGGAACCGGCTCTGGTTTTGTCATCCGAAGTGATGGATACATCTTGACGAATAATCACGTCATCAGTGATGTCGTGAATGGTCAAGGCAAACTCACGGTGACGCTCAACAATGGAAAGAAATTCAGCGGAACGGTACTTGGCGCTGATGCGGCGTACGACTTGGCGGTTGTGAAAATTAATGCGACTGGATTACCAGCGCTACAGTTTGGCAACAGTGACGCAATTCAAGTTGGTGATCAAGTCATTGCAATCGGCTCACCATTGGGATTAACCGGGACTGTAACGTCAGGAATTATTAGCGCGAAAAATCGCGCGGTAACGTCAAGTGGCGGTACAGGTGAAAGCTCATTTATCAATGCGTTACAAACGGACGCAGCAATTAATCCGGGTAATTCTGGTGGCCCACTTGTTGATGCAACAGGTGCAGTGATTGGCGTAAATTCTGCGATCGCCTCGCTGGGATCTTCATTTGGTGGTCAATCAGGTTCTATTGGACTTGGTTTTGCAATTCCAATTAATCAAGCGAAGCGAACTGCAGAACAATTGATCAAAGATGGGAAAGCCACATATCCCGTTATGGGAATTCGACTCGATACAAGCTTTACTGGAGTAGGGGCGCAGATTGCGAATCAATCACAAGGTGTTGTGGCCAATTCACCTGCTGCAAAGGCCGGTCTCCAACCTGGCGACATCATCACTGCGCTCAACGGTTCACCAATCAGCTCATCCGATGAACTTATTGTTGCAATTCGCGCGCGAAATGTCGGCGATACCGTTACGTTGACCATTGATCGCGATGGGAAAATTCTGAAAACCAAAGTTACGCTCGCCGCATCCAAAAATTAGCTGCGTAGATGAGGTATCGCGACAGGTATTAGGATGCCACTATGTTCAACATCGGTGGCGGTGAGTTTCTTGGACTTTTTATCCTTGCCGTGATTTTAGTAGGACCAGAGCGAATGCCACGTGTGGCTTCAGATGCCGCCAAGCTCTACGTCAAACTTCGCGATCTCGCGCAGGGTTTAACTCAAGAACTGCGAAAAAATCTTGGCCCTGGTTATGAAGATCTCGACGTGAGAGATCTCCACCCCAAAACATTTATTAAGAAACATATAACAAGTGTGGTAGATAACATCGACAATCCAGTTAAAGATATTAACGAGGTTAAGAAAGCAGTTCAGTTAGATCCGGATATTCTCTAACACATGTCTGTTTCGGAAATATCTCAGGCGCTCTCCACCGTCATCGATCCGGAACTCCATCGACCCCTTACTGAATTAGGGATGGTGGAATCGGTTGATTTTCACAATGGCGTCGCCGATATCAAGATTCTTCTGACAATTTCAGGATGTCCCATGCGGGATCGATTACAGAGTGATATCTCACGAGCGGTAGAGAAAATAACAAACGTGAAGAGAATTAATCTGACGTTTGGTGTTATGAACGAGGCACAACGAAATGAAGTGAAGAAAATTATTCGCGGTGGCAAAGAAGCATTTATTCCGTTTGCCCAACCCGATTCATTAACGCGGGTGATTGCTATTGCCTCTGGAAAAGGCGGCGTAGGTAAATCATCAGTCACTGCCAATATTGCAGTGGCGGTCGCGCGCGCTGGTTTTAAAGTCGGGATTCTCGACGCTGATGTTTATGGCCACTCGATACCGCGTTTAATGGGTATCGATGGAAAACGCCCCACTGCTATTGATCAAACATTTATTCCCCTCGAATCTTTTGGCGTCAAAGTTGTTTCGATGGGAATGTTCAAGCCCGATCGCTCTGATCCCATTGTGTATCGGGGTCCGCTCTTACATCGAGTACTTGAACAATTATTAAGCGATGCGTATTGGGGCGATCTTGATTTTCTCTTCCTCGATCTTCCACCTGGAACTGGTGATATTGCTATTTCATTAGGACAACTCATACCCGCATCTGAAATTATTGTTGTTACCACTCCACAGGTTGCCGCCGCTGAAGTGGCAGAGCGAGCTGGTCGAGTTGCACATCAACTAAAACAACACGTCATTGGCGTCATTGAAAATATGTCAGATTTTCCTTGTCCACATTGCCAGCAACCGATTTCGCTCTTTGGAAGTGGTGGTGGCGTCGAAACTGCGGATCGACTCAGTACATTGCTCGGTGCAGATGTACCAGTACTAGCAAAGATTCCATTTGATGTTGCCCTTCGATCAGGTGGAGATGAAGGTGTTCCAATAGTGATTGCTCAACCAGCAAACCCCGTCAGTACCGCATTCAATGACATTGCGGCGAAGATAACTCAACGTTCTCGTTCGATCGTGGGGCGGCGACTCCCGGTTTCATAGGCCTCGCTTAGACTTGGCGCATGAAATCGCCACAGACAAAGTCTAAAAAAGTGAATCCAGTGGCGAAGCGAATAGTCGCCTCAAAAAATTATGAAAAGGCGCTCGAGCGTAAAAATATCCGCGCTGCTCTCGTCTCCTTTGCCTCTCTTGTTGGACGTCCAGTAAAAAACGAAGACGGATCCATTATTGGAAAACTTATGGATGTCGTTGTTCGCCATGGTGAAGAAACATATCCACCTGTGTCAGGGCTGATCGTCAAAGTAGGACAAAGTGCGGCATTTATTGATGGCGCACGTATTACTCGGTTAACACCGCGAGAGATTGTTTTGCAAGCGAAAAGTATTAATTTGTCGAACTTCCAACGACGGCAAGGTGAATCTCTACTTGATGCCGATGTTCTTGACCATCAAATAGTTGATGTTGATGGATTGCGAGTCGTTCGCACATCAGACTTGTACTTAGCTCCGCTAGATAAGGAGATTCGCGTTGTTGGAGTCGATATCTCTTTCCGATCTTTTATTCGGAGAATTTTTCCGCATTTTATTTCGCGTCGACCTAATCCCGAATTTGTAGTTGACTGGGGGAAAGTTGCATCGCTGGCAGATGGTTCAGGAGTTGTCCGCTCATCAGTGTCACGAGGTGCGCTGAGCAAATTACGACCAGCAGACATCGCTGACCTTATTGAAGATCTCCAAGGCCGCGAGCAAGGCGCATTAATTGAAATGCTCGACCCACAATTAGCGGCCGATGCGTTGGAAGAAATGGATGATGAAGAACTCCAAGGTTTGATGCGAGGTTTGCCGACAGAGCGCGCGGCCGAATTGATCTCCCATATGGAACCCGATGAAGGTGCAGAGGTACTCCGTGATCTTGATGAGGATCACCGCGAAGATATCTTGGATGAAATGGATACAGATGTCTCATCTGATCTTCGCCAACTTGTGTCGTTTGATGAAACGCTAGCAGGCGGAATTATGACCACTCATATCGTCTCCGCTGAACAAAATTCCACTGTTTCTGCAGCGCTCAAACTCATCGCAAAACATAAGGAGCGCGATGTTGGTGACGGAATCATTATCGTGAACGAACATGGCGCGCTGGTTGATCACATTCATCTTGTAGAACTTGTTTCAGCAAAATCAACAGCAAAACTTGCCTCCTTAGTCGGACCGCCGTATCCAACAGCCGTAAAGAGCGATACACGTCTGCCTGATGTTGTTGAAGAATTTGCCAACAATCGAGGCTCATCAATTATTGTCGTCGACGATGACAATAAACCGGTTGGTCGAATCATGGCGGATGATTTAATTGATGCGCTAACCAAAGAAAACCAAGATCTTCATGGTGTTGCGCAAGGTACAGGTGCGTTGTAATGCCTACTAAAAATATTGCCGAAACCATGTCACCAAAGAAATTACGCGTAGCAGCATTTCTTGGCGTCATGGGTCCAGGAATTATTGCGGGACTCTCCGATGATGATCCGGCCGGAATCACGACATATTCATCGCTCGGTGCAAAATATGGGTATCAATTACTGTGGACGTTATTGATATCCACCATTGCGCTCATAATTTTTCAAGATCTCGGTGCACGAATTGGCGTCGTCACCCGGCAAGGAATGATCGGGTTAGTGCGACAAAAATACGGCGCGAGATCGGGCATGTTAAGTGCAGTCGTTTTAATTCTCGCCAATGTTGGAACTATGACGGCAGAATTCGCAGGCATTGCCGCGGCTGGTGAATTATTTGGATTGAGCAAATATCTTTCTGTTCCCCTTGCCGCAATAATTGTCTCTCTTTTAGTGTTACGAGGCTCTTTTGCACGTATTGAGAAAGTATTTTTCCTGCTTTCCGCGGTGTTTCTCGCCTACATTGTTGCTGGATTTTTGGCAGAACCATCATGGGGGAGCGCATTTCACGGATTATTTGTTCCTTCAATGCCATTAACTCGTGATGCTATTTATTTGGCAACTGCAACTTTAGGAACAACGCTAGCGCCCTGGGGCTTGGCATTTATTCAGTCATACGCAGTAGATAAGCGATTAACTCGTGATGACTTAAAACTATTGCGAGTAGATGTCTGGACCGGTTCGCTACTCACGGGCGTCATTGGTTTTTTTGTGGTTGTGACGTGTGCTGCAACATTGCATAAAAATGGCACTCCAGTTAATGATGCAGCACAAGCAGCTCAAGCGTTAGAGCCGTTAGCTGGAACGCTTGCAAAAGAATTATTCGCTGTGGGATTGATCGGGGCTGCACTTTTGGCTGCATCAATCTTGCCGTTATCAACTGCCTACTCAGTGACTGACTTAACTGGCCGACCGGCAGCGTTGAATGACAAATTCGATGATGCACCGCTTTTTTATACGACATTTGGCCTCGTGACGGCGGTCTCGATGGCATTAATTTTGATTCCTGGTGCGCCACTGATCAAAATTTTGATTCTGACGCAAATTCTCAATGCGGTTTTATTATTACCGCTGCTGTTATATATGTTTGGTATTTCTCGGGATCGCCGATTAATGGGTGAATTTATTCCGAGTAAAACGATGTCACTGGTTTATATCGTGATTATTGCGATTGTTGCTACTGCGATATTTGGAATGTTCTGGTTCTCGGTGTGAAAGATGTAAATCACACACAAATGCCAGTGGGACGCGATATTCCCCTACTTTTGCTGGGAATCATCGGTATTGGGATGTCTGGTCCACTCGTAGCAATGACAACGATTCCGGTTATTGCGCTAATTTTTTGGCGAAATATTGGTGGCACATTTCTGCTTCTACCGTTTGCGCTTCGATTGGGTGAATGGCGTACCGCTGAACAACGCCGAGGAATTGGGTGGGCAGCTCTTGCTGGATTTCTCCTCGCACTTCACTTTATTGGTTTCTTCTACGGCATGCGCTACACCAGTGTGGCAGCAGGTACTGCATTAGTTGCCATGCAACCGATTTTTGCTGCAATCATTACGCGTTTTCTCGGAGGGCATATCCCACGACAGGCATGGTTGGGAATGTCGATCTCATTTGTTGGAGTGCTCGTCATTACTGGGATTGATTTCCAATTATCGTGGCGAGCGTTTGTCGGCGATCTCGCCTCACTAGTTTCAGGTGCTCTCTCAGCAACGTACGTGATTATCGGCTCGCAGGCGCAGAAAAAAGTTTCCACATTTACGTACACCACAATCTGTTATTTCGTGGCAGCACTAACAGCAATTCCACTGACATTTATTATGAAAGAGAAGGCATTTGGATATCCTGCGCGAGATTGGTTGTTACTCCTAGCTTTGATTTTTAGCGCACAAATACTTGGCCACACAATGTTTAATTTTGCCTTGAAGCGAGTTGCGCCAACGGTTGTCTCACTCATAGTCTTTTTTGAAGTACCAGTGGCAGCGCTTCTTGCGTGGTGGTGGATTGATCAAACTCCACCTGGCGCGACAATCCCAGGTATCGTCTTGATTCTTTTAGGATGTGCAGTTTTTGTTCTGCGTACTCACAATAAAGTTTCGATAAGCGCGCCATGATTGATCTTCACACTCATTCCACTGCAAGTGATGGCACCGATTCACCAACTCAACTTGTTATTAATGCCCGTGCTCGCGGCATCACAACTCTGGCTATTACAGATCACGACACGACAAGTGGCTGGAACGAGGCGCTCGCAGCGTTACCACGCGGAATGTCACTTGTTTTGGGTTCTGAAATTTCCTGCCAAACCGAGGATGGCATCAGTGTGCATATGCTCGGTTTACTCTTTGATCCAGAACATCACGAGTTACGTCGTGAGTTAGCAACAACGCGTGAGAATCGATTAACTCGTATGTCGAAAATGATTGCCAAACTTAATGAAGCGGGAATAGAAATTACACTTGATGAAGTGCTCGCCCAACTTTCCGAGGGTGCAACATTAGGCAGACCGCATTTAGCAGATGCGTTAATTGCTCGTGGAACGATGAAAACTCGAGATGAAGTTTTTACCGCACTGTTACATAATCGAAGTAAATATTATGTATCGCACTATTCACCGACCCCAGTTAATGCAATCAAACTTATTAAGCAAGCGGGTGGTGTAGCGGTTATCGCGCACGCTTACGCTTCTCATCGAGGTCGCATCATTTCTGCCGAAATGTTTCGCGATCTAGTCGATGCAGGTCTTGATGGCATTGAGGTTGATCATCGCGATCACTCAGAGACAGAACGCGCATCATTATTGCGAATCGCCTACGAATATGACTTAGTTGTCACGGGAGCCAGCGACTATCACGGTGACGGTAAACTGAACCGATTAGCTGAAAATACAACGTCGCAAGATCAATGGGAAAAACTTGAGTCGCGCGCTCGTGAGCGAAGGGTAGTGACATTATGAATAACGTCTCTGCTGTGACATTTGGCCTGCAAGCATTTGTCACTTTGTTAGTCATTATGGATCCACCAGGTAATACCCCGATTTTTCTTTCTCTAGTCAAAGGACAGTCGCAACGTCGACAAATGCGAATGGCGCTCCAAGCGGCGCTTGTTTCTTTCCTCGTCATTACCCTCTTTGCGCTCTTTGGTCGATGGATTCTTAACTACTTAAACATCTCCATCCCTGCTCTTCAAGCAGCCGGTGGCCTTCTACTCTTATTAGTCTCTTTAGAACTATTACGAAACGATGGTGAACAAGCAGCACTGAATCCCGATGTTAATGTCGCTCTCGTTCCATTGGGAACTCCATTACTTGCTGGCCCTGGAGCGATTGTTGCCACAATGGTTTATGTTCAAAAAGTTCACCACTTTGATGTCGGTATAGCGCTATTTCTTGCGATAGTTGCGGTCCATATCATCATCGCACTTACCTTGATGTTCTCGACAACAATAGTGAAAGTGATTAAGGAATCGGGTGTTCAGTTACTCGCACGCATTGCCGGGCTATTGCTCGCAGCAATTGCCGTCGAGATGATTGTCAGTGCAATAAAAGATTTCTTTCAGTAAATATCTACAGAGGAAACTTTAAACTGACTTAAGCGTTAGTAAATCCCACTTTACGTTCGGTGGCATCTCCGATTTCAATCACGCCAATTTTCGCTGCAGGAATCAAGAATTGTCGACCGCGAACATCGTCAAAGACCACCGCAGAGTTGGCGCTAAGCGCCGCATTAACTCGGGCAAGAATCTCTGACTGAGCAAGTGCGGATTCAATGGTAATTTCTCGAGCTACATCAGAAACCGATATTCGGATTTCTGACACCGCATCTTTTCCGGAAGTTTTTTTCGAAGTCATTCCGTCATTCTATTAGGACTTAGGGAATCCGGAAATTCCACGCCAAATGAGATTTGTGACAAAGGTCGATGCTTGATCACGAGTCATTGTGCTATCGCGATCGAGCCAATGACGGGCCGTAATTTGGGCATTTCCAATAATTCCAATCGCAAGCAACATCGATGCTTCTTTAGGTAATCCCGTATCTATCGAGATGACGGCGCTCACAGCAGCAGCACAGTCATAGGTCATGCGATTGAGACGTTCGCGAACTTGTGGCTCAACGCTCATATCACTTTCAAAAAGGAGACGAAATGCTTCGCCTTCACTTTCAATAAATCCGAAGTAGGCATCGATAGTGGCTTTGACTCGAAGTGAATTATCTGCAGTGGAAGCGATGGCACGTTGAATAGCAAAAACGAGTGAGTCAATATGGAGATCTAGTACGGCGAGATATAAATCGAGTTTTGACGGAAAATGTTGGTAGAGAACCGGCTTACTGACACTGGCACGATCAGCAATTTCATCCATTGCTGCGGCGTGATAGCCAGCCTGCGTAAAAACTTCCAGGGCTGCAGAGAGTAATTGTGCTCGCCGCTCATCTCGCGGTAACCGAGCTCGGTTATCTTTCTGATCGGTATTCATTGGCAACATCGTACGGCAGAATACGGATAATGGAAGCGCTCGCACCTCATTCACACCATTCTCTTCTACTCGTTCACGCACATCCTGATGATGAAACTATTAATAACGGCGCGACAATGGCGAAATATGTTGCAGAAGGTGCGCACGTAACATTGGTAACGTGCACTCGCGGAGAAGAAGGCGAAGTGCTGGTTCCAGAATTGGCCCATTTAGCAAGCACACACGATGACACATTAGGCGATCATCGAATCAAAGAATTAGCTGAGGCAATGACAATTCTTGGTGTCAAGGACCATCGCTTTATTGGTAATTGGCGAGATAGCGGAATGATGGGAACTGATCAGAATAAGCGCCCTGATGTATTTTGGAATGTTGATGTTGATCAAGCAGCCAAAGAACTTGTTCAGGTCATCCTCGATGTTAAACCACAGGTGATGATTACCTACGATGACAATGGCGGATATGGACACCCTGATCACATCCAAGCCCATCGAGTTGCGATGCGAGCTGCAGAATTGGCGCGAAACCAAGGTTGGAATATCGAGAAAATTTACTGGAATACGATCCCTCGTTCCGTGATTGAAGAAGGAATAGCCGCGATGAAAGAGACGGGATCAGATTTCTTTGGTGTAGAAAAAGCGGAGGATTTTCCATTTGCTCAACCAGATGAACGCGTGACCACAGTGATCGATGGCAATAATTTCGTCGAACAGAAAATGGCGGCAATGAAAGCTCACGCAACGCAAATTTCTGTCGATGGCCCGTTTTTTGCACTCTCGAATAATCTTGGTTTACAAGTATTTGGTCGTGAGTTTTACACCTTGGTTCATGGCCATAAAGAAGGTCCGTTTGATGAAAATGATCGTGAAACGGACTTATTCTCTGGTGTGGCATGAGAATTATTGTCAGTGCGTTCGTTGGCGCAGTGCTGGGAATCGCAGCAACATTTATTCATAATCTCTGGCCACCTATGGGATTGATCGTGGCAATTGCTGGAACGTTCCTTGGAATTCGCTTACTTGGACAACTTTATTTCGAACGGACCGTTAAAGCAGTTGCGACGCTGGCGTGGATTCTCGTTGCGATGCGCGCAAGTTCATTGGGAAACGGTGATGAATTACTTATTACCGGATTACCCATTGGTTCATACTTTGTAGCCGGTGGATTTATCAGCGCACTCATTGCACTCAGTGTGAAACCTTAGCTTTTCCAATTCCAACTCTGCCCAGCTGGGCCATCATGTATTTCGATACCGCGCTCTGACAGCGTATTGCGAAGTTGATCACTGAGCGCAAAATCTTTTGCTTCGCGAGCGAGCGCTCGTTGCCTGAGTAATTCGGCTAACTCTGGCGAAAGGTGATGCACAGGAGGCTGACGTAAAAGATCAAGGCCAACGAGTGGTTCAACCAATTCCAGCAGCGCACGTTTTTCGGTAACGTGTAAAGAACTTTTTAATGCGTTGCGCAGAATTTGCATTGCCTTAGGGGTATTTAAATCGTCACAGAAAGCAGCCAAGATTTTTGCGTAGAGAGAGCGAACTTCTTCACTCTCGTTAACTTCAGAGGGAGAAAGTGCACGCCATTTAGTGAGGAGGTGATGTGCTGCTGCAATAGAGTCCCATGACAAATCCATCTGGCTGCGATATCGATTTTCAAGAAAACATAAGCGAAGTGCTAAGGGATCGAAACCGCGATCCACAATGGTGGAGATGAGTACGACATTTCCTGCGCTCTTTGACATCTTTCTCCCTTCGAAAAGGAGATGCTCACCATGAAGCCAATGGCTAACTGCTTCGGAAGTGCATTCGTCAGACTTATCGCGAGCTAATGAACTGGCAATGGGATTTGATTGTGCTCGCTCATTCTCATGGTGTGGGAATCGAAGATCAATACCACCAATATGGAGATCAACATGGTTGAGATAGTGAAGTGACATAGCAGAACATTCGATGTGCCAACCAGGAAAGCCAATTCCCCATGGCGATTGCCACACTAATTCACTTCGATTGGGAGCAGATTTCCAGAGCGCCCAATCGGCGTGGAATTTTTTTGCACCATCATCAACATAGTCATAGCGATGACCTGGTTTTAACTTAGTCAAAGTATTACCGCTAATAGCACCATAACTTGTAAAGCTTTGTGCGTCATAATAGACCGTGTTATCACTGCCAACATATGCATGACCTAAATCGATCAGCGATGAAATCATCGTGAACATATGATCTGTAAATTCGCTCGCTCGAGGATAGTGATGAGCAGGAGTGATATTCATTGCTGCAAGGTCTCGATGAAAACGAGATTCATAATCGCGTGCTATTTCAAGTGCAGTTCGTTTCTCAATCTTGCCTTGTGCAAGTAACTTATCGTCTTCAAAATCTTCTGACATATGCCCCACGTCAGTGATGTTTTGCACGAGAAAGACCTTTTCGCCAAGGGCTTTGAGCGTTCGAACCACAAGATCGGTGAGGAGGAAAGTACGGAGATTTCCAATGTGGGCATCGCGGTAGACGGTTGGCCCACAGCAATAAATAGCAAAGTGATCGGTATGTCGAACAACAGGTTTTACCGTGCGAGCTTGTGTACAAAAAAGCGAAAGTGACATCAGCAGCACGATCCTTCAACGCTGTCGTGAGTAATGAGAGTCAGCGACTTGATATATCCGTAATAACTAAATGTGTGATGGAGACGAAAACCGAATTGTTCATACAGTCTGATGGCGATCGAATTACTTTGGGCAACGTGTAGCGCTAATTGGCGAGTACCGTGTTCGCGTGCTACCTCGGCGCATTGAGCAACCAACGCTTTCCCAAGACCTCGACCGCGGTAGCGTTCTTCAACGACAATGCGAGCAAGAACTCCCCAATCATCAGCAAAACCGATGCGCGCCTTCGCAATTATTTTCTCTTTCTCGGTAATAGCCAGATAGTGAGCTGGTGATCGAAGGAGAATGTCATTTACTTCTTCATCATTATCAAAAGTTAACCAATCTGGTGATGGTGTCTGAGATATCTGCCAACGAAACGTGGAAGGTAAGTCGAAGCGCGATACCTTATGCGCATCAGCAATCATAAGATGTACATCGAATTCTTTCTGCCATGAAGAGGTGCGGAGATAGTTTTCAGTCAGCTCGCTTATACCGTGTGGGATTGCTATCACTGGCCGAAGTCGTGATTGTTCAAAAGTATCGATGACATTCCTTACCGCTTCCTCGCAGGAACCTTGCGGGTCGCCCAGAACTAAGACTGAATTAGCGCGGAGAGTTTTACCTTTATCAATGCGGTAAACCCAGAGACCATCTTCAAAGTACTGAGCGGGTAACCAGGTATTCATTGCTGCGCGTTCAAGTGAACGAATGCGCACTGTGAGTGGTTGCCCCTTACCAATCTCAGTGATGGGTTCAACAACTCGCCAGGCGACGACCGCAGATTGATCAAATTCGGCGAGTGAGCCATCTTTTTTCCGGATCAATCCAGGTGATTCTAGGATTCCAAGAAAGTCCTGATATCCGCCATGAATCTGGATACGGACAGAGACCCGCTCTCCAAGGGCATCTGCCAAGGATTTGCGCACCGACACATTGTAGGATTTGAGCCATGACATACATCATCGCCGAACCCTGTGTAGATATAAAAGATAAATCGTGTATCGAAGAGTGCCCAGTCGATTGCATCTACGAAGGTGAACGAATGTTGTATATCCAACCCGATGAGTGTGTTGATTGCGGTGCGTGTGAACCAGTCTGTCCGGTTGAAGCAATCTATTACGAAGATGATGTGCCATCGCAATGGAAAGATTTCACCGCAGCCAATGCTGAATTTTTTGAAGAGCTAGGCTCACCTGGTGGTGCAAGCAAAGTCGGTCCAACAGGTCGCGATCACAAAGTTATCGTTGCAATTCAAAAAAAGCCCGCTGAATAACGTTTTTTCGCTCACCACCAGATTTCGGAAATAGACGGAGGGCGTCGATGAAGCTTCCAGATTTCCCCTGGGATACCTTGGCGCCGTACGGCGAGAAAGCTCGACAACATCCCCACGGAATTATTGATCTCTCACAAGGAACGCCGGTTGATCCAACTCCAGAATTCATTCAGCGCGCTCTGCAGGAAAGTGCAAATTCTCCGTCCTATCCGGTGACGACTGGAACTCCAGAACTCCGTGAGGCGCTTTTAACTTATTCGCGTACTGTTCTCGGCGCGCAAGGAGATTTTGATGTCCTGCCAACGATTGGCTCGAAAGAATTAGTTGCCTGGTTGCCAACTCTTCTTGAATCAAAAAAAGTTCTGATTCCACAGATCGCCTACCCAACCTACAAAGTGGGTGGTCTGATTGCTTCAGCCTCTGTTTACGAGGTTGACATAGATTCAACTCAATGGCCGAATGCAGATTTGGCATGGATCAATACACCGTCAAATCCAACAGGTCGAGTACATACTCGCGACGAATTACTCAACGCAATCTCGTGGGCACGCAATGGAAACAGAGTTCTAGCAAGCGATGAGTGCTATGTGTCATTTCCGGATCGTGATAAGCCCGTATCAATTCTCTCGCTCACCAACGGAGATAACCGGAATATTATTGCGGTGCATTCTCTCTCAAAGCGATCAAACTTAGCAGGGTATCGAGGAGCATTTGTCGTTGGCGATTCATCCATCATCAAGACATTGTTAGAGATTCGTAAACATGCAGGAATGATGGTGCCACTTCCAGTTCAACGAGCGATGACGGTTGCTCTGAAAGATGAGAACCATGTCAATGAACAAGCTGAGCGGTATCGACTCCGTCGAGAAATTTTACGAAACGCATTAACCGAGGCTGGTTTTACGATTGAAAATTCCGGTGCAGGTTTATATCTATGGTGCACTCGCGGCGAAAAAGATTGGACAAGTGTTGCCTGGTTAGCAGAGCGAGGAATTCTTGCGACTCCAGGAAGTTTTTATGGCCAGCTCGGCGAACAACATATTCGAGTCGCACTCACTGCACTTGATGTAAAGATTCGTGAAGCAGCAGAGCGAATTACACGTTCGCTTGCGGGAAACTAAGACGGAAAACTAAGACTGAAAATCGAGAGATGTCGATGAGCGCAGATAAGCCGATCACAAAGGCGATATTGCTCGTTGGTGGACGAGGAACTCGCTTATTGCCACTGACCGAACGCACACCAAAGCCCATGTTAAAAGTTGCTGGAGTACCGTTTACTGAGCATCAACTGGCGAAAGCTCGTCAAGCAGGAATTACTGACATTGCACTTGCGACATCTTTTATGGCAGATATTTTCCAACCGTATTTTGGAGATGGATCTCGACTTGGACTCAGGATGCACTATGCGGTGGAGAAAGAAGCGCTCGGTACCGGTGGAGCTATCAAAAATGCAAGTGAGGTTCTCAATCTTTCACGCGATGAATCTGTTGTCATATTTAATGGCGATGTACTCAGTGGCCATGATTTATCTGGTCAAATGAGATTTCACCAACAGCATGGCGCAGCTGCCACTCTCTATCTGACAGAGGTATCTGACGCTCGCGCCTTTGGTTGCGTTCCGCTCGATGAGTCTGCAAACGTGACGGCCTTTCTCGAGAAAATGGATAATCCCGTTACTAATTTGATTAATGCAGGATGTTATGTTTTCCGTTCGGACGTTCTTCATTACATTCCATCGCAGACAGTGGTGAGCGTCGAACGTGAAACTTTTCCTGCGATATTAAAAGAAGGATTGACGGTCAAAGGTTTTGTCGATCGTAGTTATTGGCTTGATATTGGAACACCTAACGCATTAGTAAAGGCATCTCGAGATCTCCTCACAGGAACATTTACCTCGCCTGCAACACCGCCACATACCAACGAAGTTTTGATTGAACCGGGAGCAGTGATCTCCCCGACGGCAGTCATTAATCAAGGCACTTATATTGGTGCAGGAGCTCAGATTGGTGATCGATGCACAATCTCTGGCTCGATCATTGAATCTGGCGCAATTATTGGTGCGAATTCGACTCTTATTAATAGTTTTGTCAGAGAAAATACGAAAATAAGTGAAAATTCTCTCGAAAAATCTAGTTTTTTAGGTTTTTAACCCCACTCAGGACTTGACTCAAACGAATAACACGCGTGTAATTCAGCCAGTAGCGCCGCCTCCGGGGGGCCCCTTCATTCTGAATCGTTCAGAGCGAAGTGACTTGAGGAGATTATTAGATGTCTGAACTTCGACGAGATTATTCAAACGTCGGTCCAAGCATTCAATTAGGTAATGGTGAGATTGTTGAGCTTTCATGGCAAGAGCGAGCGCTCTGTGCCCAGACAGATCCGGAAGCATTCTTTCCGGAAAAGGGCGGATCTACGCGTGAAGCCAAACGGGTATGTATGTCATGCGATGTTCGCTCAGAATGTCTCGAATACGCGCTAGCTCACGACGAGCGATTTGGAATTTGGGGCGGACTCTCTGAGCGTGAGCGTCGTAGACTCAAGCGTCGACCTGCTTAAAACCGCTTAGCGTTTTAAATTCCCAACTGTCGGCGAGGTGGTGACAACGCTATGGCCGAAACTCCTTCAACGATCCACCATGTTACGACCATCATTGTCGCGCATGATGGCGCTGCCTGGATTCCTAAAGTTGTTGCAGCGCTCTCAGTACAAACCAGGCCGTTTGATCGATCAATTGCAATTGATACCGAATCCCATGATGACTCTGCGAAATTACTTCGGGCATCAGGATTTACAACAGTCACCATGTCACGGGGGACTGGCTTTGGTGATGCGATTGAAGAAGCGCTTAAAAAATTACCTCCGATAAAAAAAGTTTCGGGACACGACAATTCATCCGAAAAAATAATCGAGTGGCTCTGGCTCATTCACGATGATTGCGCACCAAAAAAGAATGCGCTTGCTGAATTGTTGAAAGCGGTGGAATCTCGGCCATCGGTGGCGATCGCTGGACCGAAAATACTTGGCTGGAACGATCGCAACCACATATTGGAGTTGGGCGTCAGTATTGCGCCAAATGGTGCTCGATGGACTGGTATGGAATATCGAGAGCAAGATCAAGGTCAACATGATGGTAATAAAGAAAGTAAAGAAGTTTTAGCTGTCAGTACCGCCGGTGCATTGATTCGACGTGATGTCTATGAAGAACTTGGCGGCCTTGATCCAGAACTTTCACTGTTTCGCGACGATGTTGATTTCGGTTGGCGAGCACGGACCGCCGGACATTCGGTTATCGCAGTTGCAAATTCCGTGGTGTATCACGCAGAAGCCGCTGCAAGTGAACGTCGATCGGTTGATGTTTCAGAAGCTTTTTTGCGACGACCGTTGCTTCTCGATCGACGAAATGCAGCGTATGTGCTCTTAGTTAATGCATCATGGTGGTGGTTACCTTTTATTACGATACAACTTCTCTTCTCATCCATTGTTCGAGCAATCGGGTATTTATTTGCCAAATTGCCAGGATATGCAGCTGATGAAATTGCAGCGGTTGGCTTGTTATTTATTAAACCGACAAAAATATTTGATGCACGTAAGCAGCGAAGAAAAACGCGATTGCTCTCTTCGCGCATCATTGCAGAGTTCATCCCGCCTCGAGGAAGTCAGATTTCACTGGCATTTGAACGCGCTCGAGCTGCGGTAGCTCGATATTTCGATCGACGTAGCGCTCAGACTGGTTGGATTATTGGCGAGCCCAATGATGAAGAAGAGAAAACGCTACCGACCATCGACCTTGGCTCTGAGGAAAATGACGACGAATTTGTCGACGATGAGCAGTTCACTCGGTTAAAGGCTTTTTTCTCTCGACCGATTTACACCTTCACACTTTTAATCGCGCTCTTAACCGTGATCGCATCCCGACATCGCGTGGGCGATATCGCTGGTGGAATTCTCTCTCCGGTTCCAGCAAGTGGCGTTGACCTTCTTCGTAAATATACGGAATCGTGGCACACCGTAAGTCAGGGAAGTAGTGCAAGCGCCTCGCCCTGGTTATTCCTCTTAGGTCTGGCGAGCGTGATTACTCTCGGCAATCTCAAACTCTTGATTTCCGCCCTCTTTCTTTTGATTGTGCCCATCATCTTTGTTCTCACGTATAAGTACGCTCGAAGTATTACGAAGAATCGCGCAATCGCACTTTGTGGCGCAGCGCTTATATCGCTTTCGCCTGCGCTTCTTAATTCCATCAACAATGGTGCTTTTACCACACTCGTAATTGCATTGATTACACCATTTTATGCATCAACACTTCTTAACCGGGATCCTTCTGAATTACCCTGGCAGCGAACGTTTTTTCTCGCTGTGTGTGATGCTTTTGTATTTTTCTTCTCGCCACTGCTTTTTGTTGCGATCACATGTTGGCAATTGGTGCGCGCGCTTCCGAACCTTTACATTCGATTGAGCAACCCTGAGTTGCGTCGGTATGCACTTCACAATGACCTTGCAAAATTAGCGACTCTCATCATCACTCCTTTAATCGTTGCCTTTCCTTGGTCATTTACATTGATGCGTCATCCTTCTCGGTTTCTCATTGAGCCAGGGCTACAAATTCCTACAGGAGAAACATTGGCAATTGTGTTTGGTAATCCTGGTGGTGCAAGTGGTGTGCCTCAATGGATCATTGCACCGACTTTAATCATTGCTTTTATTGCGCTCTTTAGTTCGTCAACTCGCATATTCGGTGAATTCACTTTATTTATGATTGGCTTTGCGTTAATCGCAACAATATTTCCGGTAGCTGGCCATGGAAATTTCAATCCCGAATCTCCCTACACAGGTAGCGTTCTACTTCTCGCAACTTTTACTGCCGTAATCGCAGCCGTAAAACTTGGCGATCGACATATTCCACTGCTTTCTCAATCCCATGTGGGTTTTCGCCATCTCATGACTTTAGCTACCGCGATCCTGGCGACCGGGTCACTTATTGCAACGGCTACGTGGTGGGTAACAAGCGGTGCGAACTCCTTGGTTAGGAGTAACCACACTTCACCCTTACCAGCATTTGTGAGTGCAAGTGGCGATACTCCAGAACGCTATAAAACATTGGTTGTTAGTGCACGTTCAGGATCCATAACGTATTTCATCGCTCGCGATAAAAGTTTAGAACTTGGCGATGCAGATTCACTCTACGATGTTGATCCGTTGATTAATCAAGCTATTGCGGACTTGGTAACAGGTATAGGAGTTACCAGTAGCCAGGTTTTTGGCAATTTCGGAATTCGATATCTTTTTCTAGCAAATCCCGTAGATCCCGATCTCGTGAGAACTATTGATGGGATTGGTGGCTTTGTTCGATCATCTGCCACGCGCGATGGAATTTCTTGGAAAATACCCAATGCCAAAACTCGCATCACCGTGAAATTCAGTGATGGCTCACAATTAGGTATTCCCAGTGGTGCGATTGGC
Organism: uncultured Bifidobacterium sp.; assembly: GCA_964597305.1. GTDB lineage: Bacteria > Actinomycetota > Actinomycetes > Nanopelagicales > Nanopelagicaceae > UBA7398. The sequence continues at coordinate 61,557 of CAZQWU010000001.1, forward strand.
GCTAAAACAATCGTGCCTGGCGCTGGCACGATCACCATAGCCGAAAAGTTTGATGGTAAATGGAAATTACTTTTCAATGGCCAAGCAATCCCGATTGAACGAAATTCTGATGGATACCCGATGTTCACCGTTCCGAGTAAAGGTGTTGTACAAATTTTCCATGATGGTACTCAACGGCGAGCTTTAATCTCACTTCAATTTATAGCGATTTTTGTTCTCGTTATTCTCGCGGCTCCAAGTGGCCGTCGACGAAAAGAAGTTCCGATTGAGGAGTTGGCATGAGAAAACCTCCCGCACTCGGTTACGTCATATTTCTTTTCGTGGCCCTTATCGCATCCCATTTGTTTGCCCGAGAAATATCAGCAGCTCGTGTTACGCAAAGTTTTGCACCTACCGTGTGCCCAGCACCGGGTAACGATGGTGTAACAACGGCGCTAGTGCCGAATAAACGGGTACAGGTGCATGACGTAGTTGGTGGAAAACAGAATGTGAAATTCAAAAATGCCGGGAATATTTCTCGCCAAGTGGGCAAGGTTCCCTTATTAATAGCTGGTAATCCTGGGACAACTTTTGCACTTCAAACAAAAACAGGCGTATGGACCGGCGGAACCATCTGCACCACAGGCATCTCAGATTCGTGGTTTGTTGGCGGAAGCGCAGACATCACGGGCCAATCAGTTCTCTCGTTGGTGAATAGCGGTTTGAGCGATGCGATTATTAAAGTGATTGTCTATTCTGAAAAAGGGCGAGGCAGCGAACTTGCTTATACCGTCAAACAGAGTTCCCAAAAAGATATTCGTCTCGATTCCATCACTCCAGGAAGCACCGCGGTGGCGCTTCACCTGACAACTCAAACGGGCAGAGTCACGTCATATTTATTTGATGAGCGGAAAAAAGGTCTGCGTAATTTTGGTGGCGATTATGTCAACGCCCAAGATGAGGCAACACAAGAGGTATTCATTGGTGGAGTTCCAACATTCGCTGGCAAAGGTGTCAAGGTCACACATCGCATCCGCTTAATGAATGCAAGCGATGTCGCAACTGCCGCATCAATTCAAATAGCTAATCGTTCAGGCGTAATAACACCAGTTGGTTTAGATGCAGTAGATTTAAAACCAGGAATTGTGAGAGAAATTCCACTAGATGGCGAACTAGGCAATGATCCACTATCAATAAAAATTGTTGCTGATCAGAAAATTGTGGCATCGGTGTATACCTATATAGAAAGTAAATCGAAACGTGATTTTCTCTGGTCAACTCCGAGCGAAAGCAATAATGAACTTGATCGCGGCCCTATAGTCCTCAATCTCAATGGATTAGAACCCACGCTCACCTTGGCAAGTGACAAAATTGATGTGACGGTGAAATGGACAAATTTCAATGGCAAAATGTCATCGACCTCACTGCGAAGTCTCGATGTGATTAATTGGAAAGTTCCAGCCAATACCCGTACCGTGTCGATTGAGCGAAATAGAAAAGCAGCACCTTTATCTGGTGGCGGATTCATCTGGTCGAGTACCTCAGGGTTTGGATTTCTACCATTGAAATCAGGTGCAGTTTTGGAAGTCTCCACACGACCAATCTCAAATGCAGGCACCATTTCCTAAGTCTTTGCTCGAAGAAGATCAGAATGGACTCACCTGAAATACGATGTTTTTAAGGTTTCTCCTATTACGCTGTTGATATGAGTCAGGAGATGTCGCGGCGCACCGTGCGAACATGTTCACGTTCTAGCTGTCGCAATCGTGCCGTTCGCACCTTGACCTACATATATGCAGATTCAACCGCGGTTTTAGGACCACTTGCTACCTACGCCGAACCACATGCCTACGATCTTTGTGAAACACATAGTGACAAAATGACTGTGCCGGTCGGATGGACCGTTGTACAACATCGCGATGCTCACGTGTCAGAGCCAAGTAACGAAGATTTAATGGCTATTGCCGATGCCATTCGAGAAGTAGGAAGAGCGCCTGCTGAAGAGGTGAACGCGCCGGTACGTCGCGAAAAAAATCCACAACAGGGTCGACGCGGTCACTTACGCGTGTTGCCCTCATAACTATTTTCCCTGCATAGATTTTCCATCCATAATTAGTTCTCTCATGGCACTTACTCAACTCGACAAAATTATCAAGGCGTATGACATTCGCGGCTTAGTAGGTAAAGAGCTCACGCCAGATTTTGCCTTCGCAGCTGGCGCTGCCTTCGCTCGATTTCTGGAATTTGAGCGCGAACCGGCAACCGTTGTTATTGGTGAAGATATGCGCCCATCCTCACCAGAATTAGCAGATGCATTTTCTGCAGGTGTAACGTCGCAAGGAATGGATGTGATCCGTATTGGTTTGTCATCGACAGATCAACTTTATTTTGCGGCAGGCAAACTCAATATGCCAGGTGCCATGTTTACGGCGAGCCATAACCCAGCTGCATATAACGGAATCAAACTCTGTAAGAGCGGTGCACGACCGATTGGTCAAGAAACTGGATTGACGTGGATTAAAAATGCAATCGCTGCGGGATCACCAATTTCTAATCGACCGGTCGGTGCTGAATCACAGCGCGATGTCCTTGCAGACTATGGCGATTTTCTTTTCTCGCTTTTTGATCATGATTTTTCGCAGCGACGATTAAAGATCGCCGTTGATGCCGGAAATGGTATGGCCGGCCATACTGCACCACCCATTCTTGCCCGTATGAATGCGGAGATTTTTCCATTGTATTTTGAACTTGATGGCTCATTTCCGAATCATGAAGCCAACCCCATTGATGCAAAAAATCTCGTTGATTTACAGAAACTTGTGAAAAAGAAGCGTGCTGATATCGGCTTGGCATTTGATGGCGATGCCGATCGATGTTTCTTAGTTGACGAGAATGGTGATGTCGTATCACCATCATCCTTAACTGCATTAATCGCCCATCGAGAATTAATTAAGCGTCCTGGTTCAACAATTATTTATAATCTCATCTCGTCAAAAACTGTCAAAGAGGTAATTGAAGCTGAGGGTGGTACTCCAGTTCGCAGTCGCGTTGGCCATTCCTATATCAAAAAACTTATGGAAGAAACTGGTGCAGTATTCGGTGGCGAGCACTCTGGCCATTTTTATTTTAAAGAGTTTTGGCGTGCTGATTCAGGAATGTTGGCCGCGTTACATGCCATTGCCGCGCTGATGGAGAGCGGATCATCACTCTCTGAATTGCTCGCCCCGTACAATCGTTATAGCGCAAGTGGTGAAATCAACACGGAGGTCAAAAACCCCTTCGAGTCGATTGCGAAAATTTCTGAACATTATGAATCGATTGCTGACAAACATGGTCTGGAATTTGATCGACTTGATGGGTTAACGGTGACCGCGCACGAATGGTGGTTCAACGTTCGTCCATCCAATACGGAGCCTTTACTTCGACTCAATGCTGAAGCCACTACTGCGAAGAAGATGGCGGCTATTCGCGATGAGGTACTTCAACTCATGAAGCGGTAAAGTACGGCTCTCGGGATTTAGAGGAGTTGTTGTGAGTTCATTAACCACCGCCATTGCACATGACATTGCCAATGCTGCCCTTGCAGCTGAAGGCAAGAAACGAATTGAGTGGGCCGAACGTAATATGCCGGTACTCGCACAAATACGAGAGCGGTTCGAGAGAGAAAAACCTTTTAAGGGCGTTCGGATCGCGGCGTGCATGCACGTGACAACTGAGACCGCGAACTTGATGCGAACTTTAAAAGCTGGTGGCGCAGAACTCGCGCTCTGCGCATCTAATCCTCTCTCTACACAAGATGACACAGCAGCTGCGCTTGTATATGAATACGGAATTTCAGTGTTTGCCCGAAATGGAATTGATCGCGACGGATATTACAAACACATTAATGCCGCGCTCGATAGTGAACCTCACCAAGTTTTTGATGATGGATGTGACCTCGTCAATACTCTCCACACAACACGGAAAGAATTGTTACCGAATATCACCGGAGGTTGCGAAGAGACAACGACTGGTGTGATTCGTCTCCATCAAATGGCAAAAGATGGAGCGCTCACATTTCCCATGATTGCGGTGAATGACACCGACACAAAACATATGTTTGATAATCGTTACGGAACGGGTCAATCAACGCTTGACGCAATTTTCCGCGCAACGAATCAATTACTAGCTGGAAAAGTTCTCGTCGTTGCCGGTTTTGGGTATTGCGGTAAAGGGGTTGCAGAACGTGGCAAAGGTCTTGGCGCTGATGTTGTTGTAACAGAAATTGATCCCACAAAAGCACTAGATGCCTTGATGCAGGGATATCGAGTGATGCCGATGAATGAGGCGGCAAAAATCGGTGATGTATTTATTACCGTCACTGGCAATCGAGATGTTTTGCGATCAGAGCACTTTGCCTTGATGAAAGATGGGGCTATCTGTGCAAACTCAGGCCACTTTGATATTGAAATCGATGTGGCATGGCTAGAGAAATATGCGAAGGTAAAGAATTCAAGAATTCGTCATCAAACCGATGAATACGTGTTAGCAGATGGTCGTCGAATTTTGCTCGTCGCCGAAGGTCGTTTGGTAAATCTTGGCGCTGCCGAAGGCCACCCAGCTGCGGTGATGGATATGTCATTCTCAGATCAAGCATTAACGGCTGAATATTTAGTGAAGGAAGCTAAAAATCTCAAAGCTGGAGTGCATCAAGTGCCAACTGAGATTGATAAGGAAGTAGCGCGATTGAAACTCCAAAGCATGGGAAGTGAGATCGACACATTAACGCCAACCCAAGTTGAATACCTCAACTCGTGGGAGCACGGCAGCTAATGACGTCAGTATTGGTCGTCGATGACGATCAAGATCTTGCTGAGATGTTGGGAATTGTTCTCAACGGAGTAGGAATCGAAGTTGATCTCGTAAGTCGAGGCGATGAAGTTCTTGATGTAGTCAGAAATAATCCGCCTGATTTAATTTTGTTAGATGTTATGTTGCCAGGTTTAGACGGAGTTGAAGTGTGTAAGCAAATTCGCGAACACTCAATTCAAGTCCCGATAGTGATGTTGACTGCCAAAGGCGATACTCACGACATTGTCTTAGGACTTGAAGCAGGCGCCGATGACTACATGGTGAAACCATTTAAGCCAAGCGAGTTGGTTGCTCGTATTAAAACTCGGCTTCGTCGCACTACTTCTCACGTAAAGAGCAATTTAACCCTTGGAGATATCTCGATTGATCTTGTCGAACACACCATTTGTCGAGGAACGAAAGAGATTCCATTAACGCGGTTGGAATTTGACCTTTTAGTTGCGCTCGCAAAAGAGCCGGGGCGAGTATTTACTCGTGAAGCCCTGCTTAATGAAGTCTGGGGTTATCGACACTCAACTGATACACGATTAGTGAATGTCCATGTGCAACGGCTTAGAGCAAAGGTGGAACATGATCCAGAAAATCCCACCATTATTACGACGGTTCGAGGTATTGGTTACAAAGCGGGAAATAGCGGATCTCGAGGTAAGTAATGAACAAGTGGATCGATAAATTTCGTCGATCACTCACGTTAAAAGTTCTCACAAGTATCATCCTTTTGACGTCTGTCATTATTGGCGTCGTTGGCACGACTCTTTATTCTCAAATAGATAACGGTATCCGCACTGAGAAGGTTGATTCGGCAATTTCGGAGGCTGCTTACACCATTTATTTCGCGCAAACACGCTTACTTGCCTCGAGTCGCACCGATTCCGAACTACGCCGAGTTGCTTATGACATCGTTAATTCACAGGCGATAGGCGCGAATATTTCGAGCCGAGAAATTGCTTTAGTTCGTGGATTACGCAATATCGATCCGGAAGTTCCGATCGATACTGTCTCCAACAACATTTCACTTGCATCAATCCCACTTTCGCTAAGAGAAAAATTAGATTCGCAAGGAAAAATTACCTGGGCATTTGTTGACACAATTTATCCCAGTGGAAAAAAAGTTCCCTCAGTAGCGGTCGGGGAGAAAATTCAGGTTTCGAAATCTGGCACGTATGAAATGTATATTCTCTTTACGCTTGAACCGCAGCTCAATGCCCTCAACTTAATTCGTAACTACTTATGGCTGACTGCGCTCATTCTGCTCGTACTCATCTCTACCGTGACATGGTTAACGCTTCGCCAAATTGTGAAGCCAATCCGCGAAGCTGCTGAAACTGCAGAACGCTTTACTATGGGTGAGCTGAATCAACGATTAGTTGTGACGACGCGAGATGAAATTGGTCGATTGGGTCAGGCCTTCAATGAAATGGCGCAATCACTTGAAGAGCAAATTCATCGCCTCGAGAACCTTTCACGAGTTCAACAACAATTCGTATCTGACGTTTCCCATGAACTGCGCACGCCTTTAACGACAATTCGAATGGCGTCGGATTTGATATTTAACGCACGCGAAAGTTTTGATCCGGCGATCGGCCGAAGTGCAGAACTCTTGCTCTCACAAATTGATAAATTTGAAAGACTGCTCGAAGATCTCCTTGAAGTAAGTCGATTTGATGCTGATGTGGCCAATGTGCAACCTGAAGAAATCGATTTTCGACTTTTCGTTGGAAAATGTATTGACGATTTATCGCTGGTGGCCCGAGATCGCCATACCAGTATTGCGCTCGACTTGGTCGGCGAAAATTACATTGCGCAGGCTGATCCTCGCCGCATCGAGCGAATAATCCGCAATCTCCTCACAAATGCGCTAGAACATTCCGAAGGTAAACCGGTGAATGTCTCGGTAGTAGCGAATGAACATTCGATATCAGTGGGCGTACGCGATCACGGAGTGGGTATAGATCCGAAATATCACGATCGCGTTTTTGATCGATTTTGGCGAGCTGATCTCTCGCGCTCTCGCACTCGTGGTGGAACAGGACTTGGGCTCGCCATTGCCCGTGAAGATGTTCGATTACACAATGGCGACATTACGTTGTGGAGTAAACCAGGTGAAGGCGCACACTTTGTTATGACAATCCCTAAGAAATTTGGCAGCAAAATTAATGAAAGTCCGCTCCATACATAAGTTTTCCACTATTCCGTAACACAGTACTTCATCGTCAGACTGCAGTCTGCTACGAAATGTTCCATGAATTTTTTCGCGGATTTATGCACGCTGATCTATCCACCGCAGTGCGAACTTTGTGGCATCAACGAGTTGACGCTGTGTATTCGGTGCTCCCATCGACTCAGTACATCAGCTCATTCGCTTCGTGGATTTACACACCCCGTTACTGCAGGAATTATTTATGACAGTGATACTTCCGCCATCGTATTGCGAGCGAAAGAGAATGGATCGCAAACTGCCTATCATGCACTAGCGCTCGCGTTAGCGTCGGCCTTAATTCACCTCAACCCACCTCGACAATTTTCTCTCGTACCCATTCCCTCGACTCCACGTTCAATACGTCGACGCGGTCGCAATTTCATCATGGAACTCTCACATATTTTTGTTAAGAATCTCCATAACACCTACGCCATCGAAATTGTTGATGTTTTGCTTCATCAGAAAAAAGTACGCGATCAATCGGGACTGTCTATGCGAGATCGAGAAGCGAATATGGTGGGTTCACTCATTCAGCAACGAACGATCACAACACCTGTGGTCATTCTCGATGATGTTATTACGACGGGTTCGACGATGAAAGCAGCATTTGGCGCCCTTGATGTAGCGCAGACCACGATTATTGGGGGAATTGCTGCGTGTGCTTCACCCCGTCAAATGCGAATACGATAGGGCGGTGGTAGCGATCCTCGACAAAATACTTCGCGCTGGCGAAGGAAGAACGCTCAAGCGTTTAGAAAAAATTGTCGCTGAGGTCAATGCTCATGAAACATCAACGCAATCGCTTACCGATGAACAATTACGAGGTCGCACCGAAGAATTTCGACAACGATTGGCTGCTGGTGAGGAACTTGATGATCTTCTCCCTGAAGCATTCGCAACAGTTCGAGAGGCTGCGCGACGTACCTTGGGACAACGTCATTACGACGTCCAAATTATGGGTGGTGCGGCGCTACATCAGGGAAACATTGCTGAAATGCGAACAGGAGAAGGTAAAACATTAGTTTCAACTCTTCCGGCCTATCTCAACGCATTAACTGGAAAAGGCGTGCACGTTGTTACCACCAATGATTATTTAGCAGAACGCGACAGCGAATGGATGGGTCGAGTACATCGATTCTTAGGATTAAAAGTTGGTGTCATTCTTGCATCAATGACTCCACATGAACGGCGCGAACAGTATCGCGCAGACATCACATACGGAACCAACAATGAATTTGGCTTTGATTATCTTCGCGACAATATGGCATGGAATCTTGCTGATTGCGTACAACGCGAACACCACTTCGCGATCGTTGATGAAGTGGATTCGATTTTGATTGATGAGGCGAGAACGCCACTGATCATTTCCGGCCCAGCTGATAAGGCGACCAAGTGGTACGTGGAATTTGCCAATATTGCTAGTCGGTTGGTGCGCGATACTCATTATGAGGTTGATGAGAAGAAGCGGACAATCGGCGTCCTCGAAGAGGGTGTAACGAAGGTGGAAGAGTTACTTCGTATTGAAAACCTTTATGAGGCAGTCAATACGCCCATGATCGGCTATCTCAATAATGCGATTCGAGCGAAGGAACTTTTTAAGCGCGACAAAGACTACGTTGTAATGCAGGGCGAACTTCTCATCGTCGATGAACATACTGGCCGTATGTTGCAAGGGCGCAGATACAACGAAGGTCTCCATCAAGCGCTCGAAGCAAAAGAGCGCATTGATATCAAAGATGAAAATCAAACACTTGCGACCATCACACTTCAGAACTATTTCCGACTCTACAAAAAACTCTCCGGTATGACCGGTACTGCAATGACCGAAGCATCAGAATTTATGCAGATATATAAATTAGGTGTAGTTCCAATACCAACGAATCGAACAATGTGTCGTATTGATCAATCAGATCTCGTTTATAAAACTGAAGAAGGAAAATTCGCAGCAGTTGCTAACGATATTGTCGAACGACATCGAAAAGGTCAACCAGTACTTGTTGGCACAGTCTCGGTCGAGAAATCAGAAGTGCTCTCACAGACATTAAAAAAACGAGGCGTTCCTCATGAGGTACTCAATGCAAAACAACATGAACGTGAAGCAGCGGTAGTTGCTCGAGCCGGAACGCTCGGTGCAGTTACCGTGGCGACGAATATGGCAGGTCGAGGTACTGACATTATGTTGGGTGGAAATCCCGAATTCATGGCAGATTTTGAATTACAACGTCGAGGTATTTCACCTGTTGATGATCCTGAAACGTATGAGCGGGAATGGCCAGCGGAAATTGCTCGACAAAAAGCTGCAGTAGCAAAAGAGCATGAAGAAGTTGTCGCACTTGGCGGACTTTACGTTTTAGGAACTGAGCGCCACGAGTCGCGTCGTATTGATAATCAGCTCCGAGGTCGATCTGGTCGACAGGGTGACCCCGGTGAATCTCGGTTTTATCTCTCTCTACAAGATGATTTGATGCGCCGATTCAATTCAGCGATGGTGGAGCGTTTTCTTACTGCTGCTGGAATTCCTGAGGATCAGCCCATCGAATCAAAAATGGTGTCGAATGCAATTCGTTCTGCACAAACGCAGGTGGAATCACAAAACTTTGAAATGCGTAAAAACGTTTTGAAATATGACGATGTGATGAATCGTCAACGAGAAGTTGTTTATCGAGAGCGTCGAGAAGTTTTAGAAGGTAAAGACATCAGTGAATTAGTCAGAGAATTTATCGATGACACCATTTCTGCCTATGTTGCCGCAGCAACGGCAGAGGGATATCCCGAAGATTGGGATTTAGAGAAATTGTGGAACGCGCTCAAAGCGTTGTATCCCATTTCATTTACCGTCGAACACTTAGAGCAAGAAACAGGTGGTAGACAAGGTCTCGACAGTGATTTCCTCACCGATCGAATTCTGAGCGATGCGCAAGCACAATATGCCGAGCGCGAGTCAACACTGGGTGCAGATGTTCTGCGAGAACTTGAGCGGAAAATTCTCCTCTCTGTACTCGATCGAAAATGGCGAGAACATCTCTATGAAATGGACTATCTCCAAGAAGGAATTGGGCTACGGGCGATGGCGCAACGCGATCCGCTTGTGGAGTATCAGAAAGAAGGGTACGAACTCTTCAGCGCGATGATGGATTCAATCGCGGAAGAAATGGTTGGTTACCTTTTTAATGTCGAAGTAACGGTCGAGGATGAAAGTGTTCAAGCAAAAGGTTTGCAACAACCGGAGACACCAACTCAACTTCGATATACCGCACCATCTGAGAGCGGAAGTTCGGACTCGCCAGCAACTCAATCGTCGTCATCACATGATGTCTCACGAAATGCACCGTGTCCATGCGGTTCTGGTAAAAAATATAAACGATGCCACGGAAGTGCAAAGTAAAAGTTTTTCATTAATTGTATAAATTAAAGAAGAAAGCTAAATAAGAAATAACTCTGTACAGAGCCATCGGTGATCTACTCCTTCAATTCGCATCACCAGCGATCGGATTCGCTCTCCACATCGGAGCGTGACGACCACTTCGGCAACCCCTTCTATAGGTTCGCGAATATAGATTTTTCGCATTTTTAATGGTGATGAAAACTTTCCAATTTTGCGGAGCACCTCTTGATAAATCATTCGATGACACCAACGCGAAATTTGAGTTGGTGAGCGGCGACCACCCCAAATCTCGATCAGCGAAATCGTTAAGCGCTTAATCCATGGTTCTAACTCTGGTAATTCACTCCGTGGCGTTGGTTGAGGTGCAAATTCATTCTCGAAGAGGTCACCAAATGTTGTGGGAACTAAATACAACTTTGACTTGTTGGCTTCATCCGGTACATCAGCGATGTGAGTAAAGTCAGGTTCAGGTTGTTGTAAGAGAGCAAGAACTGGATGGTTCCAAATAGGGTCATGCGGTGGTTTTTTCGATTGTGGCTTAACAGTGATAGTAAACGGTTGCATGGCGCGATTCTTAAGTCATAGCAATCGAAGCGTCGCCACCATTGTGGATGAATAAATATCATCCGAATGGTGGAGTGTGGATAATTCCTCGTTACTTTCTACGGCGCTCGGCTATTCATCGCGTATGGAAATTTTCACCACAGCAACTCATCATCTCAAACGGTATTTTCGAAGTGTGGTGGGTGTCGTTATTCTCATCATCGCATTTATCGCCGCAATCATTATTGCCCATGAATCCAATCGAACAGTTCTTTTATGGGCGACTGCAAACGAACTTTCTAGTGGCGCCATTATTCGAAGTTCTGATCTCGTCCCAATTCGCGCCTTGTTACCCGAGAATGCAGACGCGTATTTTTCCACGGATGCACCAATTGTCGGTTCAGTGGTGACACACCATATGGGCGCTGGCGAATTACTGGCAACATCATCGCTGCTTCAGCCAGGAAGTGCGACCGATAGCCGATATGTTCCCCTAGAAATTGCAATCCATGATCTTCCGCAATCCATTACTCGTGGCGCCATTGTTGATATTTATGCGCTGGCGAAAAATTCTTCAATCGCCACGAGTACCGATAATGCTCAATTAATAGCACTTGCAACGACGGTTATTGACGTTGATCGCAAGGGTGATTTAAGCGGCAGCGTTGGAATGGTCGTAAATGTTCGATCTACCAACGTCATCTCACTTTTATCGCAGATTTCATCTCATCGAATCCTCGTCGTAGAGCATGTCTAACTCGATCGCTTCAGAAAATTCGATTCACGTCGTCACGGCGATTGGATCTCCGGATCGAGAAGCAATAATCTCTCGAGCCTTATTCAATTCTGGAAAAGATATTCGTTTTCGTGCTCTCTCTTTTGCCGAACTTTCCCACTATGTCGCATCACTACATGAGGACCAGAATCGTTGGCTCATTGTTGCTAGCCACGATTTATTTGGTATCGATACCGAAGAAATTCATCGATGGTCGCGTGACAATATTTCATGTGTGATACTTGATCCATCAACAGATTTTCTTTCTAGTGATGAAATAACAGCGCTCGTTTCGCAACATATGCGGGCTCCCATGGTGCATGCCCCGCTTGTGAAACATCGAAAACTGATAAATGCCATTGCCGTAACGGGAACATCCGGTGCTCCTGGTCGAACCACGATCGCTATCAACCTAGCCCGCGAAATTGCTAGCCAACGACACGCTACGTTAGTTGATGCCGATTCACTCAATCCTGCTATCGAACACCTATTAGGTTTGACTGACTATGCATGGCGCACACACGCGCAAAAAAATATCTCACCACATCTCACTATTACCAGCGAACTCAACCTCACATCAGAGAGCATTGATCGAGAGACCACGTACATCAGCGATTGCGGCGCACTCATTGATATTGCAAAAATGCGGACAGACCGTCGACACCCGGGCGCAATTCAAGCTCAATGGATAGAGAGTGCAGCAACTATTATTTTTGTTACACGAGCAGATGAAATCTCCTTAAGAAAGTTGTCAGAATTTGTCAGTCAACGTCGCCAACTCCCCAGTCGAACCGAAGTAATTTACCTGCTCAATTTTGTTGGGCATTCGCGGCGCTATCGGGAGCTTGAGAAAAATTTCCGTTCGATTGCACCTGGACCTAAATTCATCGCGCGAAGTGACTACGCAACGATGGATCGAGTAGTGGCGCTCCAATCAACGATTGCTGATGTTGCACCTCGATCTCCACTGAGAAAGATGATCAAAGAAATCTCAACCCACCTCTTGAGTTAACGAATCTCGGCTTGAGTTAACGAATCTTGGCGGTGACATCGGGAGGTGGTTGATCGCTAGGCTAGGTCTGTGCCATCATTTCGTGAGCCACTAATACACCGCACGGCACTTACCGATTCCGATAAAACCCATCTCGCAGAATTAATTGCTGAGTGGCAATTACTTGCCGATCTTTCCTTTGCTGATCTCATACTCTGGGCACCGATTCGAAAAGACGAACGTTCCTGGCCGGAAGGTCACATTGCCATAGCACACATTCGCCCCACGACTGCCGCGACAGTTTTCAATCACGATGTCATCGGCGATGAAATTCTCTGGGGAGCCCAACCAAAAATTGATCAAACACTCTCGCACGGTGAAATTATTCGCGATACCGAAGAAGAAATGCTGAGAGATTTTCGTATCAAAATTGAAACGGTTCCCGTACTTTTCCAGGATCGAGTTATTGCCGTGATTGCGCGATATCGCAATATTGAAACAATGAAAACTCCGTCTAAATTAGAACTCAATTATCGAGAAATCGCGCACAATATTTATCGGATGGTCTCGGAAGGTAACTTTCCCATTCCAGGAAATTTCTATGTTGCAGAATCGGCGCCACGAGTTGGTGACGGATTAATTCGCCTTGATGTCAATGGTGTTGTGACCTACGCAAGTCCCAATGCAATTTCTGCGCTCAATTCAGTGGGGTGGAGTAATGATCTTGAACTCCATCATCTAGGCGAGATCTTTGATTCACTCGAAGAACAATCACCTATACGCCATCCTCGGGAAGAAAATTGGCGCGTCATTATGAGCGGAAAAATCTTACGGCGAGAGGAATTTGAGACTGCCCATGGAACGATAGATTTACTTGTCATTCCATTGAAACAAGGAAACGATCGTATTGGCGCGATTGTTTTGGCGCATAACATCACGGAATTAAAGCGACGCGATAAAGCGTTGATTACCAAAGATGCAACGATCCGCGAGATACATCATCGCGTGAAAAACAATCTCCAAACGGTGTCGGCATTACTCCGCCTTCAATCCAGACGCATTGAAGATCCGAATGCATCGCGCGCACTCGAAGAAGCGGTACGTCGCGTCGCATCTATAGCGATTGTCCATGAAACCCTCTCGTCGCATGCCCAAGAGTTGGTCGCTTTCGACGAGGTTATTGATCGCATCGTTGCCAACGCGGTGGAATTGAGTGCACGGACGAGTGAGATCGCTATTAAACGAGATGGCGAATTTGGAAATTTCCCCACCATCATTGCCACTCCGCTTGCGTTAGTACTTACCGAACTCATTCACAATGCGTTGGAGCATGGTCTGGCGGAGACGGGGGATACGCTCGAAATCGCAGTATTGAAAACAGTTAACACTTGCACGGTCTCGGTACGAGATAACGGCAAAGGACTTGCTCCGGGTTTTTCTCCTACTGCGGAAGCGAACCTTGGATTGCAGATTGTGACAACGTTAACAAAGAATGAATTAAATGGTGATATCACGTTCACTCACTTAGAAAAAGGAACTGCTGCGGAAATTACTTTTCCGTTAACTTAAATTTTGATTTTCTAACATCCGCGCGCGATTGCGTGCTGCACGACGTTTCATTGCGCGACGCTCATCTTCAGAAAGACCGCCCCACACACCAGAGTCTTGTCCGCTTTCAAGTGCCCACGCTAAACATTCTTCTCGCACACTGCATCGAGCACAGACTTTCTTTGCCTCTTCAATTTGTGCAATTGCAGGTCCGGTATTACCTACTGGAAAGAAGAGCTCTGGATCTTCGTCTCGACATGCAGACTTATGACGCCAATCCATGACTCACCTTCTTTCTCGCATGAGAAAACACAGCACTGCGGGTATTTATGAATTTCTGAAGTTGCAATTCTCCCTTGCTTTCTGCGCATATACAAGGACATTTCCCTCAAGATTTGCTGAATTAACGTATCTCACAACGTCGTTGGCTATTTTCGCAGCGAAAAAGTGCGCTTCATACGAGTAACTGAAAGAATTCGCCAATGAGTGAACACGCATATTTCGCCACCGGCTGTTTCTGGGGCGCCGAACGACGCTTCTGGAATATCCCAGGAGTGATTCGCACCTCGGTTGGTTACATGGGTGGAATTACGAATAACCCAAGCTATGAGCAAGTGTGCACCGGTAAAACAGAGCATGCCGAGACTGTTGAAGTGGAATTTGATCCCGCGAAAGTAACGTATCGTCGATTGTTAGAAGAATTTTGGACTATGCATGATCCAACTTCATTAAACAAACAAGGTGGCGATATCGGAACACAATATCGAAGCGCTATTTTTACAACGACTGAGCAACAAATGATTGATGCGGTCAATACCCGCGATATTTATGAAGCAGCGCTACGCAATCATGGATGGAGCGAGATTGTGACGCAGATTGTGGAAGCGGAGGGACATCACTACTGGCCGGCTGAGGAATACCATCAACGATATTTAGAAAAAAATCCCAACGGTTATGACTGTCACTCATCGACCGGGATAGCCTTTC
The DNA here is from genome assembly GCA_964597305.1 of uncultured Bifidobacterium sp. Taxonomy (GTDB): domain Bacteria; phylum Actinomycetota; class Actinomycetes; order Nanopelagicales; family Nanopelagicaceae; genus UBA7398. Next base: position 76,816 of record CAZQWU010000001.1, read on the forward strand.
CTCATGTCTGAGATAACTGGGCTTAACGAAGATGGCGCGCTGCCACACCACAAACCTGATGGCACTGCATTTCCAGTTCACCTTGATGATGAAGCGTTAAAAAAGACGCTCGATCCACTTTCGTATGACGTCTTGCGACGAGCAGGTACGGAACGTCCCTTCACTGGTGAATATACAGACTCAGAAACAATTGGCGTTTATCGGTGTAAAGCCTGTCAAGCAGAACTCTTTCGCAGCGAAACGAAATTTCACTCAGGATGTGGTTGGCCATCTTTTTATGCACCGACCGGCGATGATGCTGTCGTATTAATTGAAGATCGATCACTCGCACCACGAATAAGAACTGAGGTGCGATGTGCACAGTGCGGCTCACATCTTGGCCACGTTTTTGAAGGTGAAGGGTACGACGTACCTACTGATCAACGGTGGTGTATTAATTCAGTTTCACTGATTTTAGAACCTCGGTCCTGACGCGCTCGCGAAATCTGCGTCAAAGCAATTCAATGGCTCGCCAGCAATACCAGGCTGCATGAGATCTGTAGGGTGAAAACTTCTCGCCAAGACCTTCTAATTTCTGCGGTGTAATTTCAGTTCGCATCCGATGAAGTTTTTCCCAGCCACGTCGCACTCCTAAATCACCAACTGGCCAGACATCAATTCGTTCGAGAGAGAACATCAAAAACATTTCAATTGTCCATCGACCGATTCCAAATATAGGTAGTAAGACATCTTCAATTTCACCATCAGTGAGCTGGTCGAGGCGATGTATTGCTGACCGTCGATTAAGGAAAACCTCACTAAGTTCATGAAGCGAGCGTGCTTTTGCGCTGGATACACCCACTGATCGCAAGTGTGCTTCAGAGAGACGGGCAATGGATCGCGGGGACAATCCACCAGCGAGCGTTTCGACGCGCGAAATTATCGTTGCAGCAGCTTTTGTTGAGAGTTGTTGTGAGATGACTGAGTGAACGAGTGAGGTGAAGGGGGATCTTTTTCGGGACGAATTGTCAGGAGAAAAACCGATAGGACACAACGGCGATCGTTCGATAATTTTCTCAAAAGCTGAGTCGGCAGCAACAATTGCGCGAGCAACTTTTTTCGCACTACTCATGAAGCAAAAATTATTTTAGAGAAAAGCTGGGGTATTCATCGGTGACAAGAATGAATGCGTATCCAACAACTCGATTCCAAAATGCCATACTGCCACGATTAATTTCAGCAACGCGTGTTGGTAACGTTCCAGTAAAGAGAATAGCGAACCAGCCGTAGATGGTCATTACCAGTGAGACAAATGTGTAAATTACTCCAACAACATAAAGTGGAATAGCAAGAATCCACTTCACTAGTGGAAGATATTGATTCACTTTTTTTCCGCCATCAACATCAGGAAAAACGAGATTGACTCGAGGATCCCGCTCTAATGAAGGATAACCATCATGAAGCAGAAGCGCTGATGCGGTGATCCGGTTACATAATTCAAGTACTGAGTGGTTGAACGTTAAGAGATAGGTAGGGTAGATACCACGGAAAATTAATGCTGCAGCAACGGGTAAAACAACGAGGCCGCTAAAAGAAAGTCCAAAGTGTGGTGACAGTGAAGTAAATAACTCGAGAAATACGACAATAGGAACAAGAAGAATCCAACGAAAAGCAACGCTGATGCGATCTCGCTGATGGGTTTCTACACTTATAAACGTCTCGATTTGATTAGCCATGGCGTTAGTATCCCACTATGAGTTCAGCAGTGTGGGTAACTACCCTAGTAGCCCTCGGTTTAGTGATGACAGTGGACTTACTGATAGCAATTATCAATAGAAATAAAGTGACAACTATTAAATCGGCTACCTTCTGGACTTTCTTTTATATCGGACTGGCAGTTGTTTTTGGGATCACCATGGCGTCCTGGGCTCCAACGGGTCGACAGGGAGAGTTTTTTGCCGGTTGGATCACCGAATATTCATTGTCGATGGACAATCTCTTCGTCTTTATTTTGATTCTCGCTCGACTGAAAATTGAAAAAGAGAGAGAAGAACTTGTTCTCCTTATTGGAATTGTGATGTCTCTCTTCCTCCGAGGAATCTTCATCGGTGCGGGATCGGCATTAGTTCATCGATGGTCATGGATCTTCTTTCTTTTCGGTGCTTTTTTACTATACACGGCGTATTCACTTATCGCGGAAGATTCAGAATCCGAGTGGGAACCCGGTCCGTTGATTCGTTTTCTGCAAAGTAAAGGCGCCTCGTTCTTTGTGATCGCGTTAGCAGCGATCGCAACGACCAACGTGATCTTTGCCTTTGATTCCATTCCAGCAATCTTTGGATTGACAAAAGACCCTTACATCATCGTGACTGCAAATATTTTTGCCATGTTGGGCCTTCGTCAGCTCTACTTCATCATCGGTGGGTTGATGCAAAAAATGGTCTATCTCACCGAAGGCTTATCAATCATTTTAGGATTTATTGGAATCAAATTAATTTTCGAGGCATTTCACTATCAACATATTGATGCGATTTTTGGGGCCCATATTCCGGAAATTTCCTTAGGAACAAGTCTGGGAGTTATCGTGGGGGTCTTGGCGCTCACTGCAGCGCTCAGCCTCCATTCCACGCGCCGTAGTAACCGTAAGCTTCAATAACAACTCTTGCCGTTCAAAGACCGCTGATTTACAGTTCAGTTATCAGTTTTACAGCGAACTTTTTCAGTTGACCGTAGCTTTTTGCAGAAGGAGTCTTGTGACCATCTCCCGGCGCGTAGGCGTCAAAGAGGTAGCCCGCGAAGCAGGCGTTTCCGTCGCCACCGTTTCGCGCGCACTTCGCGGAATGCATCACGTCAATAAAGAGACTCGACTTCGCATCATTGAGGCCGCAGAGAAGTTGAAATATCCCATTCCACAATCCATGGCCAAATCACTCTATGGTCGAACCAACAGTATTGGCGTCATTGCGCCTTTTATTGCTCGTTGGTATTTCGCACAAGTTATTAACGGCGCTGAACAGGCGTTACGCGAAGCTGGTTTAGACCTCATGCTCTATAACTTCAGCCAACTCAAAGGTCGGGAGCGATTATTCCAACATCAAATGTTGAAGGGTCGCGTTGATGGATTAATTGTTATTAGCGTTCCACCAACCGAAGAAGAATTTAACTCCATGTTGAGCTTGGGAATTCCTGTGTCACTTGTCGGTATGCATCATGATCGTTGCTCGAGCGTTGCTATCGACGATATTGCAGCAGCTCGCACAGCAACTCAACATCTGGTTAATCAAGGACATAAGAAAATCGGATTGATTTCAGGAAGCCCACACGATCCATTTAACTTCAGCGTTCCACAAGATCGCCGGAGCGCTTTCTTACAAGTTCTTGCAGAAAATGGCCTCGAATGGTTGCCCTCTCGTGAAGTCTTTGGCGATTTCACTATGCAAGGCGCCAGCCGCGCAGTTGATGATTTATTAGCTCGCCCTAATCGACCGACTGCAATTTTCGCGCAATCAGATGAAATGGCGCTCGGCGCGCTTCAAGCCTTTCGACGACATGGATTAAAAGTCCCGGATGACATCTCGATTGTTGGTTTTGATGGCCATGAAATGGCAGAGTTTTCAGATCTGACAACGATTGAGCAACAACCGAGTTTGATGGGAGAGATGGCAGCCTGGTCAATCATGGAGCGATTAAAAGCTCCTAAGAGCGAACTCCATTCGATCACCTTACCGACCACGTTAATCGTAAGAAATTCAACGCGTCGACTTAATTAGTTATAGACTTTGCACATGCTCAAGATTCTCCGTCGCATCACAGCGCTTGCCGCAGTGGTTTTTCTTGCAGTGAAGGGTTTCTTCGCGTTTATCTCTTTGATGGAAGCAAGCGACGAAAGCCAGGATTTCTGGAGTGAAGATTCAGAAGATGAATTCGAAGAGGTGTAAGTGAGCTCCACATATATTCCAGGTACATGTAATTTAGGAAAAGAAGAAGTCCGTCGCCGCCAATTTGTGGCGATCGTCGGTCTGGTTTTTACGGTCATCAGTGGCGCAGGCTTAATCGCAAAAAACGCTTCGTTTACTGGAAAACTTTCGATATTTCTCCCGCTTCTAGTCTTTTCAGTGGGATTTATCCAATCGCGAAGAAAATTCTGCCTCGCCTATGGATTTATGGGAACGTTTAATTTAGGAAAACTCGGAGACCTTTCGCGGGTTGCTGCGCCAGAAGATCGAGCTGCGGACCGAAAAATGGCGATCACACTCCTTCTCCAAGCAGCCGCATTAGCTGCCGTTCTCTCAGTGATTTTCGCAGTACTACCCCTTTAATTTCTCATTCTGCTCGCGCTACCACATTTTCTCGCTAGAAAATTGTGAGGAGATGGGTCTATAGTTTTTTTTGGAGAGGGGATTTATGGACATTTCAATCCGTTCACATAAATTAGATCTTCCAGAAGATTTCAAAGCCATTTCAAAAGAAAAATTACTATCGATGGCTCGGTTTAATGTACCGATCGAACGAATCGTTGTTGAAGTATCCCGCGAGACCAACCCAAAACTCAGTAAACAAGCTCATCGCGTCAATTTAACAACGCATGGTGCAGGGCCATTTGTTCGCTCTGAGGGAGTGGGCCATAACGACCTTGCCGCATTTGATGATGCGATCAGCGGATTCGAATTACAACTACGCAAAGTTCATGAGCGAAATAAAGACATTTCGCGCGATACCTTGCGATCGACCTGAGTCGATCATTTCTTTAAGTAGTTCGTCGCACTTTCATAGACATCGTAAAAATTTGAATTCCACACGCCTTTTGTTGGATCAAAAGATTGTCCCTGAATTTGTGTAGCACCGCGTAGAAAATCTATGGTCAGCTGGGTATCGCTTATCGTTCCCTCTATTTGATCATTGAAGTCCGCTGTCAGACATGCTCGATGCGCAAACATCTCTTGATAGATGACAAGATCTGTTTCTAAAACATTGATCACTTGAGAAGCAATTGTTTTGACCAAATCCACCTGTCGGGTATTACTCGCTAATCCCGTTTGATATTTAAGAACATTGGAATGATATTGATCCCAGAGAACTTTCCCATGGAGTTCATTTGCGAGGATAAATGTTCTTAGAGATTGGCATTCCTGACTTACCTGCGATGACCTGCCTTGCGGAAAATAGTTAATCGTTGCCCAACCAGATCCCACGGTTGCTGCGATAAAGAGCGGGAGAAGTAGCCAGAGAATTGGTCGCTTCACTCGTGTCATGTCAGCATTCTTCTAGAAAATGGGAAAATTTCAACCGGAGTAGGATCTCAGTATGGGAATTGAATCATTCAATAAGAAACTTGCATCAAAAATCACTGGAGCTGTCAGCACGATGTGGTGCGCCTATATTTTTATGGCCATCGCCCTGATCTCTCTCCCTAATGCCATTAAATCTCATGACACGATTGTGATTGTTTCGTGGGTGGCTCAAACATTTCTCCAACTTGTGCTTCTCTCCATCATTATGGTTGGCCAAGATGTTCAATCAGCCCGAACGCAAGAGATCATCAATGAAACGCACTTCGCGAGCTTGAGTGAGTTTGAACTGGCGAAAGAGGCTCGTTCTATCGCACAGCAGGAGCTCACAGAGCTCAAAACGATTTCGAAAGAAGTCCATCAAGTACTTAAAGATATTGAGGGTCGAATTAAGTAGTGATTTAGTTCAGGAGATTTCCGCCTAGCGCAATTCCTTCGCGTTCGCAGATTTTTCGGGCAATTTTCAAACTAATCTCAAGATCTTCGTTTCCAGCCACAATAGGATCAGTTTGTTGCACACCAGTCTTCACAAGCCTATGAAATGCAACTAACTCAATTTCAAAATTTGGTTGATAGGACTCAAAAATAGACTCCTTATGGTCCAAGCCGTGGCGAGTAGTGTGGATGTATTTTGTCGGAACACGCAAGATATATGGGCTTGAGAAAATGATGTGATGGCCTTCTTTTTCATTAACCCAGCGAATCTCTTCTTGATACATGGGGTAGGCGTCGAGATAAAACCATCGGATAGTCACTCGGACGCCGTCGGAAGTGCGCGCATGAATAATGAATGATTCGGCTCGTGTTTGAGTTGGCCAACGGTCAACAAAATCAACTTCAGTAATATGAATATCGAGTGATCTCAATACTGAGAGTTCGTGAATGATACTTCCCATAATGACATCAGTGAATTCGGCACCAAAAGCTAGTGCTGCGTCGTGACCCAATACTTGTTCACGAATTGCTTTATCACTTGCAACAAATTGGGCAATTAGTTCTGGCGAGGCCGGAAATGACTTTACATGTAACTCGGTAGTTGCCAATTGGCTCTCACCACTGGGATGAAGTACTACTACATCTACGGTTCGTGGTCGACCTTGAATATTTTTCGCAGCTTCATACACAGCTTGATCAAATGTCTTCATATAACCAATCATCAGTTTCTTGCCTGAAGATTTCATCGCAGATTCAATTGCGGCCATTTCCTCTCGAGAATATGCCAAAGGTTTTTCGCAGAAAACATCAAGACCAGCTTTGAGTGCATCAACAACAACTTGGCAATGACTTCCAGAATTAAGTATCACAGCAGCGTCTACATGACCAGAAGAAAACATTTCTTGCGGAGAGGTAAAGCGATGTTCAATTCCAAATCGATCAGAGAGCGCATGAGTGGCATCACGATTAAAATCGGCGAGTGAAGTCACTTTAAAGAGATCACTGCGGCGAGTAAGAATGGGTAAATGCACTGAAGATGAAACTGCACCCGCACCGACGACACCGATCCTTATTACCGTTGACACACTGCCTCCTGAAATGTTTTAAAAACTTTATGAATTGAGAGGGTTAATCTATCCTTCCACTAGTCGAGAATGTACCCATGTGGTGATCTCCTAGGTTGAAAGGGTCGATACAAAATGGCTACGTACACCCATCGACCTACAGCCACCGACGTCCATTGGCTCAAAGAAACAGTCTCTGGCATCCATGAGAAAAATCGACAACGTGGAACTGCTGACTGGTGTGGACATTCCTATGATTTCACCTGTCCATCCCATGTGACATATCCCTTTCAATGGTTTTGGGATTCGTGCTTTCACGCCATCGCATTAAGCCACCTTGATATCAAGAAGGCAGAAGCAGAGCTGGTCAGTTTGTTAAAAAACCAACATGACGATGGCTTTATTTCACATGTGACATTCTGGCAACGCGATGCCTACGAAGAGATGGTGTCAACGTATGCAATTGCATTCCGTTCAAAATATCTCTCAGATGAAATGCAACCACCACTACTTGCCGAAGCGGTAGAAGCGGTTGCACAGCGCGGTCGGGGAGTGGATTTTGTTCAAGAAATTCTCCCTGGTGTCCGTCGATTTTATGAATGGCTCCATACCGTGCGAAGCCCATACGGTGATGGCTTAATTCGAGTTGTCCAACCTGATGAAACAGGTCTTGATCATTCGCCTAAGTGGGATGAGCTCATGAAGATCCACGACGAGGAACATGACAGTTGGGATCGTGGCTGGAACTTAATTTGCGATCAATATAAACCGTTCAATCGTGATCCAAAGAAAATGATCGAGACTGATTATTTTGTTGTTGCCGATGTCATGGTTAACACCATCTATATTGAAAATCTTCACGCACTTGCACGCCTTTGTTTCCAAGTTCGCGATGATAAATCAGCGCAGATGTATTTAGATCGAGCAGCGCACGCACAAAAGTCACTTGATGAATTATGTTGGGATGAAACCGATGGTTTGTATTACGACGTAAACGGTAAAGCCAATACCAAGTTACGCGTCAATACATTTTCGTCTCTGATGCCACTTCTCCTGCGCGACCTGGATCCACGCAAAGTTGAACGATTAATGTCGCATTTACTTAACCCAGCCGAGTATTGGGCTGAATATCCGATTCCCAGCACCGCAATGAACCATCCGACATATCGCCCAAATACCGTCGGTGGAAATTTGGTCTGGCGTGGACCCACGTGGATTAATAGCAATTGGTACCTTGCCCGTGGCCTCATTCGACATGGCCGTATCGATTTAGCTCGACATATTGCCAATCAAAGTATCGCGTGTATGAAGAAGAGCGGCGTTCGTGAGTACTACAACCCACACGATGCAACGGGGTGGGGCGCACCAGATTTCAGTTGGTCAACTATTCTGCTCGACTTAGTCATGGAGGTTTTATAGTGAGTTCGCGAGTTCGACTTCAGAACGCCAAAGTAGGAATTGTTCCGTTGAATTGGAAATACGATCCAGCTCAGAAAGAAAGTTTTTTGCGAAAACTTTCTGAGTATGGTTTTAAAGGTATCCAAGTCTCACCAGAACAATCTGAATCTGAAGAGTTTCGCGGCTTAATGAAAAAAAATGGAATTGAAGCAGCAGAAATTTATATTCCCATTCGATGTACTGTTGACGGCGTTATCGATGGCGAAGATCGTGAAACAGAGAAAATTTTGCTCGCGGGAGCGCAGGCACAAGTTCAGAACGCAGTATTTGCAATTGACGGGTCACCAGATCGCGACAAGAGCGCGGCTAATGCTGATGCTGGTCCTGGTTATACCGATGCTGGATTTTTGAGCGTTGCCGACCATGTGAAACGGTGGGCAGTGCGCGCGGCTGAACTGGGAATGGCATCGTCATTTCACCCGCATGGAGGTACTTATATAGAGACGCCACGTGAAACAAAAAAATTAATGGCGCTGCTTCCGGAAAGTATTGGTCTCTGTCTCGATGTGGGCCACTGGCTTGTTGGTGGCGGAGATCCAGTAGCTGCCGCTCGGGAATATGGCACACGTGTCACTCATGTCCATGTTAAAGATGTCAGCGGTGAAGTTCTCACGCAAATGAAAAATAGAGAACTTCCATCCATGGGATATGCAGTTGATGAATTAAAACTCTTTGTTCCCGCTGGTACTGGGTTACTGAAAGTGCGAGAACTTTTTATTGCATTGGATGAAGTCGGATTTTCCGGTTGGTTAATGAGCGAACAAGACACCGCGTGGGAACCCGCTGAAGAAAAATCAGCGATTTCTATGGCGAATATTCAGCGAGCGCTCGCCGAATAAACGAAGTATTTCATCGAATTAATAAATTCGTTGGTTCTTTTTCGCTTCGCGAACTTTCGCTAACGCCTCATTTACCGCAGGTTTTGTTGAAACTTCTGGCACGCCTACTTCCCAAAATGCGCCACCTTCAGTCCATGTTGCAGGGGCGGTATCGATAACGATGACAACAACTTCCGTACTTGTCAGAGACTCGCGAACGGCATGTGCTAACTCTGCAACGCTCTTTACTCGATGAGTAGTAGCACCCATCGATTGTGCGTGCGCGACAAAATCAACGCGCGGCGCATCAGAATTTTCAGTAATCATTGTTCGGAAGGAATCTGCACCGTTACCAGTCTGTAATCGCGAAATTACTGCGAAGCCACCGTTGTCACAGACAATGAGAGTGAATGGGTGACGATGTAAAACTGCGCTATAAATATCTGAATTCAGCATCAAATAGGAACCATCACCGGTAAGCGCAATGACGCGGCCATTTGATTTCGCTTGTTGGTTTTTAATGGTGTTTTGCGCGATAGCTGCACCCCACGCGCCACTAATTTCATACCCCATACAGGAAAATCCATATTCGCAATCAAAAGACGCAACAGAATGCGCTAGCCAATTGTTATTGAGTTCGCCAGGTAATCCACCGGCAGCAGTCAGTACATAATCTTCAGGTCGCGCAAC
>CAZQWU010000001.1:86647-92263 GCA_964597305.1 uncultured Bifidobacterium sp.
AGATCCGACTCAGCCACCAACGTATTGACCGGATCAGCGCCAGTCACTCCGAGCGGGCCAACCAGCAAAGGATCGCTCCATGGGAGCGAAGTTTTTCCTGCCATTGTCTCGACCACCGGAATTGCGCCATGGTGAGCAAAATCTTTGACCTCGTTTTCGGCAAGTGAATAGTGCACACCGCCGCCCGCAACAATCACTGGTTTTTTTGCACTATTAATTAAATTAACAGCTCGAGCTAGTTCATCCTTATCAGCTCGTGTTCGCGGGATGACATGGATAACCTCGCGGAAAAATTCTTCTGGGAAGTCAAAACTTTCTGCTTGAACATCTTGCGGAAGTGCAATACAGACAGGACCGCAACTCGCTGGATCTAACAATGTGGCGAGGGCTTGCGGTAATGAATTCAAAATATGCGTGGGAGAGGTAATGCGATCCCAGTATCGAACGACGGGTCGAAACGCATCATTAACAGTGAGTGAGGGTTGATGAAAATGTTCGACTTGTTGTAGAACCGGATCAGGAATTCTGGAATGGAAAGTATCGCCAACCAGAATCATCATGGGTAAGCGATTTGCTAACGCGGTTGCTGCAGCAGTCACAACATTCATAGCCCCTGGACCAACCGATGTTGTCACGATGGCACATTGTTGACGGCGCATTGCTTTTGCATACGCAACAGCAGCTAGCCCCATTCCTTCTTCCGTTTGACCGCGATAAGTCACTATCTCGTTTTGTGAAGCATGGAGCGCATCTCCAAGACTTAACGCGTTGCCATGGCCAAAGATGGCAAACGTTGCTGGAAAATAAGGCTTCTTTTCGCCATTGATCATGATCTTTTGCGCGATCGCCCACCGCACGATGGCTTGCGACGTTGTCATGACAGTCATTGCTATAACTCCTTACTTCACGATCCACGGTACACGTGGATCAGGTTTTTGCTCTTTCCAACTTTCGCGTAACCACGAATGGGTTGGGTCATCACAAAAATCCATTGTTCGTTTCACTGCTGGCCCAGCAAGAACATTTAAGTAATACATGGGATATCCCGGCATTGCAACGCACGGGCCGTGATAACCCCGCGGTACTAAATAAATATCGCCATCACGAACGGTGATGGTGTCATCAAAAGGTTGCCGATCTTCTGGCGCGGTGTAGGTTCGATGAAGCCCCCAACCTTCGGCTTCACCATGAACACTTCTCCCGTTGCTATCGCTTTTGCCAATGCGGAAATAATAAATCTCTTCATTATTTACCGAACATCCTTCAATTCCATCATGGCGATGTGGCGGAAATGATGACCAATTTCCATCGGGTGTTACGAGTTCTACCGCCATTAATTTTTGTGCATGGGGAAATTGATCAGGATGCATAAATGGGCGAACTTCACGGGTCGCAGAACCTGCGCCACGTATTTCGACAGTGTCATTTTTTGCTACATAGCGTGTAGGAAATTCGCGAGTAGCAACTGCGGTAGCAAGTGCCAATTCACTTGGCGAGGTGACAGTTATTTCAACCTGAGATTGTGGTGCTAAATAAAGCCAATCGGTTCCACCAACAAAAACTCCGCGCCGACCTTGAAGTACATATTTATTTCCGTCTACCACAACAGTTGCATCGAGACATTTCAATGGGATGAGCGCACCTTCGGCATTTGCCAACAGCGTTGAATCGAGCGTGGTTGTGCCAGTTTGTAATGTGAGAATTGCAAGCCCTGAATATTTCCAGCCCGCGATGGTTGGCGTGATAACAGTCTGGCCACCAGATGCTGGAAAAAATCTCATGACAGTAACGCTCTCACTTGCATTTCAGTTGGCATAGCGTCGCTACACATCAATTGCGACGCAACGTAAGCGCCAGCCGCATTGGCAAAGCGCACGCTCTCTTCAAGTGACCACCTCGAGAGAATTCCGTGGACAACCGCTGCACCAAATGCATCACCTGCACCTAACCCGCAGACTGTTTTCACTCGGATTCCGGCAACTTCTGTCACGGAATTATCGTGTGAAACCAAAACACCAGTCGGCCCACCTTTGACAATTGTGCGTTGTGCGCCAGCTGCATGGAGCGCTGTGGCATAGTCGCGAGCCGAAAGTCCGCGCGCTAAACCGGTTGCGACAGCACACTCGTCGAGATTGCCGATGACCAACGTTGCGTATTTGAGTGCGCCATTGATTGTGCGATGTGCGGTTTCTTGATCGGGCCAAAATGCCGGTCGATAATCGAGATCAAAAATAATTTCACGCTCGCCAGCAATTGTTTTTCGATGTTTGAGTAACTCATTGACGGTACTAGCCAAAGGATCTTGCGAAAGCGTAGAGCCAGTAAACCAAAATATTTTTGCCGACGCGGCAGCCTGACGAAGCGCATCATCAGCGACAATTTGGGTATCAGGTGCGCTCTGCTCACGATAAAAAACAAATTCAGGATTATCGGGATCTTTAATACCAGCAACGACTATCGGTGTTTTTCCTTTGCCACGAATAACCCAATCTGTTGCGACGTGAAATTTCTTTAATTCGTGAAGGGCAAATGTGCCAAGCGCATCATCACCAACGCCAGTAATCACTGCAGTGGAATGTCCGTATCGAGCGGTACCAATCGCAACATTTGTTGGACTACCGCCAACAGATTTTTGGAATGTTTGTGCATCAGCAAGTCCGTGTCCCGACTCTTGGCCATAGAGATCAACGCTAATGCGGCCAATGGTGAGCAGATCAGACATGTCGAAATTCTAGTGCTCCGCAATCCGGCACATATCCGAAGAAATACGCGTAAATTTCCCACATCACCGATCGTTTGCGACAATTTCGCTATGGACATGTCCACTTCCTCATTGATGACACTTGCCATTGATTGTGGCGGTTTGAATATCAAAGGATCAGTCCTTGATGCTGGTGCAACACTTCATGCTCAACCAGTTACGGTGCCAACTCCTTATCCACTCTCACCACAACGTTTAATTGAAACAATAGATCAGATGTCGAAAGGACTTCCCGCTTTTGATCGAATTACTGTGGGTATGCCTGGCATGTTGCGACATGGCGTTGTTGTACATACGCCGCATTACATCAATACCAATGGCCCACACACCAAAGTAGAACCAGAGCTACAAGTTTTATGGAAAGGCTTTGATATTCAGCATGCCGTTTCGCGGTTTTTTTCCAAACCAGCAATAGTTCTCAATGACGCAGAAGTTCACGGCGCAGGCGTTATTAATGGTTCAGGCTTAGAGGTTGCCATCACTCTCGGAACGGGCTTAGGTTTTTCAATGTTTGATGGCGGAAAACTCGCGCCACATTTTGAAATGTCGATGATGCCGGTTCGACGAAATACCACCTATGACACCTGGATCGGTGAGCGGGAGAGGCGCCGGCTGGGGGATACATTCTGGTCGCGCCGCATTCGATTAATGGTTGATGATTTACGAAAAGTTTTCCTTTGGGATCGCCTATACATTGGTGGCGGAAATTCACGTCGCATCAGAACTGAAGTACTGCAATTAATTGGTGATGATGTAGTGATCGTCTCGAATACTGCTGGTATTACTGGTGGGGTAAAAGCCTGGTCGTTAAAACAGATTTAAGTTTTGAGGTACTAAAGTCGCGCTATGGATTTATCGAAACAACTTGCTGGCGCACCAATTTCCTGGGGAGTCTGCGAAGCGAATGGCTGGGGATTCCAAATGGAACCCGACCGCGTTCTTCATGAAATGCGTGAATGTGGCATCACTGCAACCGAACTTGGCCCCGATGGTTATCTTCCACAAAACGCTAAAGATCTCAAGAATAAATTGAGCGAATTTGATTTATCGCTCTGCGGCGCTTTTGTTCCGATTGTTCTTCACAAACCAGAACAATTAAAGGCTTCGTATGAACGTGCCAAGCGACAAGCCGATGTCCTTGCCGCACTGAATGCGGGAAATTTCGTTCTCGCTACCCCCGCCGAAGATGGAAATTACGACACACGAGATCCTATGGATGCGCAGGCAAAATCTGTCTTTGCTGACTCATTGCCAGAGATCGCTCAGATTGCACAATCATTTGGTTTACAGATGGTGGTTCACCCACATGCCGGAACAATGTTTGAAACTCCAGAAGATCTTGAATTTCTACTCAATGAAACATCGGTCGATCTCTGTCTGGATACTGGCCACATTGTTGTCGGTGGTGGAAATCCATTGTCGATTGCCGAGAAAGCTGGCTCACGCGTTAAGCACGTACACCTCAAAGATTGCGATGCGAAAGCAGCCGCGCGGATTAGATCTGGGGTGAGCACGTATTCGCACGAAGTAAAACATGGAATGTACAAACCATTAGGTAAAGGCGATGCGCACATTGCTGATGTCATTCGCTATTTAGACTCGATTAATTACCAAGGCAAACTTGTCCTAGAGCAAGATGTCATGTTGGGGTCTGCACCAACTCCTGGCGGCGGTCCGGTGAAAGAAGTTCGCGAAAGTATTGAATTTCTTACTGAAGTCGTGGGTTCACTCTCCCATAAGTAAAAGATTTGATGAGAGAATTGCGCCATGACAATTCACACCATCGCACTCTCAGATCAACTTTCCATCATTGTGGAATGCGCACTCGCAGTTCTCTTGGGTTCGTTAATTGGTTGGGAGCGAGATCGCGCTGGCAAATCTGCAGGACCGCGAACGATGGCGCTCGTTGCTGGCGCAAGTTCTACGATTGTTGCTGTTGGTGAAGTGCTCGATGCCAATGCACAATTAGGTGATCCCACCCGAGCCATGCACGCTGTTATAACTGGAATTGGATTTCTTGGCGCAGGTCTAATATTTAATGCAACAAAAGGTGTGCAAGGCGTGACCACAGCTGCAACGGTCTTTGCAACGGCAGCGATGGCGAGCGCAGTTGGCCTCGGATTTCACATTGTCGGTATTTTCTTCACATTAATTATTGTTGGAGTTCTTCGCTCTACCCAGGTCTTGGAGAAGACCGTTCACCGAAACGAAGGCTAAAATTAACCTTTCTCAGCCGGTTCTCACGCTCGCCGTGTGATCTAGCGGTAATTGACCGGCGCCCGTTTTCTCCGTACTTTTCAACCACCAGTACGAAGGCTCTGCGCTCGGCAGTGGCCTTGTTAATCGGGGGAGAACACATTGCGTAACAAGAAAATCAAACTCGCCGCCGGCGTCTTGGTTGCCATTGCAGGCCTCATTGCAACTGCAACACAAGCACCAGCAGCAGTTTTCCAGGTCCGTCTCTATGTTTCGGCTGACACGAACGTTGAGAAGTTGTACCTCAATGAACTTATTCCTGCTTTTGAAGCTGCTAATCGCAACTACAAAGTAGACCTTTCATCATTCGACCTTCATGGTAAGAATGATGCGCTAACACTTGCGAAGATCATCGCTGCGTCCAAGACTAATAAGGATCCAGGCGTTGACATTATCGATGCTGGTTTCAATACCCAGCTCGGTTTGTCAGGCTACTTAACTATTCCTTCCGCATCTCGCGTACCAAATATCAATAACGTTCCACAATCATTAATTGATATGGGTAAAGGCGCAGTTCCTTATCGTGCATCAACGGTTCTCTTGGCATACAACCCCAAGGTTGTCGCAACACCACCAAAGACTCTTGATGATTTGATTAC
>CAZQWU010000002.1:0-33988 GCA_964597305.1 uncultured Bifidobacterium sp.
CTTTACGCGTAAATATAAGGGGAATGAAATGAACAAAGCCCAGTTCATTGCGGGACTTGCGCCACACTTCAATGGAAGTAAGAAGGATGCAGCGAACGCAGTTAATGTCATTTTCGATTCAATCACACGTAATATTCACAAAGGTGAAGACGTAACGATTAACGATTTTGGCAAGTTTAAGAAAGTTGATCGCAAAGCTCGCAAGGGTCGTAATCCATTCACCGGCGAGACAATTCAGATCAAAGCGAGCAAGAAAGTTCGCTTCCTTCCAGCTAAAGCGCTCAAAGAAGTTATCGCAGGCGCACGCAAGCTTGAGGCAGCTCCAAAACCAGCTCCTGCAAAAGTAGCACCTAAGAAGGCTGCAAAAGTTGTGAAGAAAGCTGGCAAGAAGGCGCCAAAGAAAGCTGCGAAAAAGGCAAAGAAGGGCAAGCGCAAGTAAGGCTTCGCTTTATTTGACTGCTCAGTTTTAACGGGAGAGCTGCGAGTAATCGCAGCTCTCTCTTTTTTGCCTAGTCGGAAATGAAAAGTAGATAGGCTTTTACTATGTCAGACGAGATTCGTTATGACCCACCTCGCAATTATCCGCTGGGAACAAATGGCTGGTTTCGCCTTGGTGCGTTGGTTTTACGTCCTCTTCTCTGGCTGATTACAAAAAAGGATTGGCAAGGCGGAGAGAAAATTCCTGCAACGGGTCCGGTTATTGTTACCTGCAATCATCTTTCCTATGTTGATCCTCTGACGTTTACTCATTTCCTCTACAACAATGGTCGTGCACCACGATATTTAGGAAAGAAATCAGTTTTTCAAATACCTATTGTCGGCACTGTTATTAAAGGTGCAGGACAAATTCCAGTAGATCGCGAATCGCCACTTGCGGCAAAAGCATATGAACATGCTATTGCTGTTCTAAAAGCTGGCCATATGTTGGGTGTATTTCCTGAAGGAACGCTGACGCGTGATGAAAATTTGTGGCCGATGAAGGCAAAGACTGGCGTTGTTCGATTATCGCTGATGACGGGGGTACCGGTGTATCCCTGCGCTTCTTGGGGTCCGCAAAAAGTTTTAGCGCCTTATGGGAAAGTCCCCAAATTGTTTCCCAGAACGAAAATTTCCATTCGAGTTGGCGAGCCGATTGATTTCGCACAGTGGCGTGGGCGAGAAGATGACGCGAATGCGTTGGATGAAGCGACCGAGTATTTAATGTCCAAGATCACCGATCTCGTGGCAGCAATTCGACAGGAGAAGGCGCCAATGGTTCGATTTGATCCGAAGAAATCTGAACTTCCCAGAATCGGCAATTTTAAAAAGGCGCGTCGACAATCATGAGCAAAGTATCAGTGTTGGGATCTGGCGCATGGGGCACAACGATGGCGCAAGTCCTGAGCGATGCAGGAAATGAGGTTCAACTCTGGGGAAGAAATAGCGAGGTTATTTCAGAGATAAATACGTCTCACACAAATTCTAAATTTCTACCTGGTATTTCGTTACCAAAAACAATTATAGGAACTCTCGATATTCAGCACGCTCTCACCTGGTCTGAAATAGTGGTGGTCGCGATTCCTGCCCAAACATTGCGCGAGAATCTCAATGACTGGCGTGAATTTTTTCCACGGACCAAGCCAACTGTGAGCACGCTCAAGGGAATCGAACTTTCCACACATTTACGAATGACCGAAGTCATGGAAAAAGTTCTTGATATTAAGCCGGACAATATTGGATTAATCACCGGACCAAATTTGGCTGGAGAGTTGGCGCTTCGCCAACCAGCCGGTGCAGTATGTGCATCGACAAATAGTGAATTAGCTGAAAAAATTTCGCTACTTTTTAATACGCCGTATTTTCGTGTGTATACATCTACTGATTTGATCGGGTGCGAACTTGCAGGCGCATTCAAAAATGTCATTGCACTTGCAGTCGGAATGTGCGTTGGAATGGGGATGGGCGTTAATACTCAGGCGATGTTAATCACCCGAGGACTTAACGAAGTAACCAAACTTGGTGTGGCACTTGGTGCCCAACCATTGACCTTTGCGGGCTTAGCTGGAATGGGAGATCTTGTTGCAACATGTTCATCTCCGATGTCACGTAATCGACAATTCGGTGAAGTGTTGGGACGATCTGAATCGTATGAAAAGGCTCGCGCAACGGTCGCCAGCACCGTAGAAGGTGTGAGCTCTGCCGCTGCTGTTGTAGAACTTGCTCATCTTGTCGGGGTTGAAATACCCATCATTGAGGCAGTTGCTGATGTTGTCAGTAATACTCTTACCCCACAAGAATCGGTGAAACGTTTAATGGCACTGACTACTGGAGCGGAGATCAATCATTAAGCGCGTGGCAATAGTTTGTGGCGGACGCAGCAGCGAACATGAAATTTCGTGTATCTCAGCCTCCGGAGTTTTAACAGCGTTAGATCGAACTCGATATGAACCTCACTTAATTGGAATTAAAAAGGATTCCGGACGATGGTTTGAGCTTGATCAGGAAAAGCCATTTGCTAAAAATGAACAAGGTTTACCGTATGTAAATTCTGGTAAAGAGATTGCTCTACATGAACTCAACGTTGATGTTGTGTTTCCATTGTTGCACGGCCCGTATGGTGAAGACGGAACCATTCAAGGTCTCTGTGAAATCCTCGACATACCGTATGTGGGATCTGGTGTTTTAGCCTCCGCGGTTGCGATGGATAAGTCTTTCGCCAAACCTATATTTTCTGCGCACGGTCTCAACGTCGCTTCCGGCATTGTTGTTACTGAATACGAATGGAACCATGATCCGAAAGCGGTTATCGAAAGCATTTCCGCACTTGGATTTCCGTTATTTATTAAACCCGCGCGAAGTGGATCAAGTAGAGGTACCTGGAAAATTAAAACCGCTCACACCATCGAAAGCGCTTTGCAGGATGCATTCACTCATGATCCAAAAGTGATAGTCGAGGTTGCTATTTCTGGTCGTGAGATTGAGTGTGGCGTATTAGAAATTCAAGGAGAAGTTCACACCTCTGTCGTTGGTGAAGTTCGCGTAGTAGGCGACCATGAATTTTATGATTTCGAGGCTAAATATCTTGATGGGTCAACTGAGTTTGATATCCCCGCAAAGATTTCTGAGAAAGAAAGTGAATCGATACAGCAGGCTGCAAAGGAAGCGTTCACCGCCCTAGGATGTGAAGGATTAGCCAGAGTTGATTTCTTTTTACGCGATGATGGAACATTAATTATTAATGAGATAAATACGATGCCCGGATTTACCCCAACGTCGGTATTTCCGATGCTGTGGAAAGCGCGCGGTAAAAGTTATTCAGAGGTAATTTCAACATTAATAGAGAGTGCGCTGAATCGGCGTCGGAACGTAGTTCGTTAGATATTTTCGATATCTAGTGGCTTGTGACCGGACAGGTCAGCGTGCGAGTAATTCCTGGAACAGCTTGAACTTTTGACAAAACATGTCGGCCAAAATCTTCCATGCTCGGTGCTTCAGCGCGCATGATGACGTCATAAGGGCCGGTAACGCCTTCAGCCAGCGTCACACCGGAAATTGCAGAGACGGCCTTGGCAACGCTACTTGCTTTACCCACTTCAGTTTGAATCAAAATGTAAGCCTGAACTGACATTGCGCTTCCTTTCCTCTACATTTCTCATAACACGCGAGAGCGATTCATACCGGTTGCGGGAGAACGTTTGTGCCACAACCTGATACTGCAACATCTCGAGATAGCCTAAAGTCTATGAGGATAAAACAAGTGAGGGCAAGATGAACGAGTCAGAAGCAATCTCTGAACTCGCGAAGATTTTTTCTCGCCCGGGTGAGGCAAGCGCAGGAGTTCTCCTTGGCATTGGTGATGATGCCGCACTCATTGCGCCATCGAAATATCCCTTGGCAATAACCACTGACACAGCAATAGAAGGTGTGCATTTCTCGACGGAGTGGTCTAGTCCACGAGAGATTGGATCAAAAATAACAACGGCGAATCTTGCTGATGTATGTGCGATGGGTGGGTGGCCACAATATTTAGTGGTGGCCGTTGGTGCACCACCATCTCGAACCACAATTGGCGGTACCACAATCGGAGATAACACACTCTTTGAGATTGCCCATGGAATAGCCGAAGAAGCTGATCGAGTTGGCGCACGAGTAATAGGTGGCGATCTTTCGCAATCAGAGAAATTGATGATCACTATTACCGCAATCGGAAACGTTGAAAAAACAATTACTCGCGGCGGCGCACATGTTGGCGATTCACTCTATATTTCGCAATTGCCTGGTTGGTCACAGCTTGGATATCACGCATGCATCCGTCATAGTCAACGAACGGCAAATGTGACACGAGCTATTAACGCATTCGTCACACCACAACCAGACTTCAGCCAATCAAAGCAGATCTCACGCCACGCTTCAGCGCTCACTGATGTCAGCGACGGTTTACTTCTCGATGCTTCACACATTGCCGATGCCAGTGGTGTAACAATTGAGATTGATCCAGCATTAGTGATGGCAATTCCGGATTTTGCCAACTTGGTTGATGCGATTGGTGACATTGACACGTCACTTGACTCACTGAATATTGCCCTCACCGGCGGCGAAGATCACGAATTTCTTTTTACAAGCTCTTCACATGACCTTACCTGCGGATTCCGAATTGGAAAAGTGATTGATCGAATCGAACGGAGCGTTACCGTGAAAGGGCGAGAATTGCCATCGATATTAGGTTGGTCCCACAAATTCTAGGATTAATTCTGGTTTGAGAAATACATTATTCTTTTTAGCTGGGAATGCTTAGCGAGAAACTTTATTTGCCTTCAAGCATGAGGTGCAGACGTTTTGTCGTTTCGTAAATCCATTGACAAGCGTGCGAATACTTTGAATATTGGGGTTCCAGCGACGACGAGTACGGCGATTGGAGTGGGACACGTTGTTGCCAAAACTTGGGCCTTTGCCGCAGATATCGCATACCGATGCCATCGTCGTAATTCCTTTACTCGAACGTGAGGGGCACAGATTAGCCTGAGGCATATTGATAATGCCAATTGATGGAAATTCCGTTCGAAATATCTGCGCTTTCTGCCTTTTCTGTCGGGCCAGTTCGAGAGAATGGCGAAATGGCTGAAGGATTAGAGCGCTCACTGACTCACGTGCTTGGCGATCGAACAGCAAAAGTATTGGCGACGCAACTGGGCGTTAAGACGGTCGATGATTTACTCCGTCACTATCCACGTCGATATGTGATGCGCGGTGAATTAACTGACATTGAAACTTTGATCGAAGGTGAAGAAGCCACAATTTTGGCTGAGATTGAAAAAGTTAATGTACGACGAATTCCGGGACGAAAAGGTGGAATTCTCGAAGTTGTTGTGACCGACGGTCGAGCAAAACTTTCTTTGACTTTCTTTAATCAAGCCTGGCGGGAGAAAGATTTGAAAGTAGGTTACCAAGGACTTTTCGCCGGCAAACTTGGATCATTTAAAGGTAAACGTCAACTCACACATCCCGACTATGTCATTATTCCTGATGGTAGCGATGTCGACAGCGCTATTGGCGAATTTGCCGGCAAGTACCTTCCGATTTATCCGGCTACTGGAAAATTACCTTCTTGGAAGATATCGCAATGTATGAGACTTGCGCTGGAAACTCTTCCTCACGAACCAGATTACTTACCTGGTGAGATTCAACAGTCATTTAATTTTCCAAACTTAGTTGACGCATTCCGTCATATTCATCAACCGCCGTCTCTCGAAGCGGCGGAAATTGCTCGGCAACGTTTGACTTTTGATGAAGCGCTCCTCTTGCAACTGATATTAGTTCAGCGACGAGCCGAGCAGCGAACGCTCTTTGCGACCTCTCGAAAGCCACGTCCAAACGGACTTCTAGCCCGATTTGATGCGTCGTTGCCATTCACATTAACGCAAGGACAGAAAGATGTTGCCCGAGAGATTGAACATGATTTATCACAATCACATCCGATGTATCGATTACTGCAAGGTGAGGTTGGTTCAGGAAAAACTGTCATTGCTCTTCGAGCTGCGCTTGCCGTTGTGGATGCCGGAGGGCAAGCTGCAATTCTGGCTCCCACTGAAGTATTGGCTCAACAACACTTCCGGTCATTCACCTCATTGCTAGGGGAGTTAGGTAGAGCAGGTGAACTGACAAGTGCGGAGAACGCCACCGCCATCGCGCTATTAACTGGTTCGCAAAATTCACGAGTGCGTCAGGAAAATTTAGCGAAAATAAAGAGCGGTGAAGCTGGGTTGGTCATTGGCACACATGCATTATTAAGTGACGGTGTTGACTTTCATGACTTAGGGCTCATTGTCGTTGATGAACAACATCGATTTGGTGTTCAGCAGCGGGATCTATTACGAACGAAAGCAAAAAATCCTCCTCATGTGTTGGTTATGACAGCGACGCCAATTCCACGAACGGTAGCCATGACAGTTTTTGGCGATCTTGATGTTTCGACGTTGCGCGAACTGCCCAGTGGGCGAGCACCTATCACGACGCACGTAATTTCTGCACGCGAGAAACCACAATTTGTCGAGCGAGCATGGGCACGAATTCGCGAAGAAGCAGCGAAAGGATTTCAGGCATATGTTGTGGCACCGCGAATATCTGAAACAGAATCGTCTGATAACGCACTCGCGATTGACCATTACGGATTAACAGAAGAAGCATTTGCGCGAGCGCAGCGGATTTTGGGAGAGAGCGATGAATCAGAAGAAAAAGACCGACGCAGCGCAAATCTCACCTCTGTTGCCGAGCTTTATCCTCTCTTAGGTCGTGGAGCTCTGAAAGATCTTCGGGTTGCGGTATTGCATGGTCGCTTACCAAGCGAGGAAAAAGAGCGAACAATGAGTGAATTTTCGCGTGGTGAGATTGATGTACTCATCACCACCACAGTCATTGAAGTTGGCGTGGATGTACCAAACGCAACAATGATGGTCATCATGGATGCTGACCGTTTTGGAGTTTCGCAACTTCATCAGTTACGTGGTCGAGTGGGACGTGGTCGTGCACCGGGTTTATGTCTATTGATAACTCAGGCTGAACAAGATTCGCCAGCACTTGCCAGACTTAACGCGGTAGCGTCAACGTTAGATGGATTTGAATTAAGCCGCTTAGATCTTGAGCAGCGTCGCGAGGGCGACGTACTTGGCGAATCCCAATCAGGTGTGAGATCTCATCTGAGATTATTACGTGTTTTGCGCGATGAAGCGTTGATCGAAAAAGCGAGAGCAGTAGCACAAAAACTATTAGCCGATGACCCCACTTTATCTCACTATTCACTGCTGAAATCTGAAGTTGACGATTTACAGCAGCGGGACATTTCATCGTTCGTTGACAAGGGATAGTGCGAGATACCATCAACTATGCGGATCATTGCGGGTTTAGCAAAGGGAAGAAATCTAGTCTCACCTTTTGGCGCTACACGACCTACATCAGATCGTGCACGCGAAGCGCTTTTTTCATCTCTTGAATCTGAATTTGGAAATTTACACCATCTTAATTTCCTTGATCTATTTTCAGGATCTGGCGCAGTTGCAGCAGAAGCGCTGTCGCGTGGGGCAGCGCTCGTCCACGCTGTTGAAAATGACGAGAAAGCACAGAAAGTTATTCGTCAGAATTTTTCACTTTTCGATTCACTGTCCGGCGTTGGCACGTATCAGCTTTTTCCATTGAGCGTTCAGAAATTTCTTGAAAAAGTCGCGGACACCATTCGCTATGACATTATTTTCATCGATCCTCCCTATGACATGGTAAATACGGAAGTAGAAAAAATAGTCAATGAGGTTCATAGAATCTGCAAAGACTCTGCTGTGATAGCAGTAGAACGCGATGCTCGCACTGAACCATTTCATTGGCCGGCACAGATGAATGCGTCGAAAGTACGAAAATATGGTCATGCGGTGATTTATTACGGTTCGCCCGCACAAAATGGCTAACCCCACAAATTATTGCTAGCGTTTTCACATGCGCAAGGCGGTCTGTCCAGGATCTTTTGATCCCATTACGTACGGACATCTCGATGTTATTGCACGTGCTTCAGGAATTTTCGACGAAGTGATTATTGCGGTGATGGTCAACCGAACAAAGGCTTCTCTCTTTACCGTAGATGAACGTATAGCGATGATTAAAGATGTGGTTTCTCAATATCCCAACGTCAAAGTTGATTCGTGGTCAGGCCTACTCGTTGATTACTGCAAAGCGCACGGAATCTCGGCAATCGTCAAAGGGCTTCGTGCAGTAAGTGATTTTGACTATGAACTTCAAATGGCTCAGATGAATTTACAGCTGAAAGGTGTCGACACACTATTTATGGCTACGACGCCGGCCTATTCCTTTCTCTCCTCCTCGCTGGTGAAGGAGATCGCAAATTACGGTGGCGATGTATCAGCACTTGTTCCCTCTAATGTTCTCTCGCTCATGAAAACTCGACTTGCAGAAAGTGGTCACCATGGAAGCAATTGAGAAACTCAACGTAGCGATAACAACAGTAAAGGAGGCTCGCTCGGTTCCTTTATCAGCCTCATGTGTTGTCCATCGTGGCAATATGCTGGAAATACTCGAAGAGATTAAGAGCGCTCTACCGATTGATCTAAAAAAAGCTCAAGATTTAATTTCTAGTCGTGATGAGATAGTTGAAGAAGGGCATGTCAGTGCTGAATTGCTGATCGCAAATGCGCGTGAAGAAGTGGCACGGATGATTGAACAGACTGCAATAGTCAGCGCAGCACGTGAAGAGTCGGCGCGAATTTTGGATGAAGCAGATCAACTAGCCGACTCAAAGCAAGCCGAAGTTGATGCGTATATAGATTCGCGACTTGCTACGTTGGAAGTTATTCTCAACAAAACTCTTGATGCAGTTAATCGTGGACGTGAAAAGTTGGCAGGAGCAACCGATAAGGATGCGCTCTCCCAGTTGCGTGACTAATGAAAATTAATACAAACTCACCGTTTTTCTTCAACGCTCATGACTTGCCACGTCGAGCCGGAGAATTCCGTGAATATTCCGTGCACATTCCGGTGGTCGAGGATATGGGCATTCCACTTCTTGCTGTCCGATCTGGTGAAACGCTCGAGATCGCGTTGAAACTAACCTCGGTTGATGAAGGTATTTTTGTTTCGGGGCAAGTATCTGCTCATGCACATGGGGAATGTTCTCGTTGCTTAGATCCCGTTGAATTTTCCATCAACCAAGGATTTCACCAGCTCTATGAATATGAAGAGAAGGCTGAACGAATTAAAAAAAATGCAAAACCGGATGATGACGAAGATGAGGACTTACTTTTTCTCTCGGGCGATTTCATCAATCTAGAAACTCCGTTGCGCGATGCCATTATTTTGGCTTTACCGACTAACCCGCTCTGTGATGAAGAATGCCTGGGGCTCTGTTCCCGCTGTGGCGAGAAGTGGGCGGTTCTGCCACCTGATCATCGCCATGATGAGAGCGATCCACGATGGGCGAGTTTGGCTGGCTGGAGTCCGAAGTAGCCCTATCTCGGCTCGTTTTTACTCGGCTCGTTTTTACAAATCCAGATGGTTTAGGGGATACTTCTACTCCGTTTCACTGCTCAAATCCGTTGATGTGAAGGAGTACACCGTGCCACTACCCAAGCGAAAGATGTCACGTTCTCGTACTCGCTCACGACGTAGTTCATGGAAGGCAACGCCAGCTGCGATTGCAACATGCGATCAATGTCAGCAACCAAAATTGCAACATACTGCCTGCCCAACGTGCGGCACGTATAACCGTCGACAAGTTCTCGAGGTTTAATTTTTGTATTCTCGCTTAACCGAAAAACTTGGCGTATCGGTTAAGGAAGAGCTTCTTGTCTTGGCTCTTACTCACCGATCTTTTGCTTATGAATCTGGCGGACTGCCAACCAATGAACGCCTGGAATTTCTTGGTGATGCCGTTCTTGGCCTCATCATCACCGAAGCTCTCTATGAGAAATTTCCAGACTTTGATGAAAGTCGACTCTCACCACTTCGTTCCGGAGTGGTCAATATGCGTGCGCTTGCAGCAATCGCACGCGATTTAGATCTCGGTGCAAGTCTTCGCATTGGAAAAGGGGAAGAAAATACTGGTGGCCGTGACAAGAATTCCATTTTGGCTGATTCATTTGAAGCACTTGTTGGTGCGATCTATCTGGAACACGGATACGTTACGACAACACACGTCGTTTTGAAATTAATGTCGAATGCAATTAACGAAGCAGTCGCTCGTGGCGCAGGGCTCGATGGGAAAACTGCGTTACAAGAGTTCGTTGCGCTCCAGGGTTGGCCAGCACCAGAATATCGAGTGAGTGAATCAGGACCCGATCACGATAAAGATTTTGTCGCTATCGCCCTAGTGAATGGTGAGACTTACCCAGCTGGACATGGCAAAAGTAAACGCGAAGCTGAACAAATTGCCGCGCGGTTAGCATTTGAATCACTTTCAGACAAACGTGCCTGAGTTACCTGAAGTAGAAACGGTTCGTCGCGGGCTTGCTCAATGGTTACCGCAAAAGAAAATAACCGACGTTATAGTTCGCCACCCGCGTGCTACTAACAGTCGATCCATCGCACCACTTACTGCGCTAAATGGAGCGCGAGTTCTTGACGTAAAGCGGCGCGGTAAATTTCTCTGGTTTACGCTCAATCGACCTTATGTTCTTATGGCGCATTTAGGAATGAGCGGACAATTTTTAATTGAGTCGAAGAAGAAAAATCCATCACCACATACGCGCGTTCAGATTATGACCACGGATCGTCGCAACGAGTTACGGTTTATTGATCAACGCACTTTTGGCTGGTTAGCGCTCGATCACTGCGTGGGAG
This sequence comes from uncultured Bifidobacterium sp., assembly GCA_964597305.1. Lineage (GTDB taxonomy): Bacteria > Actinomycetota > Actinomycetes > Nanopelagicales > Nanopelagicaceae > UBA7398. The sequence goes on from CAZQWU010000002.1 coordinate 10,813, forward strand.
AACAACCGCAGTCAATAGCTCATATTGCGTTGGATATTTTTGAGCCAGGTTTTGATGAGGACTATGTGATCGAAGCGATGCGATCTCGTAAGACAACAATTAAAAATGTATTACTCAATCAAGAGATCATGAGCGGGGTCGGAAATATCTACGCTGATGAATCCCTGTGGCGCGCAGGCATACATCCAGAGCGAATCGCTGCCACAGTGTCGAAGAACACGGTGAAGGAATTATTAACTTCGGTGCGAAATGTGTTGGAGGAAGCACTCGTTGCTGGCGGCACTTCGTTTGACGATCTCTATATCAACGTTAATGGCGAGAGCGGATATTTTGACGTTGACCTAGCGGTATATGGACGAGCAGGGGAGCCGTGTCCGAGATGCGGTGGGGCAATAAAGCGAATCGCATTTGCAAATCGTTCTTCACACTTTTGCCCACGGTGCCAGCCACCGTCGCGAAGAAATCTGAGCGGAAAACGGTCGAAAAGCGGGAAGAGGACCCGCCATCACCGATAGGTTTTCCGCGTGTACCTCAAGAGCATTACGTTAAAGGGCTTTAAGTCCTTCGCTGCTCCGACGACCCTGAGATTCGAGCGAGGAATTACCTGCGTTGTAGGTCCCAACGGATCGGGTAAATCGAATGTTGTTGATGCACTTGCCTGGGTCATGGGCGAACAAGGCGCCAAATCACTACGTGGCGGAAAAATGGAAGACGTTATCTTCGCAGGAACATCCGGACGCGCGCCACTTGGCCGCGCAGAAGTTGCCGTCACTATTGATAATTCAGATAACGCGTTGCCGATTGATTTTACAGAAGTCACCATTTCTCGAATTTTGTTTCGTAATGGCCAGAGTGAGTATCAAATAAATGGTGAAACTGCTCGATTGCTCGATATTCAAGAGCTCTTGAGCGATAGTGGAATTGGACGCGAAATGCACGTCATTGTTGGTCAAGGCCAACTCGATGCAATTCTTACTGCAAATCCCGATGAACGTCGTGGTTTTATTGAAGAAGCTGCTGGTGTATTGAAACATCGAAAGCGCAAAGAGAAAGCGTTACGCAAGTTAGATTCCATGCAAGGAAATCTGGCACGTATTCAAGATCTTACGGTTGAACTTCGCAGACAACTTCGACCATTGGGCAAACAGGCGGAAGTGGCAAAGAAAGCTGCGACGATTCAAGCTGATGTTCGCGATGCGCGATTACGATTACTCGCCGATGATTTGCTGGCACTCCAAGCAACCTTAAATGCTGATGTCGCTGATGAAACTTCTTTGCGCGCTCGAAAATCGCACGTGGATATGGAATTGGATCGATTGCGTAATCGAGAGGTTGAACTCGATCGGGATACATCTGCGCAAGGCCCTGAGTTAACTGCTGCGCAAGAAAATTATTTTAATTTAACTGCACAAAGAGAAAAATTGCGTGGTACGCAAAGTTTGGCCTCAGAACGCGCTCGCTTTCTTTCGGAAGAGGCGGAAGAAGCGCGTACGAGTGGGCGAGATCCTGTCGCGCTGGATGCTGAAGCAAAAACATTGCGCGATGAAGAACATGTACGTCGAGCAACGCTCAATAGATTACGCGATGAGTTATCACATGCCACTGATGATGTGCGACATCTTGAAGAGTCGTTACATAGTGAAGAAAATAATGTGGCTGCCGCGCTACGAGCAATCGCTGATGCTCGCGAGGGTACGGCTCGGCAAGAGGGACACATCAAAAGCCTGCGCTCTCGGATCGAGAGTGGAAATGCGGAGATAACACGACTATCAAAAGCTAAATCCGATGCCGAATTTCGAGCACAGCAAGCTCAAACAGAGTTTGCACAACTTGAGAGAGAAATCGCTGGGCTCGGGGATGGCGAACTCCATCTCGATTCAACTTTTGAAAAAGCAAAGAGTGAACTTGTTTCCGCAAAAGAAACGTTGGATTCACTTATTGCACAACAGATCAAAGCCGAACATGACCGAGGCGCTGCCGATGCGGCATTAGATGCCTTGCGACAAGCAACTCTCCATCGAGATGGAAGCGGTGCTTTACTTACCAATAATCGTGGGATTTCCGTTCGCGGTTCACTCGCATCACTTATCACCATTGACAATGGTTGGGAACGAGCAGTTGCTGCAGGTCTAGGCACGCTCGCTGATGCCGTTGTTGTAGCAGATCTTCGTGGCGCAGTTTCTGCGCTTTCTTATTTAAAATCAGAAGATTTTGGTACCGCAGACCTGCTTATTCTTGGTGGAAGTGTTCCGGAAGCAGAACAGGCACCTGCTGGAACAACATCGTTAGCATCAAAAGTTTCTTCAGCGACGTTAGGTTCGGCGCTACCAGCACTTCTTAATGGTTGCGTTGCTGCCGAATCGCTCGACGAGGCGGAGCACATTATCTCGCGCTATCCAGATCTGATTGCCATCACTCGAGAAGGAGATATTGTCACGTCGCATCGTGCCCGCGGCGGATCTTCGATGAAATCTACATTGATAGAAATCAATGCCAAGATTGAGAGCGCAGAGGCAGAAGCGGTTCGCACGTCCCATCAAGCTGATCGATTGAAATTTGATGTTTCGCGTGCTGAAGAAGATGTGCGAAAAAAGCAAGCACACTTTGATTCTGCGTTAGCGCAACTTAACGAATCGGATGCGCGCATGGCGGGCTTAGCTGAACAGATGGCTGCTGCGGGGCAAAATGTGAAGAGTGCGCTTGCCGAAATTGAACGATTAAAGTCAGCTATTACTGAAGCTTCCATATCTATGGAAAGTGATCTTAAGGAACTTCAGATCGCCGAAAATGCATTTGTACAGAATGAAGCGCCACGCGAACCTGACACGGCGCAACTCGAAACATTGCGTGCTCGAATTGCGACCGCACGAGCAGTGGAGGTTGAGGCGCGTTTAAAATTACGCACCGAAGAAGAGCGAGTCGATGCATTAGCTGGTCGCGCCACGGATTTAGAAAACGCCGCACAATCTGAGCGTGACGCGGCTGCTCGCAGTATTTCTCGCCGTGAAACGCGGGCACAAGGCGCGCTTATTGCGCAGCAGATTGCCGATACCGCGTATGAAGCGCTCATCCAAATTGAAGTATCAATTACTCGCGCAGCATCCGAGCGGGAACGATTGGAGGCTCTCAGATCAGAACGTGAGAGTGAAACGCTTAATATTCGCGCTCAGATTCGCGAATTGTCAGCAGAGTTGGAGCAACTCACATCAAGCGTTCATCGTGATGAAATAGCCAGAGCAGAACAACGCCTGCGAATCGAACAACTTGAGCAGAAGGCTGTTGAAGAATATGGAGTCGACATTCCTACCCTTATTGGTGAATACGGACCTAACAATGATGTCCCAACATTTTTTGAAAACGACAATGGCGAAGTGGTACAAGGTGAACTCGTGCCATATCGCCGCGAGTTACAGGAGAAGCGATTAGCGTCTGCAGAACGATCGTTAGCGTTGCTTGGAAAAATAAATCCACTGGCGCTAGAAGAATATTCGGCGCTTGAAGAACGATTGAAATATTTGGCTGAACAATTGGAAGATTTAAAGAAATCGAAAAAGGATTTGCTCGATATCATCAAAGAAGTTGATGATAAAGTTCAAGAAATTTTCCAAGAAGCGTATAAAGATACTGCTCGAGAGTTTGAATTAATTTTTGCCCGTCTCTTTCCCGGTGGAGAGGGAAGACTCATTTTGACCAACCCTGATGACCTCTTAACGAGCGGCGTTGATGTCGAAGCTCGTCCGCCAGGAAAACGAGTGAAACGACTCTCTCTACTTTCTGGTGGCGAACGCTCCTTGACCGCAGTAGCACTTCTTATTGCGATTTTTAAAGCACGGCCAAGTCCGTTCTACGTGATGGATGAAGTTGAAGCCGCCCTTGACGACACAAATCTCGGGCGACTCCTTACTGTTCTTGAAGAGTTACGTGCAGCCTCGCAATTAATCATCATCTCTCATCAGAAGCGAACGATGGAAATTGCCGATGCTCTCTATGGAGTAACGATGCGCGGCGATGGTGTATCTGAAGTTATTTCCCAGAAGATTCGTGAAGTGGAAGCAGAAACCGTTTAATGGGGCTGTTGGGCAAATTTTTCGCCAAATTTTCTCGTCAAGATTTCTCCGCTGACGATATTCGTGAACTTGAAAAAATACTTATTGAAGCCGACCTTGGTAGAGAGCTCACCGATCACATCATTGCTGATGCTCGTACCCTGCAAGGCGAAGCGGCACTAGTAGCGGTAAAGAGAGCTTTGCGCAGCGCGCTCCTCGATACTTCGCGCACAATAAATTTTCATGAGAATCGACCAACATCGATCATGATTGTTGGCGTCAATGGCACCGGAAAAACTACAAGTACCGCCAAATTAGCGCACTACTTCTCACAGCGTAATCGACGCGTTCTTTTAGCTGCAGCTGACACCTTTCGAGCTGCCGCCGTGGAACAGATTTCAACATGGGCAGAACGGATAGCAATTCCAATCGTTGTTGGTCAAGCAAATTCAGATCCGGCATCAGTCGCCTTTGAAGCAGCAACTCAAGCGCGTGAAAATCAGATCGACCTGCTGATTATTGATACGGCAGGCCGACTTCATACTAAAAGTAATTTGATGGATGAGTTATCAAAGATTCGACGAGTAGTCGAAAAAATAACACCCATTGATGAAGTACTTTTTGTTGTCGATGGCACCACTGGCCAAAATGGCATAGCGCAAGCAAAGGTATTTTCCGAAAAAATTCCGTTGACGGGCTTGATTGTGACTAAATTAGATGGCAGCGCAAAAGGGGGTGTCGCCCTCGCCATTGAACGAGCGTTGAAGGTTCCAATCAAATTCATCGGTGTAGGTGAACTCATCAGCGATCTCGAGCCGTTTAACCCCGATAACTATGTTGAGTCTTTAACACAGTCGTAACACAACTTCTTTTTATTTCATCTCCCAGTAACTCGACCCGCCACCTGATGTAACAGAGGCGGTCAATACTCGCCTCACCGACACGATAGAGACGACACGATGGAGACGATATGAGTGAAGTGGTTTTAAATACGGGCGATACCGCCTGGGTCTTAGCTAGTACCGCGCTCGTTTTATTGATGACGCCTGGGCTAGCGCTGTTTTATGGCGGAATGGTGAGAGCAAAAAGCGTTCTCAATATGATGATGATGTCGATGGCGACGATATCTATTGTCAGCGTGCTCTGGGTGATTTATGGTTTTAAATTAGCGTTTGGATATGAAGCAGGATCAGCGTGGTATGGATCTTTCTCGCTTTCAAGTTTGGAATCAGCAGTTGATGCGTTAACAAATAACGGTGGTGTCTATCCCATCCCATTGCTTGTCTTCGCTGCTTTTCAATTAATGTTCGCCATCATTACACCCGCACTTATTTCAGGCGCAATCGCGGATCGGGCAAAATTTATTTCCTGGGCGATTTTCGTTGCGCTCTGGTCCACATTGGTGTATTTCCCCGTCGCTCACTGGGTATTTGCCTTCGGTAACAAAGTTGGCGATGTTGTTACTGGCGCTGGGTATCTTGCTTCTCGCGGTGTTGAAGATTTCGCTGGTGGAACTGCGGTCCACATTAACGCCGGTGCAGCCGGTTTAGCGCTTGCCATTGTTTTAGGTCGTCGCGTGGGGTGGCGCAAGGAATCAATGCGACCACATTCTTTACCGCTGGTCCTTCTCGGTGCTGGACTTTTATGGTTTGGCTGGTTTGGTTTTAACGCAGGTTCTGCGCTAGGCGCCAATGGCATTGCAGCGTTGGCATTGATTAATACACAAGTTGCCACAGGAGCAGCGTTAGCTGGCTGGCTCTTGGTTGAAAAAATTCGTGATGGCCATCCGACCTCACTTGGTGCCGCATCAGGAGCCGTCGCAGGTTTAGTTGCAATTACACCAGCATGCGCATTCGTTTCGCCACAAGGTGCGGTGCTCATTGGATTTTTCGCTGGCATTTTCTGCGCACTGTCAGTCAGCATTAAATATCGATTTAATTTCGATGATTCACTCGATGTGGTGGGTGTGCACTTTGTCGGCGGTGTCTGGGGTTGCCTCTCGCTTGGTTTCTTCGGATCAAAGGCAGTGAATGCCATCGGCTTGGATGGCATTTTCTATGGCGGTGGAACGGCGCTCCTCATGAAGCAGTTAGAAGGGGTTGTGCTCGTTGCGCTCTATTCATTTGTCGTAACGTTGATTCTAGGATTTGCGATAGAAAAGACACTTGGCTTCAGATTAGATCGGGAGAGTGAAGTGATTGGAATAGATCGTACGGAACATGCTGAAACCGGATATGAATTTGCTCAATCGCGAGGAGGAATTTCTGCATGAAACTTATCACCGCAATTCTTAAGCCGCACAAACTCGATGATGTGAAAGAAGCGCTCGAACGATATGGCATTAAAGGCATGACCGTTTCGGAGGCAAGTGGTGTTGGTCGACAGAAAGGACATACAGAGGTGTATCGCGGAGCGGAACTCACGATCAATCTCTTGCCAAAAATTCGAATTGAAATACTCGTCGATAGTAAAGAAGTAGACGAGGTGATTGATGTCATCGTCAGTGCAGCATCGACGGGGTCAATTGGTGATGGAAAGGTATGGGCTACTCCGGTTGACCATGTCGTTCGAGTACGGACTGGCGAGAAAGGTGTTGCAGCGATTTAGTCGCGACAACTCTCCTTCAGTAGAATTTAAACTATGTTTGAATCGCTGAGCGGAAAATTCGCTACCGCCTTTTCAGCGCTCCGCAATCGAGGGCGGATAGCCCCTGCTGATATTGATGAGATGGCAGGGGAGATTCGTAAGGCGCTCCTTGATGGCGACGTATCGCTCGCGGTCGCAGAACATTTTGTTGCCACGATTTCAGAACGTGCACATTCCGCACTGCCAACGCTTCGGCAAAGTACAAATCCTTCACAAGCGATTTTCGATATCGTCAACGAAGAATTGGTCAACATTCTTGGTGGCTCTGCCCGACGAGTTCGATTTGCGAAGAATCCACCAACAATCATTATGTTGGCAGGTTTACAAGGATCTGGAAAAACAACACTTGCCGGAAAATTAGCGAAGTATTTTGCTGAGCAAGGAAATACGCCACTTCTTGTAGCTGCAGATCTACAAAGACCCAATGCTGTTACCCAATTGAAAGTTATTGGCGAACAAGCGGGCATCCCCGTCTTTGCGCCTGAACCGGGAAATGGCGTGGGCAACCCTGTCAGCGTCGCCGAATCAGCAGTGAAATTTGCTCGCGAAAAATTACACAATATCGTCATCGTTGATACTGCCGGACGCCTCGGTATCGATGAAACCCTGATGAAAGAGGCAAGCGCAATTCGCTCCGCCATTAATCCTGATGAAGTGATCTTTGTTGTAGACGCCATGATTGGTCAAGATGCGGTACGAACAGCGCAAGCCTTTCTTGCAGGCGTTGGGTTTGATGCAGTAGCTCTAACGAAACTTGATGGTGATGCGCGTGGTGGTGCAGCGCTCTCAATCGCCTTTGTCACAGAACGACCCATCATCTTTGCTTCAACGGGGGAGAAATTATCCGAATTCGATCTTTTCTATCCAGATCGAATGGCATCACGAATTCTGGGAATGGGCGACATTGCTTCGCTAGCGGAACAGGCGAAGAAAGCGTTCACCGGTGATTCAGCAGAAAAATTGGAGAAGAAATTTGCAGAAGGCGAAGACTTCACATTAGATGATTTCTTAGATCAGATGCAGGCAATGCGAAAAATGGGTTCCATGTCGAAAATACTTGGAATGTTGCCTGGTGCACAAAGTGGCGCAATGAAAAAGCAGTTAGATAATTTTGATGAAGGAGAATTGGTACGCACGCAAGCCATTATTCAATCGATGACTCCTGCAGAGCGAAGCGAACCAAAAATTCTCAACGGTTCGCGACGAGCCAGAATTGCACGTGGTTCTGGACGGAGCGTGAAAGAGGTCAACACATTGGTGGATCGATTTAGCGCGGCTCAAAAAGCCATGCGACAGATGCGACATGGAACTCTCCCGCCAGGGCTTGCCCAAGGTTTACCTCTTGGCATGGCTAAACCCACCAATCGGCCGCCGCAGAAGAAAAAGTCGAGATCAGGTAATCCAGCAAAACGCGCAGCGGAAGAGGGGCGTTAATCGCTAGTAGCTCAATTTCAGTTGGGTTTGGGTATATCACGCCACGCATGGCAAGATTTGCCCCCTGAGCAAGAGCCCTCTACCTCTTGTTCTCCAACCTAGAACTAACTTTGAACGCTGTTCACCTACGCAGTTGTGACAAGAAGGTTCGATGAGATATCAAGGAGAAACCCTTCGTGGGCGTAAAGATTAGATTGATGCGGCTTGGAAAAATCCGTACTCCGCACTTCCGTATTGTTGTCACAGATTCTCGAAAAGCACGTAATGGACTTTCCATTGAAGAGATCGGTCGATATTCACCAGCACAAGAACCATCACTGATTGAAGTGAAATCAGATCGTGCGCAACACTGGTTAAAGATTGGTGCACTTCCGACCCCAGCGGTTGAGGCGCTCTTCAAAGTTACTGGTGATTGGCAGAAATTTAAAGGTCTTCCTGGCGCTGAAGGAACATTGAAAAAGGCGAGTCCGAAAGAAGATAAGCGAATTGCATATGAAGCAGCGGTAAAAGCTGCGGCTAATGAACCAAAAGATGGTGCGACCACGTTAAAGAAAAAAGCCGCGGAGAAACTTGCATCAAAGAGCGCACCGACTGACACAGCCGAATCGGTATCAACTGAAAGCGCATCTGGCGGAGAGTCATCGGTAGCAGAGACTGCTGTTACTGAAACTCCGGCAGTAGATGAAGCGGCAACGACACCTCAAGAAGCGAGTGCGGAGTAGACATGATTGACGAAGCTCTCGAGCATCTCGTTAAAGGAATTGTCGATAATCCGGAAGAAGTAGTAATCACTGAAAAGGATCACCGTCGGGGAACTACTCTTGAAGTGCGAGTTCATCCAGAAGATATTGGCAAAGTAATTGGCCGCAATGGTCGTACCGCGAAAGCGTTACGTACTGTCGTTTCAGCAATTGCTGGTCGTAGCGTTCGGGTAGATCTCATCGAGGCTGACGAGGCGAGATAAATGCTCCTCGTCGTTGGCCGTATCGGCCGCGCGCACGGAGTACATGGTGAAGCAACGATTGAAGTCCGTACTGACGATCCTGATTCACGCTTTCAGATTGGCGCTGTTTTAACGACAGATCCGGCCTCGCATGGCCCCTTAACGATAACGTCTGGCCGAGTTCATAACGGCACGTTGCTGCTTGGTTTTCGCGGAGTGGATGACCGAAATGCAGTTGAAAAACTTCGCAACACATTATTGCTTGCCGATATAGATATCGAACAGGAAACTGGCGATGGGGTTTACCACATTGCACAGATAAAAGGGTGCAACGTGTTTCTCAGCGATGAGACCGAAGTAGGAATAGTGAGCGATGTACTCGAACTACCAGCGCACGACACCCTTGTCATTGATTTGATTCAAGAGGGAAATAAAGTGGGAATTAAAGAGGGGCATAAGGAGGAACGATTGGTTCCCTTGGTAAGTAGCATGATCGTTTCCATTGACATTTCCCAGAGAAAAATTGTTATTAATCCACCTGTGGGGTTGTTGTGAAAATTACCGCCATTACTATTTTCCCAGAGTATTTTGCACCTCTTAATATTTCACTCATTGGCAAGGCTCGTGAAAATGGGCTCATCGAATGTGACGTACTTGATCTTCGAAATTTCACCCACGATCCACATCGCAGCGTGGACGACACGCCTTATGGTGGTGGCGCCGGCATGGTGATGAAGCCTGAACCCTGGGGGGAAGCGCTCGATTCAGTACTCACCTCAGAATCTGATCTTGTCGTTTTAACTCCAGCAGGTCAGCGATTTCATCAGCGATATGCTGAAAAATTATCCCAGTCGCGCCATATTGTTTTTGCCTGTGGCCGTTATGAGGGAATTGATTCTCGTGTGAGCGAGCATTACCGAACATCACATCGTGTCCATGAAATTTCTCTTGGTGATTATGTACTTAATGGCGGAGAAGTTGCCGCGCTCGCGATCATTGAATCAGTTGTGCGATTAATACCGGGGGTCGTGGGAAATCCCCAATCTTTAATTGAGGAGTCGCATGCGAGCGAGGGAGTACTTGAATATCCGATTTACACAAAACCAGCTTCATGGCGCGGAATCTCGGTGCCAGAGGTTTTACTCTCAGGAAATCACGGTGAGATAGCTCAATGGCGGCGCGCAGCGGCAGAGAAGCGGTCGCAACACGCAGATCGGCAATAGCCGGCAAACCTACGGTGCCGTAACCTACGCTAACGTAAGTTACGGAGAGGCGGGGTGATGGCAGAACAATCTATTCAAACGCGATTGCTGCGAGATCTTGAACCAATCGTTGCCAAAGAATTAGAGCGACATCTTGCAACTCAGAAAGATTGGTATCCCCACGAATATGTTCCGTGGAGTGAAGGTCGGACATTTGCTGGACCACTCAATGGGGATGCATGGGAAGCGAAAGATTCCAAGTTATCAACGATTGCTCAAGATTCTTTAGTTTTAAATTTGCTGACGGAAGATAATTTGCCGAGTTATCACACCGAGATAACTCTCTCAATGTCTCACGATGGAGCGTGGAATACCTGGGTAAATCGTTGGACGGCGGAAGAGGCTCGACACAGCATTGTGATGCGTGACTATCTCATGGCAACGCGCGGGGTAGATCCGCGCGAACTAGAAGATCTGCGTATGGCCCATATGCAAATTGGCTATCAGACACCATATGAAAATGACATGCTCCACACTATTTCTTATGTAACTTTTCAGGAATTGGCGACGAGAATTTCGCATCGCAACACGGGAAAAATATCCAACGATCCCATTTGTGAACAAATGTTGGCACGCGTATCACTTGACGAAAATCTTCATATGTTGTTTTACAGAAACACGCTAGAAGCTGCTCTTGAATTAGAACCAAATGCTGCGATGCGCGCCATCGCCGATGTCGTCATGAATTTCAAAATGCCGGGCCATGAAATGCCTGGATTTGGAAGAAAATCTGTTCAAATTGCGCTTGCCGGAATTTATGATTTGCCACAACACCTTTCAGATGTGGTCGCTCCGGTACTTCGTGCATGGCGGATTTTTGAACGTGAAGACTTCTCTGCAGATGGCGCAGCAGCGCGTGATGAGTTGGCAGGATTCCTTGCTCAATCCGATAGCGATGCAGCACGATTTATTGAGAAACGCGATTCTCACTTTGAACGACTTGTTGCGCGTGGTCAATCACCAATCAGATTGCAGTGATTTTCTGAGCCTTTTCTTCTCCGATTGATCTGAGAGCCAGTTGCGAGGGGGAATAATCCCGACACGCCGAACGTTGGTTTGGCAGTAATTGCGCAAATGGGGCATATTCCGCCCGTGACCGGAGAGGTGGTGAGAGATGGCAACTGATTATGACTCGCCCCGTAAAACCGATGAAGAGTTACATGAAGAATCTCTTGAAGAGCTTAAAGCTCGTCGCGCTGACGCACAATCTGGCCAAGTAGATGTTGACGAAGAGGAAGCTGCCGAAACTCTGGAGCTACCTGGCGCTGATCTCTCAGGGGAAGAACTTGCGGTTCGTGTTGTACCAAAACAAGAAAATGAATTTACCTGCTCTCGATGTTTCCTCGTTCACCATTCATCACAATTAGCCCGTGGTGAAGGTGCTAAAGCAGTGTGCCTCGACTGCGCATAAGTAATTTGGCCAGTTCATCTCCGCGTCGAGTTGACACTAACCAATAGCGGGTAGGGTCTCGCAGATCTTCGAGAGAAACTTTTACGCCAGCTTTAATCCAAAATCTCAAACCAAGAAATGCTCCGGGATCTGCATCTCGTGTTCGCGCAAGAGCCATGTGACGTGGATCGAGAACAATAACATCGTGAATGAATTGTGTATCTAGTGTTGCCTGATCCACGCGCAAGCGATGTACTCCGTTAACCTCTGAAATTTCAATGAGCAAAGTATGTGAACGAGACCAGAAAACTATGCCAATTATTTGAACAACAATTCCAAAAAAAGCTGCGCGAATACCAAGCGCTGCCCAGATCGAGAACGAGATAGCACCTACGAGAGAGAGCATCAAAAACCAAAGCCACCATGGCCATCTCATCCGTTCTGTAAAAATCGGACTCTGAGACATGTTCAGAAGGTACTTGAAATTTCGAATTACGTAATCGGTTGGTAGTAAACACGCGCGTTCAGTACAGTTTAGGTATGAGTCGAGTGCCCAGCACTATCCCACCTGATGGCGCAGTAATTCCACCGCGCCATCCGGAAGCGCCAGCACCTGGTACGAAAATCCCTTCTCATTTTGGCCATTGTTTTGGTTGCGGTGAATTGCATCCCACCGGTTTACATTTAAAGGCAATTGCAGGCGAGGGGATGGATATCACGGCAACATTTATCGTCACGGAAAATCATCAAGGTGCGCCAGGGCTCGCCCATGGCGGATTACTCTCACTTGCCTTTGATGAAGCGCTAGGAAAATTAATGTGGCTTCTTCGTGCACCTGCAGTAACAGCCCGACTTGAAACTGATTTTCTCAAACCAGTTCCGATGGGATCAGTCCTCCATATATACGCAAAAATAGTTGGACAAGTAAATCGCAAGGTTTATGCCGTAGCTGAAGGGCGGTTGAATTCCCCAGATGGACCACTCGCAGTTCGTGCAGCAAGTTTGTATGTCATTGTGCCGATGGCGCATTTTCTAGAGAACGCTCCGAAGGATTACTTGGATGCAATCAAGAAGAAACCTGAGATTTTAGAGTTTGTTGATCCAGAGTTTGAAATCAACCCATGAAAGTGCTCATTCACCGCCTCGATAAAGATTTGCCGCTTCCTCGTTATGCCCAACCAGGCGATGCTGGTGTCGATCTTTATTCTCGAATCGATTATGAATTGAAAGCAGGTGAACGCGCCCTGATTCCCACCGGAATTTCTATCGCACTGCCAAGTGGATATGTTGCTCTTGTCCATCCACGATCAGGTCTTGCAATTAAAAATGGGATTTCGATGGTCAACACACCGGGCACTGTCGACGCCGGCTTCCGTGGTGAATTGCAAGTCATCATCATTAATCATGATCCATCTGAAACATTTAGTATTAAACGAGGAGATCGCATAGCGCAAATAGTTTTTCAAAAAGTAGAGAACGCCGAATTTATCGAAGTGGAATCGTTACCTGGTTCAGGTCGCGCTCACGGTGGTTTTGGTTCGACTGGGGTGAAATGATGAGCCACGACGACAGAGCGAAAATTCTCGCTGCTTTTGGTGGCGTCAAAGGCTTATTTGATTCCGGAATTCCCTCATTAATTTTTCTCGTCATTTTTAATACCTCCCACAACCTTGCATCGGCAGCGCAATGGGCGTTAGGATTTTCTGCAGTCATTGCGCTCTATCGTTTGATAAAGCGGGAGAGTCTCCAGAATGCGCTCTCAGGAGTTTTTGGCGTAGCAATTTGTTATTGGTTCTCGCGATCAACCGGGAAAGCAGAAGATTTTTATTTACCAGGGCTCATCACCAACCTGGTATATGCAATTGCTTATTCACTTTCGATTATTGCCGGGTGGCCAATCGTTGGCGTTGTACTGGGACCGATCGTGGGAGAAAATTTCCGGTGGCGACAATTTCCTGAGCGAAAACGTATGTATGCTCGAGCTAGCTGGCTTTGGGTTTCGATGTTTACCGTGAGATTAATTGTGCAATATCCGCTCTATCGTGCCGGTGAAGTGAACCTCCTAGGAACGGCTCGCATAATTATGGGATACCCGTTATTTCTCGCCACGGCATGGGGCACCTGGTTAATTGTGAAGAGCGCGCCGAAAATTTCTGATGAGGCTATTGCGCAATAAAACAATCTTTAATGTGCAACTCGGCTTCAGCTGTTGCAACAAAGATCAATTCATCCCCGGCTGAGAAAACATCGTGGTTATGCGGTGTAATGACTTCACCATCGCGCACAATCGCCGAAAGTGCAGATCCATCGGGTAGCTCAATCTCACTGACTGTTTTACCTATGCAGTGAGAATTATCTGGCAACGTTAATTCAACTAAATTGGCTTTTCCAGTTCGAAGTGAGAAGAGTCGAACTACATCACCCACCGAGACTGCTTCTTCGACAAGAGCAGCAATTATTCGTGGCGTTGAAACGGCGACATCGACGCCCCATGAAGAGTTGAACATCCATTCATTTTTAGGATGTTTAATTCGTGCGACAACGCGCGGAACCCCGTACTCTGTTTTCGCTAAGAGCGATGACACCAAATTCACCTTGTCATCTCCTGTTGCTGCAACCATAACCTGACATTGCTCTAAACCTGCCTTACTCAACGAAGAGATTTCGCAGGCATCAGCCAGTAACCATTCTGCATTGGGAACGCTCTCCATCTTCAGCGCCCGCGGATCTTTATCAATGATCAAAACTTGGTGGCCATTTGATAAAAGCTCTCGCGCTATTGCTCGACCAACGTTTCCCGCACCAGCAATAATTACTCTCATTCTGACTCCGGCGCTCGAGAGAGCGTTGCTTCAACAGCGACGATATCTTTCTCAGGAACCATCACATGGATGAGATCGCCTTCTTGCAACACTGTGTGTTCGTTAGGAATTACCCCTGTACCCAGCCGTGTAAGAAATGCAACCCGCGCTGGCGTACTTCGTTCAATTAACGTCACTGGTTTGCCATACCACTCTCGCGCTACGAAAATTTCACATAATTGAATTGTTCCCGAAGGGTCACGCCATTCTGATGCTTTTCCAGTGGGGGAGAGTCGACGCAAAATTTGATCAGTTGTCCATGACACTGTTGCAACTGTAGGTATACCTAACCGTTGATAAATTTCTGCCCGTCGCGGATCATAAATTCGAGCGACCACATTTCGAACACCATATGTTTCCCGCGCAACTCGCGCTGCCAAAATATTTGAATTGTCACCGTTAGACACTGCAGCAAACGCTTCAGCTTTCTCAATCCCAGCTTCAACCAATACCTCTCGATCAAAGCCGACTCCAGTTACAGTTTTACCATTGAATTCACTACCAAGACGTCGAAATGCTTCCCGCTCTTGATCGATGATGGCAACCGAATGCCCTTGAGCTTGGAGATCATTTGCCAATGTCGAGCCGACGCGGCCACAACCCATGATGACGACGTGCACGGGTATCAATTTACACCGTTAACTAGATGAGTATGACATTGACGCGTAAATACACATAAGGTCAAGCCATGAATATTGGTGATCGCGTCCAGGTTGATATTGGATCGATTGCTCATGGTGGACATTGCGTTGCGCGTCATGATGGAGAAGTTATCTTCGTGCGACATGCCATTCCTGGTGAAAAAGTTATCGTTGAAATTACGGAGAAGAACTCAAAAATTTATCGTGGCAATGCCATTGAAATAGTTGAGAAATCGCCACATCGCAGAGAACCTGTCTGCCAGTATGCACATAGCAATGGCTGTGGTGGTTGCGATTTTCAACATATATCAATTGACTACCAACGAGAATTAAAGAAACAGATTGTCAATGAACAGTTTTATCGAATTGCTAAAAAAGACATTTCCTGCACCATGATAGATACAGCACCGCACGATGGTTTGCACTGGCGAACCCGTATGGAATTTACGGTCTCTGAAAATCGGAAATTGGCGTTGTATAAATCGCGCAGCCACGATCTCGTAGAAATTAGCGCATGTGCAATTGCCGATCAACGATTGAACATTAGCGAGATTAATAATCGCGCATTACCTATTGGATCAAAAATTGATGTCGCTATTTCTCGAAGTGGTAAACAATATGTTGCCATTGAAAACCGAGAGAACTTTGACTTAGTTGACGAGGGTATTGATATGGCAATGACTGTTTCACCTCGTACGTTTTGGCAGAGCCACGTGAATGCACCGCGCGCACTTACTCAAGCGGTTTTAGAAGATTGCGCTATAACGTCGGGCGATCACGTCTTTGATTTGTATGGTGGCGCAGGACTTTTCACCTCAGTCATAGCACCAATCGTTGGACCAACGGGGCGAGTGACGCTAATCGAACTCGATAAAAATGCAATCACCGATGCACGCCGAAATTTCGCTCAAATCCAGCAAGTAGAAGTGATTGAAAATAGCGTTGAGCGAGCGCTGAAAAAATTTGTTCGCGCTGATGTCGTTGTGCTTGATCCACCACGTAAAGGTGCTGGTCGCGACGTGGTAGTAGCTATGACACAACTCTCACCACGAACCATCAGCTACGTCTCGTGCGATCCGGCTTCGCTGGCTCGTGATTCTGTTTATTTAGAAGAGTGTGGCTATCAATTGGCAGGCGTTCGCGCCTTTGATCTCTTTCCTATGACTCAACATGTTGAGTGTGTCGCACGTTTCATCCCTGCGTAGCGCCATATTTTGAGCGAATTTCTCGTGCGAGATTAAGATAGGGCTCTTCCAAGAAGTCCTCAGGGGGGCGTGTGAGTAAGAATTCTTTTCAAGCTAAAAAGACGTTAGATGTCAACGGTCGAAAATTAGAGTTTTTTGATATCACTGGCCTGAGCGACGCTGCAACCCTCCCTTTTAGTTTAAAAGTATTACTTGAGAACTTACTTCGCACCGAAGATGGTGCCAACATCACTCATGATCACATTCGTGCTCTTGCTTCGTGGAATCCTGATTCTCAACCTGACACAGAGATTCAATTCACGCCAGCGCGCGTCATCATGCAAGATTTTACTGGCGTGCCCTGCGTTGTTGATCTAGCAACGATGCGCGAAGCAATTGTTGATCTTGGCGGAAATCCTGCAAAAGTGAATCCACTTGCACCAGCAGAATTAGTTATTGATCACTCTGTCATTGCCGATGTTTTTGGCACAAAAACATCGTTTGCAGAAAATACCGATATTGAATACCAACGTAATCAGGAACGATACCGATTCTTACGATGGGGGCAAGGCGCTTTTGATGAGTTCAAAGTTGTTCCGCCAGGAACGGGCATAGTTCATCAAGTTAATATTGAATATCTCGCACGAGTAGTTATGGTGCGTACAGTTGATGGAGTTGATCGCGCTTACCCAGATACTGTTGTCGGCACTGATTCCCACACAACAATGGTCAATGGATTAGGTGTTCTCGGGTGGGGCGTAGGTGGCATAGAAGCTGAAGCTGCGCTTTTAGGTCAACCAGTTTCGATGTTGATTCCGCGAGTGGTTGGTTTCAAACTCAAAGGGAATCTGCCACTTGGCACAACGGCGACCGATCTTGTTCTCGTCATCACAGAAATGCTTCGCAAACATGGCGTTGTTGGAAAATTCGTTGAATTTTATGGTCCAGGAGTGAGTGAACTTCCGATGGCAAATCGCGCCACGATCGGAAATATGTCGCCGGAATATGGCTCCACCTGCGCAATCTTTCCGATCGACAACGAAACTCTTCGCTATCTCGAACTCACAGGACGAAAACCTTCAGATATCGCACTCGTTGAGGCCTACGCGAAACGACAGGGAATGTGGCACGACCCATCGGCAACGCCACGGTACTCAGAACATTTGGAGCTAGATCTGGCAACAGTGGTGCCATCGATAGCTGGACCAAAACGACCACAAGATCGCGTCTCTCTATCCGATGCTCAAAGCGCTTTTCAGAAAGCGCTGCCGCAATACCTTACTGAGAAATCGCAACGTGAAAGCGTCACTATTAACCGAAATGCTCGCGAGATCGCATTAAAGAATGGCGCAGTGGTAATCGCTTCCATTACATCGTGTACAAATACGTCAAATCCGAGCGTCATGATTGGCGCAGGATTATTAGCGAAGAAAGCAGCGGCAAAAGGTTTAACGAGTAAGCCGTGGGTGAAAACAACTCTGGCTCCAGGATCTAAGGTAGTTACTGATTACTATGACAAAGCTGGTCTAACCGAATCTTTGGAGGCGTTAGGCTTTAATTTGGTGGGATATGGATGCGTCACGTGCATTGGAAATAGCGGACCACTACCGAGCGAAATCAGCAACGCGATTAATGAAAACGATTTGGCAGTTACAGCAGTTCTTTCTGGTAATAGAAATTTCGAAGGAAGAATTAGTCCTGATGTCAAAATGAATTACCTGGCATCTCCACCACTTGTCGTTGCTTATGCGCTTGCCGGTACGATGGATCATAATTTCGATACGGATCCACTCGGAAAAGATCAGAATGGCAATGATGTTTATCTCAAAGACATCTGGCCATCTCCGCAAGAAATCCAGAGCATTATCGATACATCAATATCCTCAGAGATGTTTACAAAAGATTATGCCAGCGTTTTCGAAGGCGATCATCGATGGAAATCACTCGATACTCCTACGGGAAAAACGTTTGAGTGGGATCCGCACTCCACGTATGTACGTAAACCACCATATTTTGATGGGATGCCGCGACATCCTCAGCCAGTTACAGATATCGCTCAGGCTCGTGTTCTCGCAGTTCTCGGCGACTCAGTAACAACCGATCACATTTCCCCTGCGGGAAATATCAAAGCAGATTCACCGGCCGGTAAGTATCTAGCTGAACATGGCGTAGCGCGCGCTGATTTCAATTCCTATGGTTCGCGACGTGGTAACCATGAAGTGATGATTCGCGGAACATTTGCCAATATTCGATTGAAAAATCTTTTACTCAATGGTGTCGAAGGTGGATATACAAGGAATTTCCTCAACAACGGTGAACAGACCACTATTTATGAAGCGTCGATGGCATATCAGGATGCTGGAATTCCTTTAGTCATCATCGCAGGTAAAGAATATGGTTCTGGATCATCGCGCGATTGGGCTGCAAAAGGAACTGCGCTCCTTGGAGTCAAAGCGGTGATTGCTGAATCATATGAACGTATCCATCGCTCAAATCTCATTGGAATGGGAGTTTTGCCTTTGCAATTTATTGATGGGCAGAGCGCGACCTCTCTAGGAATAACCGGTTCGGAGACTTTCACCATTACCGGAGTCACTGAATTAAATAATGGAAAAATTCCTCAGACTGTTCTGGTCAAAGCAGATCAGATTTCTTTCACTGCGAAGGTGCGTATTGATACCCCTGGCGAGGCGGACTATTACCGCCATGGCGGCATAATGCAGTACGTATTGCGTTCACTGTTATGACATTGCTTTCGCGAATTAATTCGCCAGCAGATTTATCTCACCTCTCGCCGGAACACCTCACGACGCTCTGTGCGGAGATACGTGAATTTCTTATCGAAAAAGTTTCTCAAACTGGTGGCCACTTAGGACCCAATCTAGGCGTCGTTGAACTGACGGTGGCGTTGCATAGGACATTTCACTCACCACAGGACATCATCGTTTTTGATACCGGGCATCAAAGTTATGTTCATAAAATGTTGACTGGTCGACAAGCTGGTTTTGAAAAATTACGGCAACGTGGCGGTGTATCGGGTTATCCCAACAGGATCGAAAGTGAGCACGATGTTATTGAGAATTCACATGCATCGACCGCGCTCTCGTGGGCCGATGGGATTGCACGAGGTTTTCGGTTAAAGGGTGAAAATAACCGTTCAGTCATTGCTGTCGTGGGTGACGGAGCGCTCACTGGCGGAATGTCCTGGGAAGCCCTCAACAACATTGCAGCGAGCGATGATTTGCCATTAATTATTGTGGTCAATGACAACGCTCGTTCATATTCGCCAACAATTGGTGGTTTGGCAACTCATTTATCAACGCTACGCGCTACTCAAGGGTATGAACGTTTCCTTGAGTGGGGCAAAGGAGTCTTGGAGCGAACACCAGTTGTTGGACATTCTATTTATGAAACGCTCCATGGAATGAAAAAAGGAATTAAAGACATTATTGCTCCGCAAGGAATGTTTGAAGATCTCGGTTTAAAGTATTTAGGACCGGTGAATGGCCACGACATTCAAGCCCTCGAGCAAGAACTAACACATGCGAAAAATTTTCATGGCCCCGTTATTGTTCATGTGATCACGGAAAAAGGGCGTGGTTATCAACCAGCGGTAAACGATGAAGCTGAGAAGTTTCATGCTGTAGGAATAGTTGATCCTGAAACAGGTTTACCAAAGGTTCAAGCAGCTCCAACGTGGACCAATGTATTTTCAGAAACGTTAGTCACTCTTGGCGAAAAACATCCCGAAGTAGTGGCTTTAACTGCTGCGATGTTAGGTCCAACTGGAGTCGATGCTTTTGCAGAAAGATTCCCCGAGCGTACTTTTGATGTGGGAATTGCTGAACAACATGCAACAACGTCAGCGGCGGGTATGGCCTTTGCTGGCCTCCACCCTGTATTCGCTGTCTATTCAACTTTTTTAAATCGCGCCTTTGACCAATTGCTCTTAGATGTTGCACTTCATAAAGCCGGTGTGACCTTTGTTTTGGATCGAGCAGGTATCACCGGTGATGATGGCGCATCGCATAACGGCGTGTGGGATTTAGCGCTTACCGGAATAGTTCCATCGCTCTGTGTTGCTGCGCCGCGTGATGGTGCGCGATTACGCGAAGTTCTTACGGAGTCGATTTCCATTAATGATCGACCATCGTTAATTCGATTTCCCAAAGGGGCGCTGTCGCCGGATATTCCCGCATTTGAGCGTCGGGATGGCATCGATGTGCTCTATCGAGGCGAGAGCGCAGACATTTTATTAGTCAGTGTTGGTGCACTTGCGAATATTTGTGTTGAAGCTGCAGCACAGGCCTATCGAGAGGGCGTTGGCGTTACGGTGATTGATCCACGGTGGGTAAAACCGCTTCCGCAATCTTTACTCACAATGGCGCAACGTTATTCAGCTGTCGTTGTGGTTGAAGATGGAATTAAACATGGTGGGATCGCCAGCACCATCTCAGAGATGTTTAATGAAGCGGGGCTCCTTATTCCGGTTCACTCCATTGGCGTACCGTTGCAATTCCTCGATCATGCAAAACGTGCAGATATCTTGAATGAACTTGGAATCTCTACCCAATCAATTACGCGTTCGCTCGTTACCTGGAGTTCGCGAAAAAATACCGAAGAGTTATCTGATATTCAGCGCGATATTAAGCAACCGACGCAACGCCCGGTGGATGGAAGCGCTTCCCAGTAACCGCTTCGCTAATTCCTTCCCGATCAAGGTACGGCAAAATTCCACCAAGATGCATCGGCCAACCAGCGCCAAGTAACATGCAGAGATCAATTTCTGCGGCAGTAGCAACAACACCTTCATCGAGCATCATGCGAGCTTCTTCGGCAAGCGCTTTGAGTGCGCGGAGACGAACCTCTTCCGACGTGGATGGCGATGTTCCTTTTTCAATGAGCGCAAGCGCTGCTGGATTCGGTGTGTAACCAGAATCAGTTTTTACATAGAAAGTTTTCACACCTTCTTTGACTAATCTTTGAACCGTCGGGGAAATCCGATACCGAGGTCCAAGATTGTGATGAAGCGTTTCGGCAACATGGAGCGCAACACCTGGTCCCACTAAACCAAGCAACTCAAATGGGGACATGGGGAAACCCAGTGGTCGCATCGCATTGTCTGCGACATCTGCCGGAGTTCCTTCATCCATCGCGTCGGTTATTTCTCCCATGAATCGCGTGAGGAGTCGATTCACAACAAAACCTGGCGCGTCCTTGCAAATGATCATTGTTTTTTTCAAATCCTTACCAACGCCAACTGCAGTTGCTGTCGTTGCATCATCGGTATGTGAAGTTCGAGCCACCTCTAATAGCGGCATAACTGCTACAGGATTGAAGAAGTGAAATCCAATGACCCGTTCTGGATGAGCAAGTCCCTCTGACATTCGTTCAACAGATAGCGATGACGTATTAGTAGCTAATACACATTCTGGCGAGACGATAGTTTCTAACTTCTTAAAGAGCTCCTGCTTCAAACTGAGTTCCTCAAAGATCGCTTCAATAACAAAATCACAACCGGCAAACACCGCTTGATCTACTGAGCCGGATACAAGTCCCGATAGGCGAGTCGCGTTCTCCGGACTGAGCCGTTTTTTTTCGACCAATTTCGATAATTCAGCGCGCACCCAATCAACGCCTTTATCAACTCGTTCTTGATCAATATCAGTCATAACAACGGGAACTTTAAGATTTCGAACCATTAAGAGGGCCAATTGAGAAGCCATCAATCCGGCACCGACCACGCCTACCTTTGTCACTTTCCGCGCAAGGGCTGCTTTCGGCGCTCCTTCAACTTTCTTCTTTTTCTTCTGAATCAGATTAAAAGCATAGAGCGATGCACGCAATGGGTTTCCCATGACCAACGATGCGAGAGTTTCATCTTCGGCATCAAAACCTTGACTCAACGTATTCGTTCGAGCGGCAGAAATTAACTCCATCGCTCGACGGGGTGGCTCAATATCAGCTCCACCATATTTTTTCGCAACTGCAGCGCGACCGGTGGCCAACGCTTTATCCCAATCATCGTTCTGGTGATCGACTCGGGAAATAGTTTGTGAACCATTTAATAGTGAAGCTGCAAATGCCACTGATTTCTCGAGAAAATCTACTGGCTCAAAAACCGCATCGACAACACCGAGCGATAACGCATCATTCGCTTTCATCATAGTGTTGTTATTGAGTGCATTGAGAATGATTATTTGCACCGCGCGCTCGGGTCCAATCAATTTAGGCAAAATAGTTGCGCCGCCCCAGCCAGGGACCAAGCCGAGAAAACATTCAGGTAGCGCAGTGAAGGCAGTACTGGCGAGCGTTCGATACTTACAGTGAAGGGCAACCTCAAGTCCACCACCAAGCGCCAGGCCATTAACGAATGCAAACGTTGGTTTACGTGTTTCTGTAAATCGACGGAAGACATCATGGCCAAGTTTTCCAATGGCGAGCGCTTGCGATTTATCGGTCAGGAATGCCAATCCAGAGAGATCGGCACCTGCTGCAAAAATAAATGGTTTACCGGTAATTGCAATCGCTACTGATGGTGATTTCTCCGCAGCATCGAGAGCTTCATTGAGCGCCATCAACGATTTCGGACCGAAGGTGTTAGGACGTGTGTGATCGTGTCCGTTGTCTAACGTTATAAGCGACAACGTTCCAGTATGGCCAAAAGGAGCCAAATCTATTTCACGGAGCAGCGCATGTGTAACAACTTCTTCTGGTGCACCTTCTGGCATTGTCAGCATCGTCATCCTTTTATCTCGAACCTTTTCAT
>CAZQWU010000002.1:34088-64202 GCA_964597305.1 uncultured Bifidobacterium sp.
GTTCCACCCATTCCAAGTCCGATACACATAGTGGTTATTCCATATCGAACATCAGGACGGGCCTTGAAGCCTTCAGCGAGATTGAGCATCAATCGAACGCCAGAGGATGCCAGCGGATGTCCTACGGCAATTGCGCCACCATAAATATTGACGCGTGGATCATCATCGGCAATTCCGAAATGATCGAGGAATGAAAGTACTTGCACGGCAAATGCTTCATTAATTTCGATCAAGCCTATATCGCTCATCTGAAGGCCAGCCTTCTTCAAAGCCTTTATTGTTGAAGGAACAGGTCCATAACCCATAATCTCTGGTTCAACTCCAGCAAAGGCGAATGCAACAAGTTTTGCTTTGATTGATAATCCAAGTTCGCGCGCTTTCTTTTCACTTGCAAGAAGCGCAGCTGTTGCACCGTCATTGAGACCGGATGCATTACCTGCAGTGACGCGACCTGCCGGTCGAAACGGAGTCTTTAAAGCGGCAAGTCCCTCCATTGTCGTTGTGGGTCGCGGACCTTCATCGACAGTTGCCATACCCCAACCAAGTTCGGGATTTCTCGCTGCAACGGGGATAAGATTTTTTTGAATTGTTCCGTCAGCATAGGCAGCTGCAGTTTTCTTCTGCGAACCTAATGCAAATTTATCGGCACGTTCCTTTGTTAAATGCGGAAACTTGTCATGGAGTCGTTCAGCAGTTGCACCCATTGCGAGCGCATCGGGATCAACTAATTTTTCTGCGAGATATCGTGGATTGGGATCCATCAATTCACCCATCGGATGATTGCCCATATGTTCCACGCCGCCGGCAATAGCTATGTCATACGCGCCCATCGCGATAGAACCTGCAATTGTTGTCACTGCGGTCATCGCACCGGCGCACCATCGATCTATGGAATATCCCGGAACAGTATTGGGAATTCCAGCAAGGAGCGCTGCGCTTCTACCAATATTCATCCCTTGATCGCCTGTTTGAGTTGCAGCAGCGATAGCCACGTCATCAATGTCACGTGGATTTACTTTGGGATTTCTCTCCAATAATCCGCGAATACAACGAACCATAATGTCGTCGGCGCGAGTTCCAGAATAGAGCGACCCTGCTTTTCCAAACGGGGTGCGGACGGCATCAACAAGGACAACAACAGAGTTCTCTGACATGTGGCAAGGCTACCTGTCAGTAACTAAGAGTTCTAGTGGACTTTGACCTTGGCGGGGCGAAGATAGAGCGGTAACACTGTGGCCAGATACGCCAACCAAACCGCTAACTGTAACCAACTCGTTTTTGGCTGAAACCCGATAGTTCCTGCAAGTAGTGAACCCGCGATGGAATCTTTGGCGATGTAGGCGCTGACATTCCATGCATATGCATGGTCGCCCGGCAACGCGCCGAATTCTTGGAGTTCATGAATACCGTAGGAGAGTACCCCTGCAGCGACAATCACGAGAGCCACTCCAGTTATCGTGAAAAATTTACTGAGATTAAGTTTGATGCTTTGCCGAAATATCAAAATGCCGAGCATTACCGCGGTCGTCAGCCCCAAAATCAAACCAACTGATGGCGCGGAATCGCTGGTAACTGTTTTAAAGTTTGCATAGACAAATAGCGCCGTCTCTAAACCTTCACGCGCTACTGCGAAAAAAGCTGCACCAATGATGGCAAATTTACCGAGCGACTGTGCCTGCTCCATTTTTTCATGGAGTTCCGTTTTCAAATGTCGGGCAGTCCGTTTCATCCAAAAGACCATCCATGTCACCAGTCCTACCGAGACCAGAGAAGTCGTTCCTGCAAAAAGAGTTTCCGCTTTAGGAGTCAGTTCGTTTGAGGTGTAAGTAAGAAATGCTCCAAAGCCAAAACTTCCGATGAGAGCCAATGAAACACCAAGCCAGATTGGCGCTATTAAGTAGCGTCGCGATGTTTTGATGGCATACGCGATGAGAATGCCAATGATGAGTGAGCCTTCCAACCCTTCACGGAGGGCGACCAGAAATGTACTCAACATGTTCGTACCCTAAAACGCCGATCGCTAATTACGCAACTTTTATGTTGCGTAATTATGGTCACGGATTCCCACCATCCGCTGGCTCGATTTTTTCGTCGCTGGCTGGAGAAAGCTCAATCGGTTCACTCTCGGTGAGGGCCTGTGCAATACACGGCGCTACCAAATTGATTTGCCATTGCCGGGCGCCCAAATCCATCAAGGCGCGCGCAACTCGATCAACATTTCCGATGAATTCTGGTTTTTCAAGACTGAGCCAACAGAGTTGTTTATAGAAATCTGGTGTCACTAAATTTTCTGCAGGAAGATTATGTGCCAGTGCGCACTCGCTTAATAATGCTCGAGCATGGGTGTACCGGGCATATGCAAGGGGAAATTTCTCACGCCAAATCTTCGTTGGCGGCATAGCATCGCTTGACGTTCGCAATGGTGGGAGTTCATCCTCGGACAATTCGTGGCATGCGATGAGTACCGTAATCCAGGTCTGAAAGTAGGATCGTTGCAGCGGGTTTCGAATTCGCTTGAACTCTGGTTGCACCATTAATTCATCAAGAGTTTTTGGCGCTCGAAGCGCTAGTTCAACTAAGAGTGAATCATTGAGTAATCGACCTGGTGCAATATCAATCTCTCGGGCAATGGCATCTCGCTTCTCCCAAAGCGCTTTGACGCACCCGGCGCTGCGGCGCGATCGCACTTTATGCATTCCCGAGGTGCGCCGCCAAGGCTCTCTTTTTTTCGATTGTAGTGAAGTGAGTGATTGAGCTCGCGCAGTGAATGTGGTGATTATGGAATGGAAGTCTGCTTCCGCCCAGGCTAATTTATTTTGTTCCTCGAGCGCTGCAGCTACGCCATCTCGAATATCAAGTAAGACATCTACATCAAGGGCAGCGTAATTAAGCCAATCACTATGAAGTGGTCGCTTCGACCAGTCCACTGCGCTATGTTCTTTTGCCAGCGTCAAATCGAGCAGAGTCTCTGTCAACGGCCCCAACCCGACGCGAGCAAAACCTGCTAATCGCGCACCTAGTTCGGTATCAAAAAGTTTTTTCGGTGCAATACCAAATTCGTGTAAACACGGTAGATCTTGCGTACTCGCATGAATAACCCATTCTTCATCACGTAAATGATGATTCAGTCTTTCAGTATGGTCAGAGCCAGTGAGCGCAATGGGATCTATGAGATAAATTCCAGTTCCACGACGGAAAATTTGAATGAGATATGCGCGTTGGCTATATCGAAAACCAGAAGCGCGCTCTGCATCAATAGCAATCGGCCCAGCTCCATCGAGCACGTGATCGACGCAATCGCGCCAACCATTATCGGTATCGATAAATGTGTAGGCGCCATTGCGCGGAGCCAAAAGCGGTGTGGGCATTAACGACGAGGGCGAGAGAGCGTGAGTACACCATCGGGAATTGGCGTTAATCCTGAGGTCACTTCAAGCAACGAAAGCCAGGCATCTGCATGGCGGGTGAGCTGAGCAGGATCAGCAGGTGTCCACGATGCTCGAATTTCAATTTCACTATCGTCCTCTGTATCAACTAATTGACCAAAAGATTTACTGGCAACTTTTGTTACGGTTCCACTAATCGCTCGATAATCTGCGCCTGCATTTGATAAAGATTCTTGTAACCAAGCCCATCCCACGTCAGCTAATAATTGATCGTTGGCCATATCGTGATCGATTGCCGCTCGAACAAAGGTGACACAACGAAAATTTCCATCCCACGCCTCTTGCCCAGCTGGATCATGCAGCAGGACAAATCGTCCCGTTGCCACATCATCATTCTCATCAAGGGCGACATCAGCAATAACTGCGAATGCATGTGGCGCTAATCGTTGTGGTGCAGGGGCTATTTCAAATTCAATCTCTGGACGAGCTTCGCGTGAGCGAATGTGTGTGACAAATTCGTCGAAAAACTTTTTTTCACTCGCAGGGGAATGATTCATGAGATAAGGGTAAGAGCCGAGCCTCATGTGATGAGGGAGGCGCGAGCGTTATCCTTGCGGATATGGCGTCACTTCTTGCACTTCTCTCCAGTGTGCTTTGGGGGAGTGCAGATTTTTTTGGTGGGAAACTTGCGAAACGATTTCCAGCACTTGCAGTAACCGGACTCTCGCAAGCGATGGGATTGTTATTCGGTATCGGTGCAATCATCGCTACATCAAGTTTTCATGCACCGTCTCTGGATTGGCATTCTTATGCGTTGCCCGGAATTATTGCTGGCATCGCTGGCTTTCTCGGTTTAGTCTCGTTCTACTCCGGATTAGCAACAGGTCGAATGGGAGTTGTTTCTCCCATCAGCTCACTAGGGGCACTCATCCCACTTACCGTTGCTTTGCTTCAAGGAGAACGACCTACGTCGCTTCAACTATTAGGAATGGTGATTGCGCTGCTTGGGGCATTTTGTGCCAGTGGTCCTGAGATTAATAGTGGTTTACCTATGAAACCTTTGCTCTTTGCATTGGGGGCAACAGGTGGATTTGGAATTTGCCTCACCTTTATGGCAATGGGATCGAGCGATAGCTCGCTATTGACGATGACAACCATGCGTGTAACTTCGGTAACAATTGCAGTAGTACTTGCACTTCGCTTTCGAAGTTTGGGTGGGTTGGGATTAGTGAATCTCCCATTGTTAATATTTATTGGAGTCGCAGATTTTCTTGCCAATTTCACTATCGGAGTTGCCACGACAAAAGGATTGGTCTCAATCACGATGGTACTTGGTTCACTCTTTCCTATCGTAACTTCTGTATTAGCCTATAAATTTCTCCACGAGCGCCTTCACAAAGTTCAATATGCCGGAATTGTTTTTGCAATTTTGGGAATTTCGCTTATCTCACTCTGATTGACGTTACCGATGTAATTCGAGGAATAGTTCCTTTTCAATTATTTCCTCCGATGTAACGTTAAATTCTCGAAAAGCACTTCGCCAATCAAAGAGAAAGTCAGATTCATAGGTATCGTCGGTGATCGTTAAAAAAATCGACTTAATGTCATCGAGGATTGGTTGAAAGAAGTGTGGACCGCCTTCAATATGTAAACCATCGCCGTAAAGTTCGCGGGCTTTATGTAGCGCCAACTTCGGGGTGCAGTTCCAGATTTGTGCCCGTGGATTTTTAACACGCACCATCGATCGGGAAACGATGATGAGTGGAACCGGGGTCTTTTCATAGGGTTCAACCCGTGCCGTGTTTCCACCAATAAGAATGGCGCCAGCCATCCGCCTTCGTTCGAGGAATCGAGTTCGATCCCGATCTGAACTCAAAGCACGTGAGGACCCTTCACGCATAAACGATCCGCGAGAATTCACCACGAGCGAGAGCGTTACCTGTGTCATCGCCACGACGGTACCTTGTCAGTCTCCGCCTTTATAGTCGAGCCATGATTATTGATTGCGATAGTTGTATCGTGCGCGAGATCGCATGCCACGATTGCGTTGTTTCATCGATCTTGACGGCGAAGCCTGTTGATGCACACCAGCACGATGTCACAGAAGTCGAGATCACTGAAGATGAAAAGGCAGTAATCGCCCTCCTCTCTTCGCGTGGCCTCGTACCACCACTGCGATTTGGTGATAACTCACAGAAAACCATGCGTGCGTGATAAGTGTTCTGGCTTGAGTGTATGAGGGGATGATGGTTAGCCTGCTTCGGTGAAGAAGCGATATGGGCGCTCCATTCGAATTTATGTGGTTTTTTTTACGACCACTGCTGTATTTCTCGGGATTTTTCCTTCCGCTAACGCTGCGCCAAATCTCAAGGATGTCCAAGCAAAGGTAGAAGCGCTTCAAGAAGAAGCAGCGATGGCGGCAGAAAATGCTCAAGCGGCAAAAATTCAATTGGCATCATTGACCCGAACTCTCGCATCAGTGCAACAGAAAGCAGCAGCTCAAAAAAACAATGTCGACTCCTTGGCAAAATCATTGAGCGCTATTGCCATCACCCAATTTAAATCTGGTGGCCTTAGCCAGAGTTTGGAATTACTTTTCTCTAGCGACCCGCAATTATATTTAACAACTGCGGGATCACTTGAAGCTATTACCCGTAAGAAAGCGATTCAACTTCGTCAGTACTCTGCAGCACAGCAGAGATTAACTGCGACCACTTTTACCGTGAACGACAAATTAGCGCTCGTCGCGGCTGCTAAAGCTAAGTATGAAGCAGAGATGCGTAATGCTCAGAAGAAACTTGATGATGCGCAAGCGCTCCTTGACACATTACAAGCAGCAGAGCGGGAGCGACTCTTAAAACTGCAGCAGCAACAAGAAGATGCAGATCAAGCAAACTCATTGGCACAAGTAGCAACGGCCAACAACATCTCCGGTCGAGCGGGTATCGCGTTGCGATTTGCTTTGAAACAAATTGGCGACAAGTACGTTTTTGGCGCCGCTGGTCCTGTGTATTGGGACTGTTCAGGGCTAACTATGCGTGCTTATGCAGCCGCTGGAGTTTCACTTCCTCATTCGTCGCGAGTTCAAGCAAAAATGGGTAAGAGCATCGCCAAAGGGGACTTACTTCCCGGAGATCTTTTGTTCTTTGGTTCGCCGGTTTCACACGTTGGAATTTATATGGGTGGTAGAAAGATGGTGCATGCGCCACGTCCTGGATCGCGAGTTAAAGTGATCGAATTTGATAGCAGTTTCAGTTTAGGGAGAAAGAAATTCGTCGGTGCCCGCCGCTTCTAAAGCATCGATACTTCTCGTTACAAATGATTTTGGCCCACGTGCAGGTGGCATAGAAACATTCATCATTGGTCTGCTAACCCATATTCAGCAGAATCCACAGCGATTACGTGAACCGGTCATTGTCTACACCTCAGCACAGTCAGAGAGTGAAGAGTATGACGCCTGGTGGCTCAATCATCATGGAGTTACAGTTATTAGAGATCGACGGAAAATTCTTTTACCAACTCCACGGGTTTATCGCACACTTAAGAAAATCATTCGGCACCATGAGATCTCCATTGTCTGGTTTGGTGCTGCTGCGCCACTAGGCATCATGTCGCGCGCGCTACGTAGCGCAGGCGCAAGACGTATTGTTGCGTTAACACATGGTCACGAGGTTTGGTGGGCAAAAATCCCACCCTTTAAATTTGCCATCCGGTTTATTGCTCGCCATGTAGACCAGTTGGGATACCTGGGTGAATTTACTCGATCTGCGATCACACCGGCACTTCGTATGAGTGATAGAAATAAATTAATCAAAATTGCGCCGGGAATCGACAGCGCTCACTTTCGGCCCACAGAACGAGATCCGAAATTAATTGAGAAATATTCATTGACGAATAAGCACACGATTATTTCAGTAGGTCGACTCGTTCATCGTAAAGGTCAAGATAGATTGATCGAAGCGCTTCCGCAGGTACTTGCACAATTTCCCAATGCAGTTCTTATTTTCGTCGGCATAGGACCTCGGATGAGCTACTTACAAAAGCGTGTTTCAGAGAAGAAACTTGAGGATTCAGTTCGATTTATCGGTCGAATTTCCCACGATGAACTTCCGCGATATTTTGCGTTAGGCGATATTTTTGCAATGCCAGCGCGATCTCGTTTAGCGGGACTTGAAGTCGAAGGGTTGGGCATTGTGTATCTTGAAGCAAGCGCGTGTGGTTTACCTGTCATTGCTGGTAAATCAGGTGGTGCACCGGATGCTGTGCTGGAAGGAAAATCCGGCATTATCGTCGATGGCCACAATATTCATCAGATTGCCAACGGCATTACAACATTGTTAGCAAATGAAGATCAGCGAAACTCTATGGGTAGCTTTGGCCGTCAGTGGGTGATCTCGGAATGGAGTTGGGAACACTGGACGAGTGAATTCACTCGCGCCTTAGGCATCAATTAAACATCGGTGACGCAATATTTTCTTGCGAAGAATTCCACAATATCTAGTGAAGAATTCCATATTCGCGAGCCTTATTAATTGCCGCGACTCGATTAGTGACGGCAAGCTTGCGATAAATCGCAGCGACGTGAGTTTTGACCGTGGAGTCGCCTAAGAAAAGAGATTGCGCAATTTCGTGGATAGTCTTTCCGGAAGGTAATATTTCTAGAACTTCCAGCTCTCGCCCAGTTAATCCGTATATATATTTATCGAAGTTATATAAATCTTTAGCGCGGTGAGTTGAAAATGATAATGGCGAGTGGACTGCGCATTTAATTGCTGCAACTACCTCATTAATGGTTGCAGATTTTTCGACATAGCCACTTGCTCCTGCCTCCATTGCAGCTTTAATCTGCTCTGGCAGATGCGACACGGTGAGAACAACTAATCCAATCGAACGAGATCGAGCGCGTGCCCATCGAACAAGATCGAGTCCGTTTCCATCTGGGAGATGTAGGTCAATAACAACAATATCGGGGTTTAACTGGGCTATTTTTCCAATGGCGTCGTGGCGAGTTCCTGCTTCACCGACAACAGTGAGAGTCCCATCGTGTGCCAGGGCTCTTCGTAAACCTGCTCTTACAACTTCATGATCATCAACTAAAAGAATTTTCGTCATGGCGTTTTTGCGATAACCGCCGTGGAATGACAATGACAAATGTTGTTCCATTGGCGCCACTTGTCATTGTGAGCGTTCCATCTAGTGAGGCTATCCGCTCCTTTATGTTCTGTAGGCCAAAATGTCCTTCACTTACCTTTGCGCGTCCTATACCGTCATCGTCAATTGTGATCACGGTGTAGTCGTTAAAAAATTCTGTCGCCAGTGTAAATCGCGTGGCATCTGAATAGCGAAGTGCGTTGAGCGCTATCTCTCGAATAATTAGTGTGAGTTCTCGTCTGAGAGTGTTATCACTTTTCTGAAAGTAGGGAAGCTCGCCGCGAAGTACTAATTCAATATCACTGGAATGAAAGAGCAGTTTCAAGAGCGCATCGATGGAGATGTCGTCGTTTCGAAGTTGCAGTATGTCGAGCCGAATTTTATTGATAATGTCCATAGTCGATAAACGCATGCGACGTATTTCGGTTCGCGCCGATGTGGTGATATCGGAACGTGCAATGACTGCATCCAATCCATACCCAAGGGCAACGAGATCCTGGACCACGCCATCGTGAAGATCGCGCGCGATCTGTGTTCGGATCTGATTGTCAGGCAAAGAGTGAGTCAATCTCCTTTGCAAATTGCTGAGCGACCACATGGCGTTTTACAGAGAGTTTGGCTGTCAATTGACCGCCAGCGATGGTGAAATCCGTCGGCAAAATTGTGAACTTGCGTATTGATTCCGCGCGACTAACGGCTTTATTCGCTTCATCGACCGCACTTTGTATCACAGCATTTAATGTGGGATCCAGCGCTAAATCAGCAACACTGGCGCCTTCCTTTTTATTTGCAACCATCCATGACTTTAGAGCATCGTGATCGAGAGTTATAAGCGCTGCAATAAATGGTTTGTTATCGCCAACGACCATGCATTGACTTATTAATGGATGAGCACGTAATCGGTCTTCGAGCACTGCAGGAGCAACATTTTTTCCACCAGAGGTGACGATCAATTCTTTTTTCCGGCCAACAATATACAGAAACCCTTCATCATCGAGTCGACCGAGATCGCCCGAGCGGAAGTAACCATCACTCGTAAAGACTTCTTCATTGGCCGCATCATTTTGCCAATATCCACGCATCACAATGGGACCTTTAATAAGAACTTCACCATCGTCATCAATCTTGATTGTCGTACTGGGAATTGGTCGACCTACCGATCCCACTTTATGTGCAGCGGTGAGATTGAGCGTTGCGCCAGCGGTGGTTTCCGTTAAGCCGTAACCTTCAAGAACGCGAATTCCTGCGCCTCGGTAGAAATGTCCGAGACGTTCGCCAAGTGGCGCACCTCCGGAAATTGCCGCTTCAACCCGACCGCCAAGCAAATGACGAATTTTAGAAAAGACAAGTTTGTCGAAGAGCGCATGTTGAACTTTGAGAAGAAGTGAGACTTTTCCGGTATCTAACGCTTGGCTATACGCAATAGCCGTTGCCGCGGCTTTTCGGAATATCTCGCCCTTGCCACCGGCATCTGCCTTTGCTTCGGCGCCGTTGTATACCTTTTCAAATATGCGTGGAACAGCCAGTACGAAGGTAGGTCTAAACGAAGCGAGATCTGGCATTAATCGTCCAATGGGATCACTGCAATGGGCCATATGTAGACCAGCACGTATAGCGCCAATCTGCACCATTCGACCAAAGACGTGTGCAACAGGAAGAAAGAGAAGGGTTGATCCACCAGGTTTAAGAAAGAGATCACTTGCACCTGCAACAACATTTCCGCACTCGGCGATGAAATTTCCATGAGTTAATTGAACGCCTTTAGGTTTACCAGTGGTTCCTGAGGTATAAATCAACGTTGCCAAAGTTTCCGGATTTAATTGCTCACGTCGTTTCACAATTTCGTCATCAGAAATATCCTTACCGGCAGTGGCAAGCACTGATAAAACGTTCTCCGTCATCAACCAAATATTCTTAACCGCAGAGGGAAGTACCGGGGTAACCGTCTCCTTGTGGGCAGGTGTTTCAACGATCAGCGCAACAGCGCCTGAGTCAGTTAAAATCCACTCAACTTGTTCAGCAGATGACGTTTCATAAATAGGAACAACCACACCACCGGCGTACCAGATGGCAAAATCTAAAATGGTCCATTCATATCGAGTTCTCGCCATGATGGCGACTCGGTCGCCCACGCGAATTCCACTGGCAACCAAACCTTTTGCAGTTGCACGAACCTCTTCGTCAAGTTCATGCGCAGTGACTTTCTGCCAACCTTCACCTAATGGGCGAGAGAGCATTACCCGCGTTGGCTCAAATCGTGCGCGATCGGCGATGTAATGCGTCAGGTTGCCATTTGTAGCAACTGGTTCGAGCGTTGGCACTGAGAATTGATTCATACTCCTACGCTAGCGGTGTCCGTCAAATTTGTGGAGAGGGCGGTAGCCTTCGCACATGTCTGATACATCAAAAGCCACCGTCACTATTGATGCACCAATGGCGGAGGTCTCAGCGATTTTGCATAACGTCGCCGACTACCCCCAATGGTCTAGCACTATTAAATCGGTCACCGTGGAGGAGAGTGATAGCGCGGGAAATCCCACCAAGATTAACTGTGTCATCGATGCCGGCGTTATGAAAGATCGACCAATTCTTAGTTATGACTGGAGCCAAGCTCCTGGAAGGATCTCGTTTAGCCTCGATGACGCCGATCTGATGACAGAAATGACCGGCACATATCAGGTGAAAGACAATGGTGATGACACCACAGATGTCACGTATGAACTGACCGTCAAATTATCGATGCCAGTGCCGGAGATGATGCGGAAGAAAGCTGAGCAAGCAACGATCGACTTAGCGTTATCGCAATTGAAAAAGCGCGCTGA
Organism: uncultured Bifidobacterium sp.; assembly: GCA_964597305.1. Taxonomy (GTDB): domain Bacteria; phylum Actinomycetota; class Actinomycetes; order Nanopelagicales; family Nanopelagicaceae; genus UBA7398. Next base: position 45,448 of record CAZQWU010000002.1, read on the forward strand.
AAGTTAATGAGCTCGAAGTCCCCATCTCACTACACCATCGGAATTGATATTGGTGGTACGAAAGTTCTCGGCGGGATCGTAGATAATCACGGTTCAATTATCGAAACTGCACGACGAGATACGCCACGTGAAGGCGGAGTATCTCTTATTGAATCTATTGGTGATGCCATTGACGATTTATTGGTCTTTGCAAAAAAAGAAAATCTTGAAATTCCCGCTATCGGTTTATGTAGTGCGGGCGTTGTTTCGCCCGATCGACGCACAGTAAGTTATGCACCCAATATTGCTGGTTGGTGGGAACCAGTGGACTTGATCAGTGCACTTGCTACTCGAATTTCTATTCCTATGTATTTAGAAAATGATGCCAATGCAGCAATCTGGGCCGAATATAAGTTCGGTGCTGGAATTAATAAAAATAATATTGTCTTGCTTACTATTGGAACGGGTTTGGGTGGCGGAATAATTGTCGATAACCAATTAGTTCGCGGTGCGCACGGAAGTGGTGCAGAGATTGGCCATATGTGCTTAGTTTATGAAGGACATTTATGTGGGTGTGGCGCACGTGGTTGTTTTGAATCGTATGGGTCTGGAACCGCGTTACTACGTCATGCTCGTGAAGCGATTAGCGCAACGCCAGATTTAGCAAAAAATCTTCTCGCAAAAGGAAATGGAACAGTCGATGGTTTGCTCGGGAAACATCTCACCGATGCAGCCATGGAAGGCGATCGCGTAGCGCTCGCAGCATTTAACACGACTGGACAATGGATTGGCCTTGGAATTTCTAATTTGGTTGCGCTTCTCGATCCTGAATGTTTCATTATCGGAGGTGGCGTAATCGATGCGGGGGAAATATTGTTGAAGCCAATTCGAGAATCTGCACAAAGAAATATGCCGTTTAGCGGACGAGTTCCAGTGCCACCAATTATCGCTGCCACCCTCGGCAATGACGCGGGACTGGTAGGAGCAGCAGATTTAGCTCGTTAAAGCTCGCTGCCATCTCCATCTGGTTCAGAGTTATTCATTCCCTTAAAGAGCGCGAGTGCGCCACTGATCATGGCAATGAGTCCGGGCCAGCCATGTAACCCCAGTGGATCAAAACCAGTGATGAAAATTGCCACGATATACACGGGACCACCAAGTAGCGCGATGATTGCATTGCGCGTTAATTTTCTCATCGCAGGAAGTTGGCGCGGTTGAGCATAGAGCGCTCGCTCATAGCTCGACTCAACCTGTTCTGATTTATCGAGCAGATCGAGGTAGTCGCTTCCGTCATTCTGTAAATGGGCGACGATGTCGTTAAATTCAGCGCGCACCAATTCCACATCACTTTCTCGTGACGACGAAATTTCCCCAGTTAATACCTCTTCTATAAAAATACGAGATTCGGTATTGAGTTTTTCCGAATCAAAATCAAGTGAGACATTGTGGAAAGACTTTTCAAATATTACTTCGCGAATATCGATCGAGGAGACGTTATCGATGACCGTGATCGAATTCTCGGGATCGACGACATGGTCCATCGGCGAATACCCAATCATGAGCGGATTCTCAATAAGATAAAGATCTCGTTCAACAACTCTCCATAATTTTCGTGCAGAGTGCAATGCGTGCAGCGCAATTCGACGATAAGAGTGGTGCGGTGGATTGGGAGCTGCAACATCAGTTGGGCCACCTTTGATACTTGGCAGGATAAACCGTAAAAAAGGTAGAAGTCGCATCGTCCAACGTCGATCATGAACCACGGGATTTACTAGGAGAAGGCCACTTAATTCACTACCGCGAATTTGTGCAAGACGTAGCGCAAGTGCACCACCCGAAGAAAAACCGGCGACGAATATGTGAGAACTTTTCTTTTTTAGTTCAAGAAAATTCTTTTCAACCTCGTCGTACCAGTCTTTATATTCAGTTCTATTTAAATCTTGCCAGCGTGTGCCATGGCCAGGTAAGCGCGGAGCTGCGACGGTGAATCCTTGAGAATGGAGATAGTCAGCCCATGGTTTGATCGAAAGCGGTGAACCACCAAATCCGTGGATCACCAATATGCCGATCGAATTTCCTGTGAGAAATATCCCTTGCGTATCGGTCATCGCAGGCTCATTCATCACCCGATAGTGTCACAAGTGAGCGAAAGCCTCTAAATTAGGCGCATGAAGTTTCCCGGCTTTCCACGCGCCAAACATGGAGAAGATGCCGCGTATTCATTGCTCAAAGCATTTCTTGCGCCAATATTGATGGCGTTATTTCGACCAAAAGTTTCTGGACTTCGCAATGTGCCAAATTCTGGGCCATTAATTATTGCCTCGAATCATCTCTCATTTAGTGATTCAATCTTTATGCCTTTGGTCGTACCCCGAAAAGTTACGTTCCTTGCAAAAAGTGAGTACTTCACCTCACCGGGATTAAAAGGTTTTGTCAAGAAAATTACGTTTATCGCTCTTGGACAAGTTCCCGTCGATCGATCAGGCGGTCGAGCAAGCGAAGCGGCGCTAATCACTGGGCTCCGTGTACTCGAGCGCGGTGACTGTATTGGAATTTATCCCGAAGGAACACGATCGCCAGATGGTCGTTTATATAAAGGGCGGACCGGAATTGCGCGAATGGCGTTGGAATCAGGCGCACCAGTGGTTCCAGTTGCCATGCATAACACCGCAGATATTCAACCAACGGGGAAAGTTGTGCCACGCGTTCGTCAAGTCGAGATGATTTTTGGTGAGCCGATGTATTTCAATGGCGATCCTAGTAATCAGCAGCAGTTGCGAGAGATAACCGATGAGATTATGCGGGCAATTCAGAAAATGTCTGGACAAGAATATGTTGATATATATGCCACGAAGGCTAAAACATTAATCACTGATTCCGAGATCGAGGAAGATTAACTCCTAATAATTATTCGTTTCCAAATATCTCTCGACGTTGGGCGATATAGCGACATTGTTCGCACCCTGAGTCACGTTCAGGCGTAGTTCCTGATACAACATAAATAAAGTCGTTGAGTCTGCGCGTGAGCGCTGCGGGATTTCTTTCAATTGGGCGCCAAGACCAATTGAGATTAAGTTGATAGCCATCGTTGGGATTTCCTTGTGGCGATTTTGGCGACCAGACCAATAAACCAAGAGTAGAAACCATTCGAGGCTGATCTTGTGCGGGATTTTCCAATGCAAATGCATATGCCTCGAGTTGAGCCGCATAGAAATCGCTCTTATCAGAATCGCGTCCTTGAAATTTGCAATCGATAATTCCAAATGTTCCGTCGTCAAATTCAAGGAGGAGATCGTATTTACCGCGAATTGCATAGGGCGAAACACGTCCTTCAACTTCAATGGGTCGTGATTTCACCCATCCGCCACGCCCTATGACTCGACCACGAGGTAAAACCGGAGCAATGGCTTCACTCTGCGCATTATCAAAATGCGCTTCTTGTAGCGCCGAGAGTTCACCGACAAGTGGCATGAACAATGGCGCCGAAACTCCATGGTTATATTTCAACCAGAGACAACGGTGGCAACCATCCCAAGCAAAGGTGAGATCACTGGGACTGATAAATGCGCGTGCGTTGGAAGATGCCATGGAGGAGAGTCTGCCCGCCACCACCGACAAAGCTGGCTAACGCCACGGAGAAAGTGCACTATCGAGCGTTAAAACGCTGTTGATATGGTGAACAGACCCAGTCCGATCATGACAAGTCCACCACCGCGTCGCATAGCGACCAATTTCTGTGGGGATTGCGAGAGCCGTTCTCGAATAGTTCCGGCGATAAATGCCCACATACTGTCCGAGAGAAAGGCAATTACAGCAAATATAGTGCTGAGAAAAATTATTTGTTGCGTTAAATGGTGTGAACCTTTATCAAGAAATTGAGGAATGATGGCAGCGAAAAATACTAAAGTTTTTGGATTAAGTGCGCCTACCCAAAACCCATCTTTAAGAGCTCTGAGAGTTGTTGGTTTACCTGAATCGGTATTGATCATATTTTCTGCATGAATGACGCTATGGCGGATAGCACTCATTCCTAAATAGATTAAGTACATACCGCCGAGGATTTGCACTGCAAGAAACGCAGTGTGGCTCCGCTCCAAAATCGGACCTAAACCAAAAGCAACGATAAATGAAACGAGATACATCCCGAGGGCATTGCCAAAAACAGTGGCAACTGCCACTCGCTTACCCCAAGAAATTGCGCGTGCGATAGCAAAGAGCACGCTGGGACCGGGGGCCCAGATAATCAATATCGTCGTAACTAAATATTCCCAGAATCGAGTCGGAACAATTGCTGGTGCGAGATTCACATGGTGAGTATATAAAAAGCGGCGCACCATGCGGTGCGCCGCTTAGTTAAGCGATTGCGAAACTTAGTGAGAAGTTCCGCGTGATTTTGCGATGCGATGAAGTACCTGGTAGCCAATCACTGCAACAAGAGTTGCGTTGATAATGCCATTAAAGGTGTATTTACCGCTGGTCCATGACATATCGGAGATTCCGATAATCGCTGCCGATGCAGCAATAATCAAATTGGTGGAATCAGCGAAATTAACACGGCCTTCAATCCAAATACGTGCGCCGAGAACGCCGATCATTCCAAAGAGCGCAGTTCCAACGCCACCAAGTGCACCGACTGGTGTTGCGCTAAGTACAGCGCCGAATTTTGGACAGATCGAAAGAACGATGGCACCAATACCTGCGATCCAATATGCAGCAGTTGAGTAGACACGTGTTGCCGCCATAACGCCGATGTTTTCTGCATATGTTGTGGTACCAGAACCACCACCAGCTCCAGCGAGCGTTGTGGCAAGACCATCTGCCATCAATGCATTTCCCATTTGATCATCGAGATTTTTTCCTGTCATCGCTGAAACAGCTTTAACGTGTCCAACGTTCTCGGCAATTAATACGAGAACAACCGGAAGGAATAACACGATTGCACTGGAATCAAATGTTGGAGAGGTAAAGGTAGGAAAGGCAAGCCATTTAGCCGCTTTAATTCCATCGGTCTTCACATCGCCGGCAAAATATGCATAGGCATAACCAACAACAAGACCGGCAAAAATAGAAATTCGTCCGAGGAATCCGCGCGAGAATGCTGCAATTAAAGCGATAGCAGCTAATGTCACGACGCCTACGACGGGACCAGCAGCCATGTTGTTCTTTGCTGCGCCAGCTAAGTTGAAGCCGATTACCATCACGATTGTTCCGGTAACAACTGGCGGAAGTAATGTATCGATCCAGCCAGCGCCAAATTGACGAACAAGTAAACCGATGACTGCCAAAATAACGCCAACGGCAACGACGCCACCAAGCGCTACCGACATATCGCCGCCAGCTTTCGCCGCTGCAATAGGCGCTAGGAACGCAAAGGATGATCCGAGATAGCTCGGCAATTTATTCTGAGTAATAATCAAGAAAAGGAGCGTGCCAATTCCTGAGAAGAAGAGCGTTGTTGTGGGGGAGAATCCCGTGATAATCGGGACGAGGAAGGTTGCTCCGAACATTGCAGCGATATGTTGAATACCAACACCGATGGTGCGTGGCCAACTCAATCGCTCATCGGTTGATACGACTTCACCTGGTGAGATTGTCTTACCTGTACCGTGAACTTTCCATGAGAACAAACTCATGTGATGTACCCCTGTCTAGAGCGCCTACTCTGGCGCACTAGAAAAAGAGGGTAAACCTGAGAATTTGTTACTGGGCTGTATGCCACGCAATTTAAGGCGAATTTTTACTATTTAATCTATCGGTAAGCGCAGTTACGTGACAGGAGACGGGGCCCGAGCGAACCCGGGCCCCGTTTTGTTATCCCTCACGGAGAGTAGAGGGAGCTAGACCGTCGCGTCTTCAGAGGTGCGACGAAGATGCATAAAGCCAAGAATCGAGAGGATGAGCATCAAGATTCCGCCAAGTACGGCTGCGTAGGCTGAGTACATCGCGATCTGTCCCAACTGCCAAAATGCATAAGCATTTCCCAGTAGTCCCTTCAAAGTTTCACCCATGAAGAGCGTGGTTCGTTGACCCATCAATGCAGACGCTTTCGCAGCGAGCGCAGCATCTTTGGGATTTGCAGCTGCAGCGCCTTGAGCAGCGAGCGCTTCGCTACTTATTTCCGAATACGTTTTTCCACCAGCGATATTTCTGACGTGGACTGCCATGTAGTGATCTGCATACGCTTGCGCCTGTTTTCCTGTCACAAGTTGTTCGCCAGCATACTTCTCTATGACGGCTTTATCCTCATCAGGAAGAGCCATTAACGATGGGCTATCTGCTGCAGGGAACATAATTTTCTGCGCAGCTAATTGATCTTCGACAGATTTATTTGCAAAGGAATAACCCCAATTAAGAAGTGCAGCGGCTACAAATAAAAAGATCGAAAGGCCAAAGCCGACCATACTGACAATTCGATCAAAGGTTCTACGTTTCATAATCTCTTCTCTCCTAAGTGCCCAGAAATGGGCTGTTGATGTAGTGGTTCGTTTTCTATTCTCCGTGCAGGACAATCAAACAACGTGGACCTCACGAAATCCTGAAATGTGCGAGTGCTACCCCACGTTCACGCGAGGTTTAGGAGGAACGAGTGATGGCACTTTGACCGGTGCCACAAAAAAATTTACGTACGGTGAAACAAACTAAATTTTAGTCGTGATGAAGCGAACAGATTTGCTTTCCATCTGGGCCCACCTGTAGATGTTTACAAGGAACACCAAGTTTTTCAAATGCCTTATCACCAAAATGAGCACGGTATGCCAATGCAATGAGTACGCGAATGTTGACATCAGGAGCAGACTTCACACCGAGGGCTTTCGCCATTCGCGAAACGGTATTTTCAACAACTTTTTCAGTGTGCGCTGTTGCTTCAGCAATTGCGGCATTTGATAAGCCATCGCAGAGATGACCTGCGACAAGATGCTCGAAAGGCGTGAGATCGCGAGTAAGAATTGTTAAATGCTCCATAGGGTGGCTCTCCGTTTCCACATATGGATATCTTCCACCTTATTTTCGGTACTCTCAAGGTGCGACGCCCCTTTAAGATGGTGGCATGAGCGACATCATCGTTGATAACGCCGGTGCGATCCTCACACTTAGCTTCAATCGCCCTGCGAAGCGAAATGCAATCACCCATGAGATGTATCAGGTTTTAGCTGAGCAATTAAGAATCGCCTCCGATGATTTTGCCATTCGCGTTGTAGTCATCAAGGCGGTAGGCGAACATTTCACCGCTGGTAATGACATTGGCGATTTTCTCAATACTCCACCAATAGATAGCTCATCACCAGTCATTCAATTTTTGACTGCGCTCCATAACTTTCCTAAACCAATACTTACGAGCGTCAAAGGAAATGCAGTGGGTATTGGAACCACGCTACTGCTTCATACGGATATCAATGTCTGTTCACCTAGTGCGAAATTTTCAATGCCCTTCGTCTCGCTAGGTTTAGTACCAGAGGCAGGCTCAAGTTTTCTTTTTACAAAACTTGCTGGTCATCAAATGGCGTCACGAATTTTCCTCACGGGTGAGAGTTTCGATGCTCACACAGCGCACACTATCGGTTTGGTTTCGGAGATTGCAGACGACGCTGATACTCGGATAGAAATTTTGGCTCAGAAAATTGCAGAGCAGCCCGCCGGAGCAGTATTGCAAACGAAAGCACTTCTCAAAAGCGCCGATCATGAGAAAGTTGGCGCAGTGATGAAAGCTGAAGCTGAATTATTTGCTCTCGCACTTCAATCAGATGAAGCGCGCGAGGCTTTCTTTGCATTTATGGCGAAACGAAATGGATAGACATGTCACTTCAAGGTAAGCGCATATTTATCACTGGTGGATCGCGGGGGATAGGCCTCGCCATTGCATTGCGGGCTGCGCGTGATGGGGCAATTATTTCTCTTGCGGCAAAAACTACAGATCCTAATCCAAAATTACCTGGAACTATTTTTACAGCTGCTCGGGAGATTGAAGAAGCAGGCGGTACAGCATTTCCGATTCAGTGCGATATCCGAGATGAACATCAGATTGAGAGCGCTGTCAATTCTGCTGCAGAAAAAATGTCAGGCATAGATATCCTCATTAATAACGCGTCCGCAATCAATCTCACCCGTACCGAACAAACTCCGGCAAAGCGATTTGATTTGATGTTTGATGTGAATGTGCGCGGAACATTTTTGGCCTCGCAGGCCGCCATACCATTCTTACGACACAGTGGTAGCGAAGGACGAAATCCCCACATTCTGACGATGTCACCACCGCTATCAATGAAGGCGCATTGGTTTAAGAATCATGTTGCCTATACGATGTCGAAATATGGAATGAGTATGTGTGTTCTTGGAATGGCCGAAGAATTCAAACGTGACAAAATAGCAGTGAATGCGCTGTGGCCACGGACCGCTATTGATACTGCAGCACTTCAGATGATCCCAGGCGTCAACACAGATGCTTGTCGAAAACCAGAGATTCTTGCCGATGCGGCCCACATCATTCTCAATCGCCCTTCACATGGTGCGACCGGAAATTTCTATGTCGACGATCAGGTCTTAGCTAGCGAGGGAATCACAGATTTAGAAAAATACTCTGTGAAACCTGGAACAACTGATTTCCTCTTAGACTTTTTCCTTGATTAATTTTACTTAATCCTCTTTCAAATGAAATTCACGATGTTCGTGTTCGGTTTCACGAATACCAGATGAGTATTTAGTTTCATACTGTCCGAGTTTCCATATAGCCACTGAGAAAAGCCACGCAACAACGAAACTACCAACTATGAAGTAGCCAATTCGACCAAGATCGATACTGGCAATCCAGCCAAAAAATGGGTAATCCGCTATCGATGTCTTCTCGGCCAATACGGATACGAGTTCTATCGTGCCGATCACGAGCGCGACAAATATTGAGAGTGACGTAGTGGTGAGGTTGTAAAAAATCTTTCGCAATGGTGAAGTAAAAGCCCACGAATATGCCTTGGTCATAAAAATGCCATCCAGCGAATCCATAAGCGACATTCCGGCAGCGAAAATGATTGGTAAAGAAATGATGGCCAGTGGCGGAAGTGTTCCGCCGACTGTGCCTACCGCCGCAGTTGCTGAGATTGCTAATAAGGCAACTTCTGTCGCAGTATCAAATCCAAGACCGAAGAGAACCCCCACCGGATAGAGATGCCAGGATTTATCGAAACCATTTTTGAAACGTCCACGGAATATTCTCCGCATCAAGCCACGATCATTGAGAAGTTCTTCGAGGTGATCGTGCGAAAATTTTCCAGATTTTGCCTGGCGCCACACTTTGATTACGCCAATAAGAATTATGAGATTGAGAATGCCTACAAGATAGAGAAAGAATGCTGAAACTGAAGCGCCAATGATTCCACCAGTTTCTGCAAAATCTTTTTGAAATTTCACCGCCTGCTTGGCAGCAATCGCAATACCAATTGATAGAGCAAGCACAATTGTTGAATGGCCAAGTGAAAAGAAGAGCCCTACGCCGAGAGGCTTCTTTCCTTTGGCAAGCATGAGTCGAGTGGTGTCGTCGATTGCAGAAATATGATCGGCATCAAAGGCATGTCGCAATCCAAAAGAGTAGGCGAGCGCCCCAGCGCCAGCAAAAATCAAACCGCCTCGAGAATCTGTTACTGCATGGAAAACGGGGTTTGAGTTGTAATAGATAAAAAGACCCCAGCCAAGAAGATGCAGAAAGAGAACTGTGCCGATGACTCCGAAAAGAGCGGGTCGCTCCGACGATTCGAATCGAAGATGTTCTCGAAGCGATCGAGATTCGCCATTACTCACTGCATCAGGCTATTACAACAACTTCGCTTCAGCAAAAGATAGATTAGGCACATGAAGAAGTTGCTTCATATTTCATTGGTTTTCTCTTGCATGATTTTTTTTGGGGCATGGTCGGCACAGGCTCATACAGATTTAGTGAGCTCGAGCCCGGCAGATCAAGCGATAGTGAGAGAATTTCCACACTACATCGAGCTCACCTTTAATGAAGATCTTCTCATCATCTCGGGAAAGCGAACGAATTTCATCACTGTCACTGACAATCGCGGAGTAAATCTCACTTATGGCGAGGTCAAAATCAATGGACGATCCCTTATCCAGCCTCTTCAACCGATATTTGCTAGAACAGGTGTATTTACGGTGGAATATCGAGTAGTAGCTATTGACGGTCATCGAGTTGTGGGTCGCTATTCGTTTTCATTAGAAGGTACATCGGCTACGCCGTCAGTTGCGGCACCAACCAGTGATCAATCACCGTCAGTGGCGACGCAAGGTAAGGAAAGTTTTATCAATCGAAACCTCAATGCAATCGGTGGTGTGCTTATAGTTATCACCTTGATTATTGGCCACTTCATATATCGACGATTGCGGGGCTAGGTGAATAAGCGGCTCATTGTTAATTTAGGGCTTGTCTATGTCATTTGGGGTTCTACCTACCTTGCCATCGCACTGGCAGTGAAAGAAATGCCGCCGCTCATTGCGATGGGAACACGATTTATATTTGCTGCGCTCATCATGGGGGCATGGTTAACAATTAAAAATGGCGTGCACTCCTTGGCAATTACCAAAGAGCAGTTTTTCAATGTTTTCGTGATGGGTGGACTTTTGCTTGGCGGCGCTAATGGCTCTGTAGCAGCTGCAGAGCGTTATGCACCATCGGGGATAGTTGCAATATTGATTTCACTTTTGCCCGTCTGGATTCTGATTATGAGAACAATGAGCGGTGATCGTCCCACTAGATGGGGATTCCTTGGCGTTGCCATCGGTTTACTCGGTGTTTTTGTTCTGTTGAAACCTGGCTCGATTGTTCCCCTCGATAATGTCAGCGAAGGAACCATGATTTGGTGGTGTTTCATAGCGCTGATGGGAAATTTGGGTTGGGCATTGGGAAGTTTTCTCGCACCGAAATTTTCTATGCCAACCAGTTCGTATGTGGCAACGTTTTACCAACTTTTAGCAGGAGGCATCATTCTTGTTGCTATCGCCAGCATGACAGGCGAATCGTTTTCTGACTGGCGGCAAGCAAGTGCAACTGCATGGTGGAGTTGGCTTTACCTTGCTTTGATTGGATCAATCGTTGCCTATAGCGCTTACTTTTGGTTGGTGCGAAATGCGCCTATCGGGTTGACTTCGACCTATGCATATATCAACCCAGTTATCGCCATTATTTTTGGCGTAATTTTTCTCGGGGAGACGATAAATGCCAATTATATTTTTGGTGGCGGTGTAGTTCTTTTAGGCGTTCTTCTCGTTGTCACGAGTGAGAGTAAGCGAGTAAAGCGCTCTTAGGCAGCTAACTCAAAAGCTGGCTCAGTGGATTCTGTTGAAGCGTGCGAGTCGTGGCTCGTTGCAATAAGTCCGAGCGCAAGAAATAAACTGACAAACATCACCGCGGGAATGAGTAGTAATACGAACATGACACATCCTTTTCGACCTGGGGCAAGAGTATTAAGGGCAGAAATCTCTCTTACGTGACTGAAAAATAACGTCAGGACTCCTGAGTTAAACCTGAGAGTTCTAGTGAGAGATTCTCACGCCACCTTGCATGATGAGATTGATGGAGCGATAAGTATCGAGATTTTTTAACGGATTCTCGTCAACGGTAATCAGATCCGCCGCAAAGCCAGGAGCTATTTGACCAAGAAATGTCTCCTGACGAAGAAGTTTTGCGGCCGTCACACTAATTGATTGGATTGCCTGTAGCGGTGACATACCAGCACCGAACATCAAAAACATTTCATGAAGTGCGGCAGGAATTCCATCAACGAGATCACCTGGCGGATAGTCAGTTCCATTCACCATCTGATTTCCCGCAGCAATAGCTTTTTTTACGCTTGCAAGATGCTGCTCACTCACTCGAAGCGCATTTTGAATAGAAGGCTCCTCAAAGTGATTTGCACGCATCCATGATTCAGATCTCGTTACACACAGAGTTGGGGTAACAAATGCTTTGGCCGTTGCTAACGCCTGAGCTGTTTCGTCATTGATGTTGTAGATATGTTCAAACGAACGAACTCCTTGACGAAGCGCTTGCATGATTGCCTTATTTTCACCGGAATGCGCCACAACGTAGGAATTATGTTCACTTGCAGCTTTGACGGCGCCAGCAATTTCTTCATCTGTCATTTCAGATTGATCAGGAGTTTCGCCAGCACGAGCCAATCCTCCATTAATAAAAATCTTGATGTGATCGGCACCTGCATTAAATTCATCGAGTGCAGCTTGATAAAAACCGTCAAAGCCCTCTGCGTAGGAGCATGCAGATCCAGCACCATGTCCATTCGGAGTTGAAAGTGCGCGACCAGCGCCAAAAATTCTCGGCGCACGACTCCAACCACGTTTTACCGCTGCTTTGAGCAAGAGATCTACTTGATTTTGTTCATGGACGGAGCGAATTGTTGTGATGCCACTTTCCAAAGCTTGCTTGGCACGAGTTGCAGCTCGATAAGCGGTTATTGCTGGACTTTCTTTTTCATCTGTATCGGAAAAAGGAAAAACAACTGAAAGGTGGGTGTGACACGAGATAATTCCAGGCAGAACATATTTTCCTTCAATATCGATTACGTCTTCGTTAAGTGTTGGCGTGTGAGTTCCGACCTGCGTGATAACACCGTTTTCAATCTGAAGTGATCGACCGGAAAGAACTTCTCCATTGGTAACGTCAAGTACATTGGCATTAACTAACCACATGGGTAACCCTCATCTCTTCACTCATATTTCATGATTCATTTCTTATCGTTCGAATGGAGTAAGCAAGCAACATGGTGCGATGTCGATAGCGAGAGTAATTGAGGTTCTTGTAGAGAACAGTGATCCATCCGTTGTGGGCATCGAGGATGAAAGCGACATCCAGTCGGCGGAAAGCGAGGATCAGGTACATCGCCTGGTAGTTCTTTTGGTAGAGAACCTTTTCCATCAGGTTTGGGGATTGCAGATATCAATGCTTGAGTGTAGGGATGTGCCGGAGATTTCCACAGCTCCTCGGTAAATCCGATTTCCACGATTTCCCCCAAATACATCACTGCAGTTCGATCTGTAATTTGTCGGATGACAGAAAGATCATGAGAAATAAAGATCATTCCAAGATCAAATTCACGAGTGAGTTCCAGTAAAAGGTTCGACACTTGGGCTTGTGCCGAAGCATCAAGAGCGCTGATCGGTTCATCAGCAATAATCGCTGTGGGCTTAACGCTCAATGCGCGGGCGATGGCGATTCGTTGACGTTGTCCACCGCTAAATTGATGTGTGTAGCGATCGAGCGCGTTGCGACTAAGGCCAACCCTCTCTAAAAGTTGTGCCGAGTATTCGCGCGCCGACTCTTCATTATCGCCTTGGGTCACTAAACCATCAATTAATTGGTCACCGATTTTTCGACGAGGATTAAGCGAGGAGTAAGGATCTTGGAAAATTAACTGAAGTTTTCGTAATTCGATAGGTCGAGAGCTACGTTGCAAAGGATTAACTACGGTGCCTTCAAAGTGAATTGATCCATGAGCACTCGGCACTATTCCCATAATCGCTTTACCAAGGGTCGACTTACCACAGCCCGATTCACCTACTAAACCAAGAATTTCACCACGATTTAAAGTTAAGGAAACTGAATTCACCGCAGTAATGTTTTGGCCATCACTTCTTTTATAGGTGACGGAGAGATCCTTCACTTCAAGTATCACGACCGCGCTACTTTCACTAATGGATCGAGGTGACAGTAAAACCGGTGCGTGTTATCGACGTGGGTAGGCTGAAGAAGAGTAGTTTCACACGATGCTTGTGCAAAGGAACACCGTGAATGAAACGCACATCCCACAGGTTGCTTTCCAATCTCAGGCGGAAATCCATCAATCGATGTCAGCGCCCGTTTCGCGCCGGAAGGATCAGGAAGCGAGTCGAGAATGGCACGGGTGTATGGGTGGCGAGGATTTTGAAGAAGCGCATGTGTTGGACCGGTTTCAACTTCTCGACCGGCATACATCACCATTAATCGATCTGCTAGCGATGAAAGTACACCGAGATCGTGCGTGATGAATATGACTGATAAACCATGATTATCGCGAAGTCGGCGAAAGAGATTGAGGATGCCAGCTTGGACTGTGACATCAAGAGCGGTGGTGGGTTCGTCAGCGAGAAGTAGTTGTGGTTCACAGGCTAACGCCATCGCAATGCAAATTCGCTGTCTCATTCCACCAGAAAATTGCGAGGGAATTGCATCAAGTGCTCGCTGAGGGTCGGGAATTCTCACCTCATGAAGCAAGGCAAGAGCCTTTGCATCCGCTTCCGATTGCGAAATTTCTAAATGCTCCACCATATGTTCTGTCATTTGGGTACGAATTGTGAGCATGGGATGGAGCGATGTCATGGGATCTTGGAAAACCATAGAAATTTTATTACCACGGATTTCTCGCAACGTACGACTTGCACTCCCAACTAATTCATTTCCAGCGAAGTTTATTGAGCCTGAAACTCGGGATAAGTGTGGAAGCAGACCAAGCAACGTTAACGCTGTCATGGTTTTTCCACTACCGCTTTCGCCAGCGATACCTAAAATCTCACCTTCATTGACATGAAAACTCAGTTGATCGAGCGCGCGGGCATAACCATTTTTCGTAAGTAATTCAACGTTGAGTTGCGAAACATTTAATAATGGCATTTAGTCACGCAACGCTTTCGCCGTTCGAGGATCTAATGCATCACGCAAAGTATCACCGAGAAAATTAAAGGCGAGTACTGCGGTTAAAATAGCTATTCCAGGAAACACAGCTATCCACCATCGATCAAAATTATTGGATCCGGCGGAGACCATGGCTCCCCATTCAGCAGAAGGTGGTTGTGCGCCTAAACCGCGAAAGGAGAGCCCAGAGAGCAACAACATTCCATTTCCGGCTTCAAGGGCTGCTAAAACAAAGATTGGACCAGAAATATTTGGTCGCAAATCAACCAGGAGAGTCCGCAAGGTAGAAGATCCAAGCAATCTACTTGCAATAACGTAATCACTATTTTTAGCATTCAGGATTAGGCCACGAACTAATCGAGCATATGTTGGCCAGGCAACGAGGACGACTGCAAATACCGCATTGCGTAATTGCGGCCCTAGGGCAGCTGCCACTGCCATCGCCAGAATGATTCCAGGAAATGCAAGTACCATGTCGGTAAATCTCATAATGATGGCGTCGACCCACCCACCAAAATATCCCGCAATCGATCCAATAATCGTTCCAACAATCATCGAAAGAGTTACGAGAAGAATCGATAATGGCAACGTGATGCGTGCGCCGTAAACCACGCGACTTAAAACGTCTCGACCAACTTCATCGGTACCAAACCAATGAAGTGAAGACGGTGCTTTCAGCACATCGGATTCTTGAAAGAGAGGATCGTGAGGCGCTATCCACGGAGCAAAAATCGCAATGGCAATCCAGATAGTCAATATTGATATACCAACAATGGCGAGTGGTTGACGCCACGGTGAACGATTTTTTGTCACGCTTGATTCCTCATATTTGGGTCAATGACTTTATACAGTAAATCAACAATCAGATTCATCGTAATGAAAATCGCTGCAACCACGATACTCACACCCATAATTCCAGGTAAGTCGAGTCCGATGGCGCTCTTGAAAGCATATTGGCCTAACCCTGGCCAGGAGAAAACATTTTCAACGAGGACCGATCCGGAAAGCAAATTTCCAAATGCAACTCCCGCAACTGTAACAATCGAAATAAGTGCGGGTCGAAGTACATGTCGTTTAATGATAAGAAATTCTGAAAGGCCTTTTGCGCGAGCAGCTCGAACATAATCTTGGCCAAGAATTTCTAGCACCGAAGCACGAGTAAATCGAGTGAGAACTGCAATGGTATAGATAGCGAGCACTGTTGCGGGAAGTGCAAGATGGCGAAATGCCTGCCAAGCCAAACTCCATTGACCATGAACAAGCGCATCGAATGTATAAATACCCGTGATGTGCGCTGGCGCATCTTCGCCAGGATCTAACCTGCCATTGGTAGGAAACCATCGAAGTTTAAAAAAGAAAACATAAAAAAAGACGAGTGAAAGCCAGAATGTGGGTACAGAAACTCCGGTGAGGCTGAAAAATCGAATTATTTGATCGGGCCATCTGTCTCGCGTTATTGCTGCGATAATTCCAAAAATTAAGCCGAATACAAGTGAAATTAATATCGCTACAAGTGCGATTTCAAGTGTTGCCGGGAAAAACTCACCTAGATCTTGCGATACTGGGCGTTGACTTTGTTGTGAAATTCCAAGATCGCCTCGGATAACTTTTTTTATATAGATGATGTATTGCTCAGGCACTGGTTTATCAAGGCCATATTCAGCGCGCCAACGCGCGACAATTTCCGGATTGCTCATTGCGCTTTGGCCGAGATTAACGGCTGCTGGGTCACCGGGAACAAGTTGAGTAACGCAAAAAGAAATCAAAGTGATACCCAGCATCATCACAAGTCCAATTGCGACTCGACGAACGATATAGGGCATTAACGAAACTGAAACTCTAGAGGAGCCGCTCGGCCCTCCTAGAGTTTCAGTTGTATCGTGGATTTTTTTATCCATTCACCACTTAGGAAAGTTCTGCGACGTTAATCTTCCAAATGGGATTAACGGCAAGACCCTTCACAGCGTTAGTGGAGACTAGGATTGCTGGAGATTGAAGAAGAGGCATAAATGGGCTCTTCTTATTTACCTCAAGCTGGAAGCTTCGATAGAGCGCAGCGCGTTTTGTTGCATTGCTCTCCAAAGCAACCTTCGTCACAATATCTGTAACAGTGGGATTAGCTCCTGCCAACCACCCTGCACGTAGACCGACCTTGAGGCCTGGTGCAAAGTTTTGTGAGTAGTTGCTTGAATCCGGCCAATCTGGACCCCAGAACCAAAGTCCCATGGTGTCTGACCCGTCACGATATGTGGTGAGTGCTTGACCAACTGGAGTTGGTAGTAATTTAACTTTGATTCCCACTTCACCAAGTTGCGATGCAATCTTGGTTGCAAATGAATCAAAAGAAATTCCTTCCCATGCTCCGCCACCCCAGTAACGAAGACCAATTTCTTCGTTGGCATACGGTGATTTAGCGAGCGCTGCTTTAGCACGAGCGAGATCACGAACGGTTGCATCGGATGCTTTCAATGCTCCTTGGAAAGCGCTCGGAATAATTCCGGCTGCTTGAGTTGCGCCGCGGCCAGCAAACTTCACTAAATCTGCATAGTTGAGGCCATAGCGAACTGCGTCCTGGAAGTTTGCATCGGAGGTGACTTTAGATACTGCGGGATTGTTATTTGAATAGAGGAACCACACAGTGGTGCTCACACCTTCAATAACGTTAACTCCTGTCATACCTTCAGCTTGTGCTGGTGAGAGATCAATCGCAATATTGCTTGCGCCACTCATCACGTTAAGGCGTTGCACTTCCTGCTTCACATTGCGGAAGATGACCTTGGAATACGCAGGTTTAGCTCCCCAATATTTCGGATTTGCAACCAATACAACTTCGGTCGTGAGACTGAACTTGGAGAGTACATAAGGACCGCTACCTGCAGAAGTTGAATTTAAGAATGATTCTGCCTTGTCCTTGGTATCTGCACCTACAGTTGCATAACCGCCGTTTTTTGTTACAAGCTTGCTATTAACAATTCCCAACGATGGGCTGCAGACAATAACTGGAATCGCAGTATTGGGAACGTTGGAGGTGAGAACAACTGTATAAGCATCAGGTGCAGTAGCAGTGATTCCATCCATCAATGAAGATGGGTTACCTTTTAAATTCTTCAAGCGCATAAGTGAATACACAACATCAGCAGATGTCACTGGTGTTCCATCTGAGAATTTTGCATTCTTACGCAATTTATAAGTGAATACTGTTGAGTCAGCATTTCCTTTATAGCTGAGAGCGATATCTGGGATGGGATTTCCGGCATCGCCACCTTTAAATGTCATGAGCGTGGAATACATTGCGCGAACCAACATATTTCCGCCGCTTTCAAATTCACGACCTGGATCAACTGTTTTGTGATTGAACTCAGAGTCGATAATCAGAGTTTTTGTTGGAGCAGCAAATGCTGAACCAGCAAAGAACGCGCTTCCGATAATGAGCGCAGAGATAGTCGCTAATGTAAATCCTTTGCGACGAACTCCAGTCTGTGACTTCATGTAAGTCCTTTCCTTCTCGTGTCCTACTTTAGGTACTTCTCCTATAGGGTCCCATGGAGGGATGTAGCACTATGTACCATTTTGTAGCGCTTTGCTACAGGTATCACACTATGAGATGACATCCTCGTGGTTATGAATGACCTTCCACCCGTCGGCGAATTTACGCCAGACAGCAGAGTTGCGAATATGTTCAACTGGGGCGCCTCCGTCAAAGTGCACGAGCAACTCATATCTGGCAATAGCAAAGTCGCCAAAGATATCGATGGTGGGATTGAGGTTCTCTATCGTGAGGACAGCTGGACCAGATTGGGTTGTCGGTCGACGGTCGCGTAAATCATTGAGCCCTTTTAGGCCAAAAATTAACGGCGCTTCAACAGAATCCCATAAAGTGACATCTTCGTGAATATGTTTATCGGCGTTAGCGCGATCTTTTGTCAAGAAGCAATCAAGCATATGGCGGACATTTCGCCAAATTTCGTCTTTTGCAACGTGATTGTTATTCCGTAGTGCTCGGTCTACGTGTGCTCGGTCGCCCAAATATATCCAGTGCAATAAGGAAATAGGTACATTGCCATTTACCCAGAGAAAATCGTGAAAATCTCGAAGTGAAAAGTTT
>CAZQWU010000003.1:0-3437 GCA_964597305.1 uncultured Bifidobacterium sp.
CCCGGTGCTGTTGAACCCCCAGATCCGTCGGCCGGCAGTGACCAGAGCAGATAGACACGATAAGAAAAAAATAACACCAGCGATCAATACCAGATCACTACCAGATCACTACGAAAGGGGAAGTCGATGACATTACATGTACCAGTTTCACTCAACGAATGCATCGCGCTTCTTACGCCATCAATTGAACTTTCACTTGCACATAATGAAATTCCAGTCGTCATTGATGCCACATTAGGTTTAGGTGGACACACCAAAGTTTTACTAGAAAAATTTCCGCAATTAAAAGTCATTGGACTTGATCGTGATGACAACGCCATTGCTCATGCCCGAAATAATCTTCAAGAATTTTCCGATCGAGTAACGATTATCCATACGGTATATGACCACATTCCTGAAGTTTTGAATGAACTCGGATTAACAGCGGTAGATGGCATCCTCTTTGATCTCGGCGTATCTTCAATGCAGTTAGATTTTGCTGATCGCGGATTTTCTTATTCGCACAAGGCACCACTTGATATGCGGATGGATCAGAACTCGCCTTTAACTGCTGAGTTTATTTTAACTACCTATTCGCACGCTGATTTAGTGCGGATTATCCGCACCTATGGCGAAGAGAAATTCGCACCACGTATTGCCAGCAATATAGTGAAAGCGCGTGATGCTGGAACTTTAAAAACGACCTCAGATTTAGCACAGATCATTAAGGCAAGTATTCCTGCGCCAGCGCGGCGACTTGGTGGAAATCCAGCAAAACGAACATTTCAAGCGATTCGAATTGAAGTTAACAATGAATTGAAAATTCTTGAACGAGCGATCCCGGCAGGGCTCAATCACCTCAAAGTAGGTGGGCGAATGGTTGTGATGTCGTACCACTCGCTTGAAGACAAAATTGTGAAACATATTTTTCAGGATAAGAGTGAGAATAAGTCTCCTAAGGGTTTACCAATAGAGCTTGCACAATTCCAACCAAAGTTCACATTAGTTTTCCGTGGCAGCAAAGGCGCTTCTACTGAAGAAATTGCGACCAATCCTCGAGCACAATCGATGCGACTTCGTGCGATTGAACGGAGCGCTGCTTGATGGCAATTCGAGAAGTTGTTCAACCAGTCACGTATCAATCGCAGCCACAGTCTTCTGCGAGGAGTTTTCGGCGCGGACCATTATTAACACTCATTCCTACGATAGACCTTGAAGAGCGAGTCAAAGATAACCGCGTATTTGCCACTGTGATTGGCGTGATTGCCGCTCTGACATTTGCAGGACTATTAACTGTAAATACGTTGCTCACGCAAGATGCTATTACTGTTCAGAAACTCAAATTAGAAGCGCTTCAACTTAACGAAGATCGTGAAGCGACAATTAAAAATGTTGAAGCAATTTCTAATCCCAGTGCGCTTGCCAGCGCTGCGCTCTCGTTAGGAATGAAACCCTCTGAGAATCCGCAATTTCTCGATCTCTCGGCGGTGAAACCGTGAGCCGTGACGGCATCGTTGTTAACCGCATTAAACATTTATTAGCGATCTCACTGGTGCTTTTGATGGTCTTTACGCTCCGGCTCATCGATATCCAAGCTGTACGGGCAGCGGGTATTGCGGCAAAAGTGACTAACGAATTGACCAAGCGGAGCATCATCCCAGCCCCTCGCGGCACTATTACCGATGTTAATGGCGTTGAACTTGCTCGATCTGTCATTTCCTATAACGTCATCGTGGATCAATCCATCATCGCCGATCCAGCAACGCTCGCGCGCCTCGCCGCACCTATTCTTTCGATGGATCGAAATGCGTTGCAACAACAACTCACTGGCTCTCGCCGATATGTGGTGATAGCTCACAATGTCTCGCCCCATGTTTGGAATTCCCTCCAAGCGTCGGTAAAAAATTACAACGAAGCACAAAAATCATTAAATCAAAAGTCTCAAAATACAAAGTCTCAAAATAATAAAGAAACGAGTACAGGTTTTTATCAACCACTCGCTGGGTTTTTTGCAGAACGTCTCTATACCCGTGAATATCCGCAAGCAGGATTAACTGCATCGTTGGTGGGTTTTATTAATCAGGCAGGCGTTGGTGCTGCAGGATTGGAATCAGGGAAGAATTCTTTACTTGCGGGAGTCAACGGAGAGTACCTCTATGAAAATGGCGGCGGCGCCATCATTCCAGGGTCTCAACGAATTACCTCGGAGGAGAAAAAAGGAACAAACCTAAGGCTGACAATCGATAGCGATGTTCAGTATGTGGCAATGCAAGCGATCTCCGATGCAGTGAAAAAATCTCATGCAGTATCAGGCACCGTCATAGTTATGGATCCTAAAACTGGATATGTACTTGCCCATGCGACGTATCCGACTTACAACCCCAATGACACCAGCAAAACAAATCCCGCACTTTTTAAAAATCCTTCAGTTCAAGATGTCTATGAACCAGGTTCAACTGGAAAAGTAATCACGATGGCAGCCGCCCTCGAAGAGAAGAAAGTTACGCCAACCACCGTATTAACCATTCCCTATGCCTTGAAAGTTTCCGATCACACTTTTCACGACCATGAAAAACACCCCACGCAACAATTGACGCTCACCGGCGCGCTCGCGGTATCAAGTAATACGGGTGCAATCCAAGTCGGCCAATTACTCGGTGCCGATACTTTGTATTCGTACCTGACGAAATTTGGCATCGGTTCACGAACTGGGTCGAATCTGCCCGGCGAATCGGCCGGCTTATTACCACTTCGGAAAAATTGGTCAGGAACCACCATGCCGACGGTTTCCTTTGGTCAGGGATATTCGGTAACTGCAATGCAAGCTACCTCGGTTTTTGCCACGCTCGCCAATGATGGCGTTCGAGTAACGCCGACCGTTATTGCTGGCACAAGTTCTGGAAATGGAAGTTTCACGCCATTGTCGGCGCCATCGGGAACGCGAGTGGTGAGCGTTGAAACAGCGCGCACTCTCCGCACCATGTTAGAGAGCGTGGTGTCGAATCAAGGTACTGCGCCATCTGCTGCTATTCCGGGATATCGCATTGCTGGTAAAACTGGTACCGCGATGCGTTTTAATGATGCCTGCGGATGTTATAGCGGCTACACCGCGTCATTTATTGGAATGGCGCCAGCAGACAAACCTGCTTATGTTGTGAGCGTTGCAATTCAAGCGCCACAAGGAATTCATTGGGGTGGATACCTAGGCGGACCAGTATTTAAGAAAGTGATGAGTTATGTCTTGCAAGCAAAACATATTCCACCAACGGGAACTCTTGTGACAAGCTTTCCGCTCACTGAATCTGATTTACAAAAATCAATCGAGAAAACTTCTCCAACGGTAAAGCAATGAACCCACGATTGGTTGAGCCCGTTACACATCCGCTCTCAGCCATCGCCACATTTCTTAATGCAACAACACAGAACGTCAATGTCGATGATGCACAGTCAATTAATGC
>CAZQWU010000003.1:3537-12700 GCA_964597305.1 uncultured Bifidobacterium sp.
ATTAATGCGAGTGGCCTTACCTCACGAGCGCACGATGTAGAACCAGGCGATATTTTCTTGGCATTTGCCGGCGAACGTACCCATGGTGCGCGGTTTGCCGACGAGGCTCAACGCCGTGGTGCGATCTCAATCATTACCGATTCGGCTGGCGCCGCCCTTATCACTGCGCCAATTCCCATCCTTGTGGTCGAAAACCCCCGACATATCGCCGGTCATCTTGCTGGGTGGTTTTACGATCAACCACTCCGTTCACTATTTAGCGCAGCAATTACAGGTACCAATGGAAAGACCACTGTTACGACTCTGCTCTATCAACTCTGGCGTGACGCGCAAATTGAGTCTGGACTTATCGGCACGCTCGGAACATTTCTCGGTAGAGATTTTCTCCCTAGCGCACGAACTACGCCAGAGGCTGACGAACTCCATGCAATTTTTGCGATGATGAAAGAGCGCCACGTAAAAAATCTTGCGATGGAGGTCAGTAGCCATGCGCTGGTACAACATCGAGTTGATGGGATGAAATTTTCAGTGGCGGGATTTACTCATCTCACTCAGGATCATTTAGATTTTCATGGCAGCATGGCACATTACTTTGATGCGAAAGCACGGCTTTTTACGCTGGAACACGCAGAGAAAGCATTCATCATGATCGACGATGAGTATGGTCGAGCGCTCACGAAACGGTCCGAGATTCCTTATGTCACACTCTCGCGAAGTGACACATCAGCGCAATGGCATGTAGCCAACGCGACCATGACATCAACCGGTTGGGATCTGGCAATTCGCGGTGACGGTGGAATTCTTATTGAAGGTTCATTACCACTTCTGGGTGAGCACAATATTGATAACGCTCTATTGGCAATAGCAATTGCAGTCGAGAGCGGATTGGATCCACTCTTTGTTGGACGACAGTTATCACACCTGACTGGGGCAGTGGGGCGACTAGAAAAAATTTCGTTAGGTCAAAACTTTCTTGCTCTCATTGATTATGCCCACACACCTGATGCTGTTACCCGAACGCTGGCATCGGTACGCAAATTTACCCAGGGACGAATCATCGCAGTATTGGGATGTGGCGGTGACCGGGATAAATCAAAGCGACCATTGATGGGTGAAGCGCTGCGAGCGGGATCAGATATCGCACTCTTTACTAGTGATAACCCACGAAGTGAAAATCCCGATGACATTCTCCGCCAGATGGTGGGCGATATTCGGTTGGCGCAACCCAGTGCGATTATTCAAGATCGTCGCGAGGCAATTTCCACCGCCGTAAAACTTGCCGACAAAGGTGATTGCGTCATTGTTCTCGGTAAAGGCCATGAAACTGGCCAGGAGATTGCAAGCGTTATACATCCATTTAGCGATCGAGAAGTAGTTGAAGCAGAGATCGTGGATCGAATGGCGCATCAGCCATGATCGCACTTTCACTTCGTCAGATTGCAGAAATCGCGCATGGCGAACTTCATCAATGTGATCCTGACACGGTTGTCACGAGTAATTTCTTTTTTGATTCTCGCGCAGTCATTCCGGGTGGAATATTCATTGCACTCCAAGGCGAAAAAGTTGATGGCGCTCGCTTTGCTGAAAGCGCGATTGCGCAAGGTGCAATCGCTGTTCTCGTCGATCACCCACTTACGAGCCCCTGCATCGTCGTCTCTGATGTTCTTGAATCACTAGGACTTTTGGCGCACTATGTTCGACGTGCAATTCCCCAGCTAAAAGTTGTTGGAATCACTGGCTCGCAAGGAAAGACGACGACGAAAGATTTGCTCACCCATGTTTTAGGAGCTGCGGGTAAAACACACTCCGCCCGAGGTTCGTACAACAATGATTTAGGTGCGCCGCTCACCTTGCTGGAATGCGATGAGAGTGTGAAATTTTGCGTCGTGGAGATGGGTGCGCGACACCCGGGCGACATTGCGCGTTTAACCAAAATCGCCGAACCGAATATTGGAGTTGTACTTAAAGTTGGCAACGCCCATATTGGCGAATTTGGTAGCCGAGAAAAAATTGCTGAAACTAAAAGTGAACTGATTCGATTTTTACCACCATCAGCTACCGCGATTTTAGGAACCTATGACGAATTCACACCGCATATGGCAGATGGCTTGGGGTTAACAACATTAACTTTCGGTGAAGATGGCGCTGATGTGCGCGCTGCAGATATTGAATGGCGCGAGGGACGTGCCCATTTTGACTTGGTGACTCCTGCTGGCCGTGAACCAGTTGGGTTACGGCTTGTTGGTGTGCATCAAATTGCCAACGCATTAGCGACAGCAGCAGCGGCAACAGCCCTCCAATTACCAATAGAACAGATAGCAGCAGCCCTCTCTACTGCCGATAATTCCAGTAAATGGCGGATGGAGATGAGCGATCTCGACGGATTACTGGTCATTAATGATGCCTATAACGCAAATCCGGAGAGCATGGCAGCAGC
Source organism: uncultured Bifidobacterium sp. (assembly GCA_964597305.1). Taxonomy (GTDB): domain Bacteria; phylum Actinomycetota; class Actinomycetes; order Nanopelagicales; family Nanopelagicaceae; genus UBA7398. Next base: position 5,975 of record CAZQWU010000003.1, read on the forward strand.
GCTTCACACATTAGCGTTACTTAGCCAAGAACGAGGCGGTCGTTCCTGGGCATTCCTCGGCACGATGCATGAATTAGGAGAGCGAAGTACGCAAGAACATCAGGCAATCGGGTCACTGGCTGCGGAACTTTCCATCGACCATCTCGTTGCTATTGCAAACACTGAATACAGTCGTCGCATGTCAGGTGAAACTGAAGTGCATTACTGCGCGAATATCGAATCTGCAGCTGAATTATTTCAGCACTTTCAGAGCGGTGATGTCATATTAATAAAGGCTTCGCGCGCCGAACAGCTGGAGCGGTTAGCAGAATCAATTAAGGTGTACTGGCGGACTGCGCACGTTACGCAATCGCAGGAGGGGAGCGAATGAGAGGCATTCTTTTAGCGGGTGCTTTCTCGCTTATCTCGAGTTTTCTTGCAACTCCATTGCTCATTCGAGTACTTGCTCGTCGCGGTTATGGTCAAATCATTCGTGATGATGGCCCAACTACCCACCATGTCAAACGTGGAACTCCCACCATGGGCGGAATCGTTCTTATTTTTTCCTCAACACTGGGGTACTTTCTCAGCCACCTATTTACTGGCGTTTCACTCAGTACATCAGCGCTTCTCGTTATTGCACTTGTCTGGGGCCTAGGTGGTGTGGGTTTTCTCGATGATTGGTTAAAAGTATCCAAGAAGAGATCATTAGGATTAACTGCGCGACAGAAGTTATTTGGTCAAGCAATTATTGCAGCCTCCTTTGGTATAACCGCAATTCGCTTTCCCGATAAAAATAATTTAACTCCGGTATCACTCAACCTCTCTATCGTTCGCGATACATCGCTTGTTTTAGGCTCAATTCTGGTCGTGGTCTGGGCTATCGTGATGGTGTTAGGAACCAGTAATGGCGTGAACCTGACTGATGGTCTTGATGGTTTAGCAACTGGCGCTTCGGTCATGACCTTTCTTGCATTTGTTTTAATCGGTGTTTGGGAATTTGGCCAAAGTTGCGCAGTGACATTTGGTCCCAAGTGTTATCACGTTCGCGATCCGCTCGATCTAGCGGTCCTCGCCGCAGCTTTTGCTGGAACATGTAGTGGTTTTCTCTGGTGGAATGCATCGCCGGCAAAAATTTTTATGGGCGATACTGGATCACTTGCGCTCGGTGGTGCGCTTGCTGGTTTGGCGATGACGCTACGTACAGAGTTACTCCTCATCCCACTCGGCGGACTTTTTGTCATCATCACCCTCTCAGTCATTATTCAAACGACCTATTTCAAAATCTCGGGTGGTAAACGAGTTTTCAAAATGGCACCACTCCAGCATCACTTTGAATTATTGGGGTGGGGCGAAGTCACCATTGTTATTCGATTTTGGATCATTGCTGGATTATGTGTCGCAATTGGATTAGGTCTCTTTTACGCGCAATGGGTCGCGGCATAAGCATTATGTCTAATTCCCCGGATTCACATTTCTTTTCACACCTCGCGCATCAACGAACCATCGTGTTAGGCGGTGGTATTACGGGAATGTCGTTGAGATCATTTTTACAGACACATGCTGCGAGCGTTCTCGTCATAGATGAAAAACCATCTATCGGCGATGCCCGCCACGAATTAACCAAGGATGATCTTGAACAATGTGATCTGGTCGTTGTGTCACCAGGTTGGAAAATGGATCATCCCTTCGTCCGCATGGTCAGAGAACGCGGAATTCCCTTGCTGAGTGAGATCGATCTTGCCTGGCAGGTCAAACAAGCTCGCACTCCGTCGCAACAATGGGTGGGAATTACTGGAACGAATGGCAAAACAACAACTGTTCACATGGTTGCAAGTATTTTTCGCGCTGCACATATCAATGGTGTTGCATGCGGAAACGTCGGCGATACCGTGATAGATGCAGTGATGCATGAACCGGCTTATGATTATTTGGCGATCGAACTATCGTCATTTCAATTAGAGTGGAGTTCGCACGCGCGATATGCCGCCGGCGCCATTCTCAATATTGCCGAAGATCATTTAGATTGGCATGGAAATTTTGCACGTTATGTTGCAGCAAAACATCGCTTACTTGAAGCGAGCACGATTGCCATTGTGAATCGTGATGACCAACCTACTCGACGATGTGGCGAAAAACTTCCGCCACAATCGACGCGATATTTCACCTTAGATACCCCGCAACGAGGAGAACTTGGCTTGGTAGAAAACCTTCTCATCGATCGAGCCTTCATTGAGGGTAACGATGCAGAGGTAATTGCAGAACTCTCCGATATCGTTCCAGCTGTTCCACACAATGTTTCCAATGCGTTAGCAGCAGGCGCACTTGCACGGGCAATAGGTATTTCAGCGAACGAAGTTCAACTCGGGATTAAGAATTTTCGGCTCGACCATCACCGATTAGAAACTGTCGCAGTCCATCGCGGTATTACCTGGGTCAATGATTCAAAAGCGACAAATCCTCATGCTGCGCTTGCAGCGCTGCAGTCACAACTATCAGCGGTTTGGATCGCCGGTGGACTTGCAAAAGGCGCTTCGATGGATGAATTGATTATCCGAGGTAAGTCGAGAGTGAAAGCGGTGATACTTATTGGAACCGACGCACCACTCATTGAAGAATCGCTCATTCGGCACGCACCAGACGTACCACGATTTCACATCGGCCAAGGCGAACACGGTGCCCCGCTTATGAGAAAGATTGTGGCTAAAGCAGTTGAAATTGCAGTAGAGGGTGACACAGTTTTACTTGCTCCTGCCTGCGCTTCGATGGATCAATTTTCATCGTATGCCGATCGTGGTGAGCTCTTTGCCCAAATGGTCAATGAGATTGTGGTGAAGTAACAATGCGAAAGAGTTATTTCACTCGCCCAGAGTCTTCCTATTATTTAATTCTTGGTACCGTCGCTGCGCTCACTGGCCTTGGACTCACCATGGTTCTCTCTGCATCTGCGGTTCGTTCACTCCATGAGTCAGGAAATTCTTTTTCTATTGTTGGTAAGCAAGCGCTATTTCTTGCCCTCTCTCTCCCTATGGCATTTGCAGCCATGAAATTAAAACCTGCGCTCTGGATCAGAGTTTCTCATCTCGCACTTCTCTTGTCGTTCGGCTTCCTAGCGCTACCGTTTATTCCTGGTTTAGGAAAGACTGTTAATGGAAATACCAACTGGATTGCTTTTGCTGGCTTTACGCTCCAACCCAGCGAATTTGCAAAATTCGGCCTCATCATTTGGTGTGCAGCGAAATTGGCGGTACTCGATCGCCGAACGTTAAGCCCAGAACAGGTGAAAACAAGCGGACTCACATTTTTAAAATTTCTTTTGCCAGGTTTCTTAGGAATGGAGTTATTTGTCCTCGCTGGTCGAGATGTAGGAACTGCTGTCATCATCGGGATGATCTTTGCTGGCATACTTTTCATCGCCGGATTGCCGTATCGATTTATGGCGATATCTGCAGGTGCAGCGTTAGCAGTTCTTGCCTCATTAGTCATGTCGAGTGCGAATCGACGAAGTAGATTCGCAGCTCTCATTAATCCATTTGCGGATCAATATTACAAAGGTGCTGGATGGCAACCAGCCCATAGCTTGATGGGACTTGCTTCCGGTGGACTCTTGGGAATTGGTATCGGCGCAAGTAAACAAAAATGGGGTGGATTAGCTGAGGCTCATACCGATTTTATTTTCTCTGTCATTGGCGAAGAGTTGGGGTTAATTGGAACGCTCATCGTTATTACCCTTTTCGGACTGTTAATCATGTCGATTTTTAAAATCGCACTTCTCGCTCACACGTCATTTGAACGCTATGCCACGGCTGGGATTGGCTGTTGGATTACGATGCAAATTGCTATTAATTTGGGCTCAGTTCTTAGTCTTATTCCAGTTGTCGGAGTAACGTTGCCATTTGTCTCGTATGGTGGTTCATCATTGCTTTCACTGTATATCGCTATTGGATTTGTCCTCGGCGTAGCGCGTCGAAGTGAGAACATTCGCACTGCGATACTTGCCCGCAGGGGGTAGAGGAATCTCATGTCATTGCGCGTCATTCTTGCTGGTGGGGGAACTGCTGGACATATCGAGCCAGCGCTCGCTGTCGCAACTGAATTAATGAATATTGATTCAACGATTCGCTGTGAATTCCTCGGCACAATTACCGGATTAGAAAATGCACTGGTTCCAGCACGAGGCTTTACATTACGAGTAATTCCCAAAGTTGCCCTTCCGCGAAAGTTTTCGTTGTCGCTTTTTACATGGCCAATTAATTTAGTTGGCGCCATTGCTCGAACTATGCGAATTATTCGCGGCGCCGATGTGGTGATTGGGTTTGGTGGCTATGTTTCAGCGTCAGCGTATTTAGCTGCAGTTGCCCTTCGCATACCCATTGTTATTCATGAAGCGAACGCAATGCCAGGCTGGGCTAATCGACTTGGCAGACATTTCGCGAAAATAGTTTGCGTGAATTTCCTCTCGGTGCAACGTCGATGGCCACATTCGCTCCACACCGGAATGCCATTGCGAAGTGATATTTCAGCTATCGCATCGATGAACGAGAATACGGAAATCGATATTCGAGCACGGAAAGCGAAAGAATGGGGATTTGATCCCAATAAACCGATCGTTGCGGTTTTTGGTGGATCGACTGGTTCCGAACGCATTAACTCTGCAATTGCTGGCTACCTCGCGACACGTGGCGGCGCCGGTGAAGTGCCCCAAATAGCTCACGCAGTTGGTTTACATAACACCGTGCCGATAAATCGGACTGGGTATTTTGCTACCCATTACTTCCACGACATTGCCGATGTTTATGTAGCAGCAGATTTATTAATCTGCAGATCTGGCGCCGTAACGTGCGCTGAATTGGCGGTAGTCAATCGATTTGCAATCCTTATTCCCTTACCAATTGGAAATGGTGAACAAGAAGCTAATGCCGATGAATTAATGTCCCGTGATTGCGCAGTCATGGTTCGCAATGCACTTTTCAATGATCAGTGGCTCTCGCAGAATCTCTCCGAGACACTTGCGAAGGCGCGTGCTTATAAATCGATTCGGCGTGAAGTAACGGTATTGCCAACTGCTACAACGATCGCACAGTATGCACTCGATACAGTCAGGCGCTCATGATGAATACACAAGAATTCCTCGCTTCCCGAGTGCATTTCATCGGCATTGGCGGGGGAGGAATGAGCGGAATTGCCCGAATTCTCCTTGCGCTCGGCGTCGATGTTTCCGGATCTGATCTCAAAGATTCAACGGCATTAGATGGCTTACGAACTCTCGGTGCAAAAATTTCTATCGAGCATCGCGCTTCGAATGTTCCTGCCAATGCCGTGATCGTCGTCTCTAGCGCAATTTCCGCGAGCAATGTTGAGCTCATGCACGCACAAAGCAATCATCAAACTATTCTTCCTCGCGCCGAAGCACTTGCATTGATCATGTCGCCTTACCAATCAATTGCAGTAGCTGGAACGCATGGAAAAACTACGACAACGTCGATGATTACCGTTGCACTTCAACGGTGTGGCGCAGATCCATCCTTTTCTATTGGCGCCGCAGTATCGCAATCTGGCACCAATGCACATTTAGGTTCAGGGAGAATTTTCGTTGCTGAAGCTGATGAGTCAGATGGCTCATTTTTGGCCTATCAACCTCACGGTGCAGTAATAACAAATATCGAACTCGACCATGTCGATAATTTTGCCTCACAAGAAGAAATGGATGCACTCTTTCAAAAATTTATCTCTTCAATTCGTGGCGGTGGATTTCTTGTTGCTGGCACAGACGACGTAGGTGTGAATCGAGTATTGGCCTACCATCGTGACCACAACTCTCATCGATCAGATGTGGCAGTCATTACGTATGGCGAAAATAGTTCGGCTGATCTGAAGATTGATCGCATCGCTCTTACCCGGACAGGATCGAGTTCACGAATGACGTGGCGCGGGCGCGTGCTGGGTGAACTTACTTTGAATGTACCTGGACGACATAACATCGCCAACGCTGCCGCTGCGCTTGCCGCAACTCTCCACCTAGGATTTTCACCAGAACAACTCTTTGCTGGCTTGAAGAGTTTTACCGGAGCGCGTCGTCGCTTTGAAATTAAGGGCGAAGTCAATGGTGTAACCGTCATTGATGATTATGGCCATCACCCCACGGAAATCCGCGTGACATTGGCTGCCGCTCGCACTTTCGCCGGATCAGGAAAAGTGTTCGTGATTTTTCAACCCCATCGATTCAGCCGAACAGCGAAATTTGCAGCGAACTTTGCGACCGAATTAGCTGAAGCTGACCACACCTATTTATTAGAGATTTATGGTGCCAGCGAAAAGCCAATTCCTGGTGTTACCTCTTTATCGATTGCAAAATTGATGACACCAGATCGAGTTCACTATGAACCTTCCATGCCGGCCGTTATTGAAAGCGTTGTTGCTGCTGCACATCCTGGCGATGTCATTGTGACGCTCGGCGCAGGTGATGTGAATTCATTGGGACCGTTAATTCTCGATTATTTACAGAAATAATTCTTATCCAATGTCGAGCCGATTTCGTCAACCACGAATAATTATCGCCGTCGCATGTACGCTGATTGTCGCAACATTGGCATATCTTCTCGGCTGGTCGCATGTTTTCCATGTGACACGTTATTCAATTCATGGACTTCCGCCACAAGCCAGATCGATCGTGATAACTCAGATTGAAGAAAATTCATTGGTAAAAGTGGGAACCCCAATGGCGCGAACTGATAGCCGCGTTGTTGC
>CAZQWU010000003.1:12800-25757 GCA_964597305.1 uncultured Bifidobacterium sp.
ATGGCCGGTAAATTTCTCGCCGAACTCTCACGTGCTTCAAAGTCTCGGGTAGAGATTAATACTCTCGCCATCAACGGACCGAGCTCACTATCGACTACGGGCGTCATTGGAGCAGAGACGCCAGACCTTGCTCATTCACTGACTATTCGATGGGGAAGTACTGACGACATTCCATTAAAAATCAAAGTATTACAAGGTTTATTAGCGCTTCCAGAAAATGCAAAAATTGTTTCAGTGGATCTTTCAACGCCACTGTCACCAATTGTGAAATAGATTTATTACTGATTTTCATTTCGTGTCGGTGTTTGCTTGCGTAGCAACGCACCTTTACTTTTGCGCATCAAATAAGTGAACTCTATGCCTCAAGTTGAGGTAGAGAGTTAAGGGAAAGGCGCATTCATCGTGGCATCACCCCAGAATTACCTCGCAGTGATCAAAGTTGTTGGCATTGGTGGCGGTGGCGGTAATGCAATTAATCGCATGATTGATGCTGGCCTCAAAGGTGTGGAATTCATTGCAATAAATACTGATGCACAAGATTTATTAATGAGTGATGCTGATGTCAAACTTGATATTGGAAAGAAATTAACGAAAGGACTCGGTGCAGGTGCATCACCGGAGTTAGGACATCAAGCAGCGCTTGATCATGTCGAAGATATTGAAGAAGTTTTACGTGGCGCAGATATGGTTTTTATTACGGCTGGTGAAGGTGGCGGAACTGGTACAGGTGGCGCTCCAATTGTTGCCAAGATTGCAAAAGATTTAGGAGCGCTCACAGTTGGTGTAGTGACGCGACCTTTCTCATTCGAAGGAAAACGTCGATCAGCGCAGGCGGAAGAAGGAATTGAAAAACTTCGAAGTGAAGTCGATACGTTAATTGTTATTCCCAATGATCGTTTACTCTCAATCTCCGATCGATCCATTAGTGCAATCGAAGCATTTAAAACTGCGGATCAAGTTCTCCTTTCTGGCGTACAAGGAATTACTGATCTCATCACGACACCAGGACTTATCAATTTAGATTTTGCTGATGTCAAGAGCGTGATGGCGGGAGCAGGATCAGCATTAATGGGAATTGGTTCAGCTCGCGGAGAGTCGCGATCGATTCGTGCAGCAGAGTTGGCAATATCAAGCCCGCTCCTTGAAGCGTCTATCGATGGTGCGCATGGTGTGCTTTTATCAATTGCTGGGGGATCAGATCTTGGGCTATTTGAAATAAGTGAAGCTGCCGAATTGGTCGCAAAGTGTGCTCATCCCGACGCCAATATCATTTACGGAACGGTGATCGATGACGCACTCGGTGACGAAGTTCGTGTCACGGTTATCGCGGCAGGTTTTGACGGAGGCGCTCCTAAAAAAGTCGAAGTACCGGTCATAGATTCTGCGGCGATCGCTGGACAAGCAAATCCTTTACCGGCAAATGATCCCATTGCGGTCGCTCAAGAAAGCGCAGAGGTTCGGCCACGACGACGCATTACATTTCAAGAATTGGTCTCCGAGGACGAGATCGATATTCCAGACTTTATGAAGTAATTATGGTTCGCGAGTTCTTTACCTCGCGTTCTGAGGGGAATCTTGCGCTCCACGTTGGTGATGATCACGAGCGCGTTTTAGCAGCGAGAGCAGCTTTGGCTCAACGACTCTCACTACCTGTTTCCAATGTGAAATATATGAATCAAGTGCACGGAAATACTGTGGCAATTGTGGATGCCACATCTGGCGAGCCGACTGCTGATGCGCTCATCACAACTGATCGTTCGGTGGCTCTGGCTGTTCTTGTCGCTGACTGTTTGCCTGTGTTACTTCGAACCAAGAATGTGATTGGCGTTATTCATGCCGGAAGAGCCGGAATAGTTCAACGAGTTATTCCGCATACTATAGAAGCAGTTCGCTCACGTGATTCCTCGCCAATCTCTATTGTTATCGGACCTGCTATCTGTGGTCGTTGCTATGAAGTGTCGCCAGAGATTTATCACGAGGTCACCTCCCAGGTTCCGGCAACGGCGACTCATCATGAAAGTTCGCATTCCAAGAATTGTTTAGATCTCCGAGCTGGCGCGCGCGCTCAATGCGAGGAATATGGAATTACTCCTACCATCGTCGAAAAATGTACACAAGAGAGCGCAGATCTTTTTTCTTATCGGGCAAGCAAGGTAACAGGACGACAGGCTGGCGTCATTGCATGGTAGTAAATAGAGTTCACGAGATCTCAGAGAACTTGGCCCGTGTTCGGGCGAGGATATCGAATGCTGCACTGAAGGCTGGTCGATCCGCTGATGAGATTACGTTGATAGTCGTAACTAAAACTTATCCACTTTCTGATCTGGAAATTCTCTACAATTTAGGTGTTCGCGATTTTGGCGAAAATCGAATATATGAAGGCGCTGAGAAAGCTGCACGAAATTTCTCTGGAGTCCGTTGGCACTTTCAAGGACAAATCCAGAGCAATAAAATTCCTACGCTTATTCAATGGGCAGATGTGATTCATTCACTTGATGATATTCGCCATGCCGTCAAAATCAATCAGCGAGCAACCAAGAACATCTCGGTATTTCTCCAGGTATCCCTTGACCGTCACAGTCGTGATAGCCAAACATTTTTTGATACCCAACAGGATTTAGAGAAAGAGTTCTCGCCAGCGAGTGGGCGAGGTGGGGTAGCTCCCGAGGAATTAGCGGATTTGGCGATGAAAATTGGTGAGTTACCGAATTTATCGCTCGCCGGAATAATGGCGGTCGCGCCATTAGCGGAAGAACCCACCGTTGCATTTGCTCGATTACATGAGATTTATCAGCGATTTACAATGGTTTTTCCAACGTCGAGGTTTCTCTCAGCTGGAATGAGTAATGATTTTGAGCAGGCGATTGCTTACGGAGCGACACATATTCGAGTGGGTAGTTCAATCCTCGGTTTGCGGAGTTAGCTCTTCTAAAATTCACCCATGGTAAAAGCGCTACGAAAAGTGACTAACTATCTTGGTCTCACCGAAGATGACCTGACAACTGAGGTCGCAACGACAGAAGCTCCGGTGGCTCGCCGGCTTCCCTCTCGAATAGCAGCGCCTACAGCATCTCCAACACCGACATCACCGGCGCGACTTTCAGTTGCACAATCTGCGCCAAGCGAGAGCAATGTCATGCCAACTCTTGATCGGATTGTCACACTTCATCCGCGCTTTTATTCGGAAGCCAGAACAATTGGTGAGCACTACCGATCAGGGTCACCAGTGATTATGAATTTGAGTGACATGGAAGAGAGCGAGCGAAAGCGACTGGTTGATTTTGCCTCCGGTTTAGTTTTTGGTCATGCCGGAACTATCGAGCGCGTGACGCCAAAAGTTTTCTTACTTTCACCACCTAATGTCATGGTGAGCACCGAGATGAAAGCTGCGGCGGCGGACGCAAGTTTCTTTAATCAGAGCTGATGACAAGCGCTGGGTCGCTAATTGCGACGCTGTTAGAGCTCTATCTTTTTATCCTCTTCGCTCGCCTTATCCTTGATTATGTAAGGATGTTTGCACGTTCATGGCGACCGCGCGGAATTATGTTGCCCATTGCCGAAATTGTGTACGCGTTAACCGATAAGCCTTTGATGTTTATTCGACGATTCATTCCACCGCTTCGACTCGGCGCGGTGGCGCTCGACCTTTCGTTTATTGTTCTGTTCTTTGTCATTCAAATTCTTGCCAGCGCACTTCGTTAGCGCGAGCGCGTTACTGCGATTTTGTAACGCGGAGGGATAGACCTAACTCATTGCCGCCGTGAGCTAATGATGTTTGGTGTGACAACTCCAGTGCAAGAACCTCGTTCGCAATAAGTTCAAGATTTTTCGCAATCGCCGCAGCGACCTCTGTATGCGCATTCCAGATGACGGAAATGCGATCTGTAACTTCTAAACCGACGTTCTTTCGCTCATCCTGAATTGCGCGGATAACCTCGCGCACATATCCCGAAGCAATAAGTTCGGGGGTTAACGCAAGATCTAGCGCAACGCTCTCACCATTATGGCTCGCGACCGACCATCCTTCCCTCGGTGTCTCCGTAATAACGAGATCTGATTCAGTGATATCGGCAGTTTTATTACCAGCATCTGCGTAAAGAATTTTCATCTGACCTGTGGCACGTAGCGTTTTCACAACCTCACTCGCGTTGAGCGCGGCTAGCGCTTGGGCGATAGCTTGAACATCTTTGCCGTATCGTGAACCGAGCGATCGGAAATTTGCTTTGATGGAGATGTCAACTAAATCTCCACCGGCGCTACCGATGTCATCGAGTACTAACACATTAAGTTCGTCAGCGATCTGATCTTTGAGTTGTTGATTTAACAAAGTCCAACCGGGTGCAGAAATTAAGGCACGCGATAAAGGTTGACGAATCTTTACTTGCGATTCGGCTCGTGATGCGCGACCCAGTTCAACTATGCGACGAGTTTGCGCAACGTGATCGGACAACTGTGTATCGATCAAAGAAGTATTGGATTGAGGAAAATCTGATAGGTGAATTGATTCGGGTGCGCGGGGCGTTACTGGACGGATTAACTCTTGCCATACATGTTCAGTAATAAAAGGAACAAGGGGCGACATTAAGAGCGTCAAAGTCGTGAGCGATTCATGGAGAGTTTCTAGCGCCATCGGATCGCCATCCCAGAAACGTCGACGTGATCGACGGACATACCAATTGGAGAGATCATCAATAAATGTTGCGAGTAATTTTCCAGCAGTTTGAGAATCAAAGTTCTCGAGCGCTGTATCCACTCCTTTAATGAGTTGGTGTAGTTCAGAAATAATCCATCGATCCATCATGGGTCGATCTTCCATAAGAGATGGCGTTGTTGGCGGTGTGAAATTCGATGCACGGGCATAGAGCGAGAGGAACGAGACTGTATTCCAGTAGGTAAGAAGTGTTTTGCGAACCACATCAGAGATTGCATCGTGGCCAACTCGACGCGCACTCCATGGCGAGCCCGCTGCCAGCATGTACCAGCGAACCGCATCTGCACCATGTTGATCCATTAAAGGAATTGGCTCTAAAACGTTTCCTAAGTGCTTACTCATCTTTCGGCCATCTTTATCCAGAATATGTCCGAGGCAGAGCACCGTTTTATATGACGAGGCGTCGAAAACTAGTGTGCCTATCGCCATCAAGGTGTAGAACCAGCCACGTGTTTGATCGATAGCTTCACAAATGAAATCGGCTGGATACGACTGTTTAAATTTCTCCACCGAACCTGGTTGATGAGGATATCCCCATTGAGCAAAGGGCATTGCGCCAGAGTCGTACCAACAATCAATAACCTCGGCGACTCTCGTCATGGGTGAAGCGCAATCTCGACAGGGAAATGTAATGTCGTCGACAAACGGTCGATGGGGATCCATCGAAGTCACATCTCGACCTGCGCGCTCGCTTAATTCAGCAAGCGAACCAATACACACTTCGTGGTTGTTCTCGCATCGCCAAATGGGTAGTGGCGTACCCCAATATCGATTTCGTGACACTGCCCAATCAATATTGTTATTAAGCCAATCACCATATCGACCGGTCTTAATAGTCTCTGGATGCCAATCTGTTGCAATATTTTCCCGAATGAGCGCATCTTTTATTTTTGTTGTGCGGATATACCACGATGGTTGAGCGTAATAAATAAGAACTGTATGACATCGCCAGCAATGGGGATAGGAGTGTTCATACGGAAGATGTTTAAACAGTTTTCCCGAATTTTTTAAGATTTTTACCAGCGCTTTGTCTGCCTCTTTGAAAAATACGCCTCCCACATGTGGAACGCTCTCTTCAAAATGTCCATTAGGAAGAACTGGATTGACCACCGGTAATCCGTATGCGCGACAGACTTGCAAATCATCTGCACCAAATGCTGGGGATTGATGAACTAAACCTGTGCCATCTTCTACCGTGACATACTCAGCGAGAACAACGAAGTGTGAATCAGGAATATCAATAAAATCAAACGGTCGTTCATACCGTGTATGTTCAAGATCTTTTCCTAAAACTCTCTTCACTACAACGTGGTCGGGTGCGATTTTCTCGATGAGATCTTCGGCAACGACGATGACGTCGTCATCGGGAAGTTGTGCAACGACATAGGTGACGCTGGGATTAACCGCGACTGCAGTATTAGAAACAAGTGTCCACGGCGTCGTCGTCCATACGAGAAGTGATGCCTTGAGTGAAGCTAAGTCACCTGAGGTTATAGGGAAGCGCACATAGACCGATGGGTCAGTAACAGTTTCATAGCCTTGTGCGAGTTCATGATCAGATAATCCAGTGCCACATCGAGGGCAATAGGGAGATACTCGATGGTCTTGAACAAGTAGCCCCTTTTTCCAAATTTCAGAAAGAGACCACCAGACACTTTCGATGTATTCATGGGACATCGTCCAATACGCTTGATCAAAATCTACCCAGAAACCCATGCGTTCTGTCATCGTTGTAAATTCAGCGACATGTCGTTGCACAGATTCACGACACTTATCATTGAATGCGGCGATACCAAATTTCTCGATATCGCCTTTGCCGTTAAAACCTAATTCTTTCTCTACAGCAATTTCGACAGGGAGACCATGGCAATCCCAACCAGCGTTGCGAATGACATGCTTACCTTTCATCGTATGAAAACGTGGAAAGACATCTTTAAAAACGCGAGCCTCAATATGGTGAGTTCCCGGTTTACCGTTAGCAGTCGGTGGACCTTCGTAAAATGTCCATGCTTCTCCACCTGCGCGAGCCGCTACGCTGGCGTGAAAAATATCGTTCTCTTTCCAAAATTTTAAAATGGCATGTTCGGTTGCAGGCAGATCGATCTGCGGTGAGATCGCTCGATACTTCATGCCCAACCTCCAACACCACTGCGTTAACACCTATGAGTTAACGACAAAATTCGTGGAGGGACGGCTCTTATGAAACCGCGGTACCACCCGCCTTGCGCACCATGCGCCACTTACTTCTACTCGGCTTGGTCTACTTTCATGATCTCCTTCATAACGCTAGAGCAGATCATGATTTCTTCAAGCAGCTCAGAGGTGATGGCCTCATCAATGCCGGAACGAGCGTGGGAAGTCTATCTCAGGTCTTTTTTTGATTGAAATTACCTCACGAACTGGTGGCGAAGTGGCGTTTCAACCGGAGAGCGCATAACCTTCGCGGCTGTGCCAGTGAAAAAGCTCTTAAAGAAAGTCGGAAAGAAATCTCCGACCTCAAAAAAACCGGCGAGCAAATCACCCGTAAAAAAAGCCACCGCTAAGAAGCAACCGGCGAAAAAACAACCCGCTAAAAAGCAACTAGCGAAAAAAACATCTGCAAAGAAATCAATTCCGGCTAAATCAATTCCGGTGAAGAAGGCTCCCGTCCGACCCATTATTAAAGCGCCAAATAAAACCGCACTTACCTCAAGTACTGCAAAAGGTGGCGCAACGACAATCTCTGTTTATAAACCTGAGGTCGAAGAGCAAGCAGCAGCAATCGTCGAAGAAAAACGATTAAGCCTTACGCCACCGCCTCGGCCAGTAAAAACCGGAAAAAAAGCAGCGCCTCTGAAGCCCATTAAAGCTGCACCAGCGCCACTGGTCGTCAAAGAGAGTGATGAGACGTGGACTGCCGCCGAGCTCAAGGCCATACGCGCCGAAATTGCAAAAGATTTAGTGCGACTTAAAGCAGAGCTCAAAGATGTTGAAAGTGAAATGGATGATTTGATCGCTGCATCCGGAGTTGGTGCAGGCGATGATCAAGCCGATGCAGGAACAAAAACCTTTGAACGAGAACATGAGATGTCTCTGGTGTACAACGCTCGTGACATGGTTCTTCAAACCGAGCGCGCCTTAGAAAGAATCGATACAAAAACTTATGGTCGTTGCGAAGATTGCGGGAGCGCGATTGGTAAGGCGCGACTTCAAGTATTCCCTCGAGCTACGCTCTGCATGGCATGCAAACAGAAAGAAGAGCGGCGCTGACCCTTCACTCAATTCGAGTGCGCACTGTGATTGCTGGAAGTGCGTTCACAATCTTCGCACTTGATTTTGGAAGCAAAAAATGGGCAGAGAGTTTTTTACGCAATCGCCCTGCCATCAAAGTATTAGGAGAATTTCTTCAAGTAACTTTTGCTACAAATTCAGGGGCAGCATTTAGTCTGGCAACAAATGCCACCGTCTTCCTCTCATCATTTGCGATTATTTTTGCCGCAGCCATTCTCGCCATCGCACGAAGAATCACATCTCGCTGGTGGGGCTTGGTCGCAGGACTGACGCTTGGTGGCATTGCCGGAAATTTATGGAATCGGTTATTTTCACCGCCCGGAGGCCTTCAAGGTGAAGTTGTGGATTGGATTCAGTTACCGCACTGGCCGATTTTCAATATCGCAGATACCGCAGTTGTACTCGCTGCCTGCCTCGTCGGAATTTTGGCGATGAGAAATATTCCACCCATTCTTCCGAAGAATAATTCACCTCGTGGTGGCGCATGATGCGCGAAAAACGAGTCATCGCAATCCCAGAGGGCCTGGCGGGTGAACGAATTGATAGCGCGCTCGCTCGCTTACTGGGACTTTCTCGAACAGTGATCTCATCGTTAATTGACGATAATGAAGTAACCATTAATTCACAGCAAGCGACGAAATCAGATCGAGTAGCAGCATCGGACCATGTCGAAGTTCTTTTGCCAGAACCTCAGCAAGAAGCACGAGTAACACCTACTCCCGTAGCCGAACTGGAGATTGTTTTCGACGATGACCATATTGTTGTTCTCAACAAACCAGTAGGTGTAGCGGCGCATCCGAGTCCAGGTTGGCATGGTCCAACTGTTTCAGGTGCGCTACTTGCAGCTGGCTATACAGTGTCTACAAGTGGAGCGCCAGAACGACAAGGAATTGTCCATCGACTGGATGTGGGAACGAGCGGACTTATGGTGGTGGCAAAAACAGAACGTGCTTATACCGGATTGAAAGATCAATTTAGATTTCGTACGGTGAAAAAGATTTATCACGCACTTGCCCAAGGACATATGGATCCTTCAACCGGAACAATCGATGCACCAATCGATCGCCATCCACGTGATGCCTACCGATTTGCTGTGGTAGCCGATGGTAAACCCAGCATCACTCACTATGAATCATTGGAGTATTTCCCGGCCGCCACACTTCTCTCGGTTGAATTAGAAACTGGTCGAACTCACCAAATTCGAGTTCATTTCTCAGCGCTGCGACATCCATTGGTTGGCGACACCATTTATGGCGCAGACCCAGTCTTGGCAGAGAAAGTGAAGCTCAAACGCCCATGGTTACATGCGATGACTTTGAACTTTACCCATCCCATTAGCGGTGAATCGCTTTCGTATACAGCCGATTATCCGACCGACCTCACAGCGGCGCTGGCGTTGCTCTCTGAAAAGAGTCGTGGCTAGGCAGTAACCTCGCCAACCGTGAGCGCTCCATCAGGAAAATCAACGGGAAAATCGGGGGAGAGTTTCGTCCATCTCCATGTCCATACCGAATATTCCATGTTGGATGGTGCAGCGCGAATAAAAGATTTAGCCCATGAAGTAGCGCGCCAAGAGATGCCTGCGATTGCAATGACTGATCACGGAAATGTTTTCGGCGCTTTTGATTTCTATAAACAGATGAAAAAAGCAGGCGTCAAGCCCATCATTGGCATTGAAGCATATGTCGCACCAGAGACACGATTTGATAAAAGGCGTGTGAAGTGGGCAGAAGGTGGCGAAGACGATGTTTCTGGCGGCGGCGCATATACACATATGACGCTGTTGGCTTATAACAATGTTGGTGTAGCCAATCTGTATCGACTTGCTTCGCTCGCATCGCTCGAAGGTTTTTATTACAAGCCACGAATGGATCGCGAACTCTTGTCACGCTATGCCGAGGGTTTAATCGCGACTACCGGATGTCCAGGTGGCGAAATTCAAACACGAATTCGAATGGGCACTTATGACGAGGCTCGTAACGCCGCTGGTGAATTTCGCGAAATATTCGGTGAAAATAATTTTTACATTGAATTAATGGACCATGGGATAGATATTGAGCGACGAGCACGTGAAGACTTACTTCGTCTGGGTAAAGATTTAGGCCTGCCATTACTTGCAACCAATGATTTGCATTACACCTACGCTGACGACGCGGCGGCGCATGAAGCGCTTCTCTGTATTCAATCCGGCTCGACACTTGCCGACCCCAAACGTTTTCGATTTGAAAATGGTGAATTTTACTTAAAAAGTGCAGCACAGATGCGGCTGCTCTTTAAAGAATTACCGGCAGCGTGCGATAACACGCTCATCATCGCCGAACGATGCGATATTTCACTTCGTGAAAATGAAAACTTACTTCCCAAATTCACAGTTCCGGAGGGCGAAACTGAAGTTTCATGGCTTATAAAAAAGGCTGAAGAAGGGTTACGTCAACGATTTGGTGAGAACCCAGAACATATATATGTGGAACGGCTCTCCTACGAACTTGATGTGATGAGCAAGATGGGATTTGCGGGGTACTTCTTAGTAGTTGCCGATCTTGTGTCATATGCGCGATCCCAAAATATCTGGGTGGGACCGGGTCGTGGCTCTGCCGCTGGTTCACTTGTCTCATATTGCTTAGGAATTACCGGCCTTGATCCTATAAAACATGGATTACTTTTTGAACGATTCCTCAATCCCGAACGTATCTCCATGCCAGATATTGATCTAGATTTCGACGAACGTCGACGAGGCGACATGATTCGATACGCCACAGAAAAATATGGTGAGGATCGCGTTGCTCAGATTATTACCTATGGCACGATTAAATCGAAACAAGCGATTAAGGATTCCACGCGAGTTTTAGGTTATCCCTATGCAATCGGCGAAAAATTAACGAAAGCTTTACCACCCTCTGTAATGGGCAAAGACATATCACTCGCTGGAGTTTTTGATATAGATGATGAACGTTTTAGTGAGGCAAGTGATTTCCGTACTCTTTATGAAACAGATCCTGATTCAAAGAAGATTGTCGATATGGCTCGCGGCTTAGAGGGACTTAAACGACAATGGAGCGTTCATGCCGCAGGTGTTATTTTAAGTAAAGATCCGCTTCTCGATGTCATACCAATTCATCGACGTGAAGCGGATGGTGCGATCATCACGCAATTTGATATGGGCGCGTGCGAATCTACCGGTTTGTTAAAGATGGACTTTTTGGGGTTACGAAATCTCTCGGTCATTGACGATTGTCTTCGTGATATTAAGAAAAATACAGGAGAGAGCATCGATCTCTATCAAATTCCCTTGAACGATAAAAAGACATTTGATCTTGTAGGAAAAGGTGAGACGCTCGGAGTATTTCAACTTGATGGTGCACCTATGCGTGCGCTTTTACGTTCAATGGCTCCCGATTCATTCGAAGATATTTCTGCGGTGCTAGCGCTTTATCGACCAGGACCAATGGGAGTTAATTCGCATAATGAATATGCTGATCGAAAAAATAAGCGTAAGAAAGTCGAACCGATTCATCCCGAACTCTCAGAACCTTTACACGAGATTTTGGGAGATACCTATGGCTTGATTGTCTATCAGGAGCAAGTGATGGCAATCGCCCAGAAAGTTGCAGGGTTTTCGCTAGGTCGGGCAGATTTACTGCGTAAGGCGATGGGAAAAAAGAATAAGGAAATTCTTGATAAGGAGTATGTCAACTTCGAAGCAGGTATGAAGAAGAATGGATATTCAGAAGCTGCCATCAGTAAATTGTGGGAAACCCTTATTCCTTTCTCGGATTACGCGTTTAATCGAGCTCACACCGCAGGGTACGGACTCGTTTCTTATTGGACGGCATATCTCAAAGCAAATTACCCCACTGAATATATGGCTGCGCTCCTGACGAGCGTACGTGATGATAAAGACAAAAGTGCGCAATATTTAAATGAATGCCGAAAAATGGGAATCAAGGTTTTGCCACCGGACGTTAACGAATCATTTGCAGATTACACACCTATTCAACGCGACATACGGTTTGGCTTAGCGGCCATCCGAAATGTCGGCGAGAACGTGGTGGCTTCAATTACGAGAAATAGAGAAGAAAAAGGTCGTTACACCTCATTCCATGATTTCTTGAGCAAAGTAGATGCCCTAGTGTGCAACAAGAAAACTATCGAGTCCTTGATTAAAGCTGGCGCTTTCGATTCGCTTGGTCATACAAGAAAAGGATTGATGACGATTTTTCTTGAAGCAATAGATTCGGTGAGTGAGGCCAAACGAGCCGAATCTATTGGCCAATTTGATCTCTTTGGGTCTACCGAGCAGAAAGATTTAAAAGAAGTAGAGCTCGCCATTCCGCGCGACGAATGGGAGAAAACGCTTCTTCTGACTTATGAGCGAGAGATGTTAGGTCTGTATGTATCTGATCATCCCTTACTCGGAGTTGAACACATCTTGCGTGCGGCGACCGATCGCGCCATTAGTTCAATCAATGAAGATTCAGTAGCGCATGATCACATCGTCACCATCGCAGGTTTAATTACAAATATTCAACGGAAAGTGACAAAACAAGGTGCATCGTGGGCAATTGTCACAATCGAGGATCTTGAAGGATCGATCGATGTGCTCTTCTTCTCTCAATCCTATTCTCACTATTCAACTCATCTCGTTGAAGATCGAATAGTGGTCGTGCGAGGACGAGTGGATAAACGCGAAGATGTTGCACGTATTACTGCCCTCGAATTGACTCTTCCAGATATCAAACAGGTTCCGACCGGTCCCTTGATCATTAAGATCGATATGAATCGCTGCACGCCACCCATTGTTGATCGCATGAAGGAAGTGCTCCGTTCACATCCCGGATCACGTGAGGTGCACCTGCAATTACTTGGTGGCGCAAAGAACACGACGCTCAAGCTTGATGAAGGTTTAAAAGTGACTGCGTCGCCAAGTTTGAGCGCAGATTTGAAATCAATTCTTGGCCCAGATTGTCTCGTTTAAG
>CAZQWU010000003.1:25857-34439 GCA_964597305.1 uncultured Bifidobacterium sp.
GGAATATAAGGAACGGAAAAAGGGAAGGCCTGAACGAAGAGATCTTTAATAGACTACAGATATGAGTTCCCCCTTGATGCGCGTTATTGACCTTCGAGAGACGACATCTCACTACACATCACATATACCGCGGGCAGATCTCGACATTAATAGTGCATTGACAAAAGTGGAGCCAATTCTCCAACGAGTTCGGCGTGGAACTGAGAGCGATCTTCTCGAACTTTCAGCGCACCTTGATGGAATAACACCGCCATCTATTCGCGTACCTGCATCAGTAATTTCCGATGCATTGACTCAACTCGATCCGAAAGTTCGCGAGGCATTGAATGAGGCGATAAATCGTGTGCGAAAAGTTCATCGTGAACAAATTCGTACAGGTTCCACGGTGACGGTAGTTCCTGGTGGAACTGTTGAAGAAAAATGGATTCCCGTCGATCGAGTGGGTTTATATGTTCCGGGTGGTCGCGCGGTATATCCCAGCTCAGTAGTGATGAATGTTGTACCAGCTCAAATCGCTGGCGTGGGAAGTATTGCGCTGGCATCACCTCCACACAAGGCACATGGTGGTTGGCCGCATCCGACAATCTTGGCAGCGTGTGCACTGTTAGGAATTGATGAGGTGTATTCGATTGGCGGCGCGCAAGCAATTGCCATGTTTGCCTATGGAATTTTTAATAATGAACGATCACGCGTCATCTGTGAGCCAGTCTCTTTGGTTACTGGACCGGGAAATATTTATGTCGCGGCTGCAAAACGCGCGCTTCGTGGAGTAATTGGAATCGATTCAGAGGCAGGACCAACGGAGATTGCCATCGTAGCCGACGAAAGTGCAATTGCCGAAGAAGTTGCGTCAGATCTCATCAGCCAAGCAGAGCACGACACTATTGCAGCTGCTGTCTTGATAACCCCATCAGAAAAATTAATTTCACAACTCCACGTTGCGCTACACAATCGTGTTTCTGTAACTCGCCACCGAGAGCGAATTACAACGGCTTTATCGGGTAAACAATCAGGCATCATTCTTGTTAATGACATTGAACAAGGTATCGATGTTGCCAACGCTTACGCTGCAGAACATCTCGAACTCCACTTACGTGATGCCGCGCAGTGGGCAACGAAAATCCGAAATGCCGGCGCAGTGTTTATTGGTCGTTATTCTCCGGTTTCATTAGGGGATTACTTGGCCGGATCTAACCATGTGCTTCCTACCGGAGGCTGTGCGTGTC
The DNA here is from genome assembly GCA_964597305.1 of uncultured Bifidobacterium sp. GTDB lineage: Bacteria > Actinomycetota > Actinomycetes > Nanopelagicales > Nanopelagicaceae > UBA7398. The sequence goes on from CAZQWU010000003.1 coordinate 27,084, forward strand.
ACTCAAGCGGACTTTCAGTTCAAACTTTTCTCAAAGGACTGCATTACATTACTTATGACAAAAATGCTTTATTGGAGAGTGCAGAACAGGTAATCACGCTTGCCCGCGCAGAAGATTTGCCAGCACATGGTGAAGCCATTTCAGCCCGATTTCCCGAACGTGAAGCTGAATGGAATAGACGTGGTTGAAAAACCGACGAATACCTGGCCGTCGTGGTTGCCTTTGCGAAAAGATCTCATCAATCTCTCGGCATATGGCGCACCGCAACGCGATGTTCCAGTCAAACTCAACACAAACGAAAATCCCTATTCGGTACCCAACGATGTTGCGAACGATATCTCTCACCATCTTGAATCGGTGATAAAAGACCTCAATAGATACCCTGATCGCGACGCAGTCAAACTACGAGATGGACTTGCCATATATATTAATGGTCAATCAGGAACCCAATTCGACAGAACCAATATTTGGGCAGCAAATGGCAGTAACGAAATCTTGCAAAGTATTTTTATGGCGTTCGGCGGAACTTCACTTGGCTTTGTCCCTTCTTATTCAGTTCATCCATTAATCGCCAATGCATTAGGCATTGCGTGGCGCGAAGGTAAACGTGCGGAAGATTTTTCACTCGATATTTCGCTCGCGGTGGAGACAATTTCTACAGTCAAACCTACGCTGACATTTATCACGACGCCAAATAATCCAACGGGTTCCCATGTTCCACGTGCCGATATCAAAACAATTGCCGACGTTGTGAAATCTGTTGACGGACTTTTAATTATCGATGAGGCGTACGCAGAATTCTCCGATGAAGAATCAGCCGTGACATTAATCCCCGAAAATCCTCACATTATTGTTGTTCGCACGATGAGCAAGGCTTTTGCATTTGCTGGCGCACGTGTCGGTTACGCGATTGCAGATCCTGCAGTAATTAACGCTATGTATTTAGTTCGATTGCCCTATCACCTCAGTACCTTGACCCAGGCTGCAGCGCAGGTTGCTCTGGCACACTCTCGCGAATTACTTGCCCACGTAGATCAGATACGTAAAGATCGATTAACGGTGGCTCAAGGAATTCGAGAGCTTGGTTTAACCGTCGTACCGAGCCAGGCAAATTTCCTACTTTTTTCTGGATTTACTCAACCTGCAGCGCACCTGTGGGATGAACTTACCTCTCATGGTGTTCTGATTCGCGACGTTGGTTTGCCAGGATATTTGCGCGTCACTATTGGAACGAGTGACGAGAATCAACGTTTTATCGATGCGCTAAAGATAAGCCTGCGGAATTAACTCTCAGGTAAACTTTCGACATGACCTCACCGCGAAAAGCACGAGTAGAGCGAACAACAAAAGAATCTTCAGTTCTGGTTGAACTTGAGCTCGATGGAAGCGGTGATATCTCGGTACAAACGGGCGTTCCTTTTTTCGATCATATGTTGTCACAGCTAGGGAAACATTCCGGATTTAATCTCACGGTAAAAACCTCAGGCGATGTTGACGTGGACTCACACCATACTGTTGAAGATACGTCACTTGCGTTTGGTCAGGCGTTGCGTGAAGCGCTAGGTGACAAATCGGGAATTCGACGATTTGGTGATGCAACAATTCCGCTTGATGAAGTGTTAGTTCAAGCATCAGTTGATTTGTCGGGGCGACCATATTTAGTTCATCGACAACCCGAGATCGTCGAGTTAATTGGTACCTTCGATACAACGCTTGGTCGTCACATCTGGGAATCGATCGTTGCAGAAGCGCGAATCGCACTTCATATTCGTGTGCTGGAAGGTCGAAATGCGCACCATGTTTTAGAAGCGCAATTTAAAGCGGTCGCGCGCGCATTACGCGATGCAGTCTCGAAAGATGATCGAGTGTCAGGAGTACCCTCAACAAAAGGCGTCCTTTGATCGCCATTCTCGATTACGGATCGGGAAACATCAGATCAGCCGAGCGCGCCTTTGCGTACGCCGGACACCCAGTTGTTGTTACCGCAGATCCCAAGAAAATCGCATTGTCGGATGGATTAGTTATTCCGGGGGTGGGTTCATTTAACGGATGTATGTCCGGACTACTCTCAGTCGGCGGCGACGACATCATTCGTCACCATCTTTCACGAGCGAAACCACTTTTTGGAATTTGCGTCGGCATGCAAATTCTCTGTGAAACTGGAGAAGAGACTCATTCGACTGCGCACTCCACACTCCACTCTGGCAGGGGACTTGGCTTATTACCAGGACACGTTGCTCAGTTATCTCACCCACGAATTCCGCATATGGGGTGGAATACCGTGAGCACTCATCCGCAGAGCAAGCTTTTTCTTACCGTCAATCCCGATGAGCGATTTTATTTTGTCCATTCGTATGCAGTAAAAGCAATTCCAGGCAATTCAGATGTTATCGCGACAACGGTTAACTATGGCGAAACTTTTATCGCGGCTATGGAGCGCGGGCTCATAAGTGCAACTCAGTTCCATCCGGAAAAAAGTGGCAGAGCAGGATTAGAACTTATTCAACGATGGATAAAGCAGCTATGAGCTTCACTTTATTTCCAGCAATTGATATTAAAGAAGGTCGAGCAGTTCGACTTTATCAAGGTGAGTTGACGAGTGAGACTAATTACGGCAATCCCATTACCGCGGCGCAACGTTTTATTGACGAAGGAGCTCAGTGGTTACATGTCGTTGATCTTGATGCTGCATTTGGGCGAGGCGATAATTATTCTACAATTCAAAGTCTTGCCGCTTTGTCAGGAATTAATATTGAAGTCTCCGGTGGAATTCGCGATGACGACAGCCTTAATCGTGTGTTGTCTGCCGGCTGTCGTCGAATCACACTCGGCACTGCTGCTATAGAAAATCCCGAGTGGGTAGCGGGCGTTATTGAAAAATTCGGAGATGTCATTGCAATCAGCGCCGATGTACGCGGTCGACAAGTTGCTACGCGAGGGTGGCAAGAATCAGCTGGTGAAATCTTTGATCTAATCTCTTTTTTCGATCAGGCGAAGTGTTCGAGATACATCATCACTGACATCGATCGAGATGGAACAATGACTGGACCAAATGTTTCACTGTACTCAGAGGTGCTCAGTCAGACACAAAGTTCCGTTATCGCCAGTGGGGGAATTTCGTCACTTGCCGATATTCGCGCGTTGACTATGGTGCCAGGATTATCAGGTGCGATTATTGGAAAAGCGCTCTATTCCAATTCTTTTACATTGGCAGACGCGATAGCGATGACCAAATGAGTCTTGCGATCCGAGTCATTCCTTGCTTAGACGTTGCACGTGGTCGAACTGTCAAAGGGGTAAATTTCACCAACCTCATTGATGCTGGAGATCCTGTAGAACAAGCATCTCTCTACAGCGAAGTCGGTGCTGATGAATTAACGTTTCTTGATATATCAGCATCGTCGGAAGATCGTTCAACGATGGTAGATCTTGTACGTCAATGCGCAGAAAAAGTGTTTATTCCCTTAACAGTTGGTGGCGGAATTCGAACAGTGGCTGATGTTGGTGCCATGTTACGGGCCGGTGCCGATAAAGTATCAATAAATACTGCAGCGCTCGCACAACCAGATTTAATTAATGACATTGCGGAGAAATTTGGATCGCAAGTTCTTGTACTTTCTGTCGACGCTCGGCGACGAGAAAATTCCACCTCCGATTTTGAAGTAACGACTCATGGGGGAAAAAGAGCTACCGATATCGATGCACTTACCTGGATTTCAGAGGCGATTGAACGTGGCGTGGGAGAAATACTTTTGAATTCAATGGATGCCGACGGAACGAAACAAGGCTTTGATCTCGAGATGATCAAAGCTGCTCGAGCGGTCACTTCAGTGCCATTAATTGCTAGTGGCGGTGCCGGGAAAATTAGTGATTTCATCGATGCGCTTACTGCTGGTGCGGATGCAGTTTTAGCAGCAAGTGTTTTTCACTTTGGCACCCTTACTATTGCCGAGGTGAAACAAGCGGTACATGAAGCAGGCTTTACCGTACGACTTTAGAGACGTTCGCTGTGTAACCTGATCAATGAGAGAATGAGATATGGATTCAGCGCTCACCAAGGCTTTCCCATCACCGGAAACACTTGTTGCGGTAGTGGCACAAGATAGTGAGACACATCAGGTTCTCATGGTGGCGTGGATGAATAAGCAAGCTTTCGATCTCACCTGCTCATCGCGCCGCGCAACATATTGGAGTCGGAGTAGAAACTCACTCTGGGTGAAAGGTGAAACGTCGGGGAATTTTCAAGAGGTAATTTCTCTTTCTTTTGATTGCGATAGAGATGCGATCGTGATGCAGGTAAAACAACATGGCGTTGCTTGTCATACTGGTCAACGCAGCTGCTTTCATCATGAAATCTCACTTCCATGAGCAAAGTTGTCGTATCTATTGTGACAATTGTGGCCGCACTTTTTCTTTTACGCGCTACTTTTATTACAAGCCGTCGAAGTCAACGCTATCAACGCAAACCTGAAACGCCATGGCAATTACTCAACGATAACGTCGACCCCACGGAGAAATGAGGCGCTTCATGTTACGAATGCAACCCTGGTTCACATTGCTTGCCCGAGTTATTCTGGGCGGAGTAATTCTTGCGGCAGGACTTCTAAAAATTACACATCCAGCCAAATCTGCGATGGCGGTGCGGGCTTATGAAGTGTTACCCATTACATTGGCAAACACTCTTGGATATTCACTGCCGTGGATTGAAGTGGGTATCGGTTTACTCCTCATACTTGGAGTTGCGATAAAACCATCGGCAATTGCTGGCGGAATTTTGATGGCGCTATTTATTGCGGCGATTGCGCAAGCATGGGCACGCGGACTGTCGATCGATTGTGGGTGCTTTGGCGGTGGCGGGCAAGTTGCGCCTGGTGAAACGAAATATGTGGAGGAAATCCTCAGGGACACAGGGCTGCTTTTACTGGCAGGGTATTTGTATAAATATCCACACGGTAAGTTTGCCCTCGATAAATAACGATGTAAGGGAGTTCACCTCGTGGCAGCAAAGTCTGGCGAAAAAGATAATTTCACTCGCAATTTAGTGATTGGTATGGTCGCACTCGTCGTTGGAGTTGGCGTTATTTTTAGTGTTGCTGGCAATCAAACAAAGACATCGTCAAAAATTCCTAGCGCTGCTCGCTCGGCTGATGGTTATGGAATTGTCTTTAATGATAAGGCAACTCCCGTGATCGATATTTGGGAAGATTTTCAATGCCCAGTATGTAAGAATTTTGAATCAGTTGTCGGCGGTTACCTCACGCAATTAGCAGAGAGTGGCAAAGCAAAAGTTGTCTATCACATGCTCTCATTCATCGGACCCGAATCAATTCGTGCAGCAAATGCTGCTGCGTGCGCGTCAGAAGAAGGAAAGTTTGGTGCGTTTCATACAACGCTCTATCAGACCCAATCCACAACAGAGAACTCTGGGCTATGGAGCAATGACAATCTCATCTCACTTGGCGCTTCGGTGGGGTTGAAGTCTGATTCCTTTAAGAAATGCGTGAACGATACTGACTTCGGTGGATGGGTTAACAACGTTGCTGCGGACGGAGCGAAGAAAAACGTTAATTCCACGCCAACTGTTTTCGTCAATGGCAAAGAGTTAGATCGCAATACCCAGTACTACGATCTCAATGCTTTTACTGCAGCGCTCGTTGCTGCAGGTTTAAAGTAATTATTGAATGCATCGTTTTGCAGCCATTCCATCACCGTCGTTTTCGGTTATTGAACTTGGCCCATTAACGATTCATTTTTACGCGCTCTCGATTATTCTTGGAGTAGCAGTTGCTATTTATTGGGGAAACAAACGTTATGTAGCGCTCGGTGGTAGATCTGGATTAGTAAGTGATGTTGCGCTTTTTGCAGTTCCCGCAGGAGTTGTTGGTGGACGGATTTATCATGTTGTGACTACGCCAGAATTATATTTTGGGCGATATGGCCATCCCATAGAAGCGTTTTATATTTGGCAAGGCGGTCTTGGAATTTGGGGAGCAATCGCGCTGGGTTATGGTGGGGCTTATTGGGGATGGCGGAAAAAACGAAATTCCGATGATCTTTCTTTTATGCATTTCATTGATGCATTAGCTCCAGGGATTGTTATGGCACAAGCAATCGGTCGATGGGGAAATTGGTTTAATCATGAACTTTTTGGAAAACCGACAACTCTTCCTTGGGGGCTCACTATTCCGCTCGCCGATCGGCCCATGGGATATAAAGAGTTTGCGACATTTCATCCGACTTTTCTCTATGAATCGCTCTGGTGTATTGCAGTCGCCTATATTCTCGTTACATTCATACCGTCCACGTGGCGAGCGGGAAGTACCTTCTTGTCCTATATCTCGCTCTATACCGTAGGACGTATGTGGATCGAAGCGCTTCGCATTGACGATGCGCACCATGTATTAGGCATCCGTTTGAATGTCTGGGTGTCAGTTATTATTTTTATCATCGCAAATGGATTATTACTGCGCCGAAATTTCACAAATAAGAAATATCACGAGTAACAAGCAAAGTTTGGGTAGTATCGCCACATGCCATTAGCCGATGTTCACCTTCGTAATGAACACCATTTAGTACACCGAAGTGGTTGGCTTCGTGCTGCAGTACTTGGCGCAAATGACGGCCTCGTTTCAACCGCGAGCTTGATGATTGGCGTTGCAAGTGCGCGGGCCGATAATTTTATTATCACTGCAGGTTTAGCTGGTATCGCTGCGGGCGCACTCTCTATGGCGGTGGGAGAGTATGTTTCAGTAAGTTCGCAAAATGATATTGAAGATGCTGATCGAAGGATCGAAGAAGAACATCTGCGAATAGACCCAGAAGGTGAATTAGAAGAATTAGCTCATATTTACGAAAAGCGTGGTTTACCAAAAGATTTAGCGATGCAAGTTGCTATGGAAATGCATAAAGGTGATGCCTTGGAAGCACACCTTCGTGATGAATTGGGTCAGTTTGAACATACAAAAGCTCGACCAGTGCAAGCCGCAATTGCATCGGCGCTTTCCTTCACTGCTGGCGGATTCATTCCATTTCTCGGCGCACTTGCGCCAACCCTTGGCGCGAAAGCGCTGAGCATCGTCGCTATCACTCTGGTGGGGCTTCTCCTTTCGGGAATCATCAGCGCTCGTACTGCGGGTGCGCCATTGCTCAAGACCACGCTCCGAGTTTTCTTGGGTGGATCGCTAGGTATGGCAATAACTGCCGGAATTGGCCAACTCGTTCATCTCTCGGGGTTGTAATTCAAGGATCGAATAATCTGCTGTCGCAATACCGCATCGCTTGATAGAGTTCTGATCCTTCTGGGCCATCGGTGTCCCACGCTGAAACACAATTGTCTTTGAAGCAATTGTCTTTATA
>CAZQWU010000003.1:34539-53288 GCA_964597305.1 uncultured Bifidobacterium sp.
GTGTGGCACCGCTTTTTTCAACGCAACCTACTGCGCAAGGTTTATATGATCCAAGCGCTGAGCATGATTCATGTGGCGTTGCCATGGTTGCGACTCTCACGAAAAAACCAAGCCATGACATCGTTGCCAAGGGGTTAACAGCTTTACGAAATCTCGAACATCGTGGCGCATCTGGCGCAGAAATAAATAGCGGAGATGGCGCTGGAATTCTTATCAGAATTCCGGACGAATTTTATCGAGCGGTGACATCGTTCGAATTGGGAAAACCTGGAAGTTACGCAACAGGTATCGCCTTTATCGAAAAGGGAAGCGTAGATGAAAAGCGATTATCAGAAATTGCTCACGAAGAAGGTCTCACAATTCTGGGATGGCGTGGTCTACCCATCAATCCATCGTCATTAGGAAAAACTGCGCTCTCTGTAATGCCTGAATTTCATCAAATATTTATTTCAGCGAAAAATGGCGCTAGTGGACTTGAATTAGAACGTTTGGCTTTTTGTTTCCGAAAACGAGCCGAACATGAACTTCCGATTTATTTTCCGTCACTGTCATCACGAACCATCGTTTATAAAGGTATGTTAACTACGGGCCAGTTAGAAGAATTTTTCCCAGACTTATCAGATCCTCGTGTTGTTTCACCACTTGCGCTCGTTCATTCACGGTTTTCAACGAATACTTTCCCTTCGTGGCCGCTTGCCCATCCCTATCGATATATCGCACACAATGGTGAAATTAATACGGTAAAAGGTAATCGCAATTGGATGCGCGCTCGAGAAACATTGCTGGAAAGCACACTTATCCCAGGAGACCTAACGCGACTCTTTCCGATTATCGATGTTCATGGAAGTGATAGCGCATCATTTGATGAGGTTTTAGAACTTCTCTATCTTGGCGGACGTTCCTTACCTCATGCCATGCTGATGATGATTCCCGAAGCGTGGGAGAACCACGGTTCGATGTCGCAGAAGCGTCGAGATTTCTATGCCTTTCATTCGTCATTGATGGAGCCGTGGGATGGACCAGCGTGCGTCACATTCACCGACGGTAATCAGATCGGTGCAGTTCTTGATCGCAATGGATTACGTCCGTCGCGATATTGGATAACTCGCGATGGTCTCGTTGTTCTTGCGAGCGAAGTTGGCGTACTCGATATTCCACAGTCAGAGATTGTTCGTAAAGGTCGACTTCAACCCGGACGTATGTTTTTAGTTGATATCGAAGCTGGTCGAATCATTGAAGATGATGAAATAAAGGAGTCATTAGCAAACGCTGCGCCATATAGCGATTGGCTCCATGCAGGGCTAGTTAAACTTGAAGATCTGCCATCACGAGAGCACATAATTTATCCGCACGCATCTGTGGTTCGTCGTCAGCGAGCTTTTGGATACACCGAAGAAGAACTGCGCATCATCATTACCCCCATGGCAAAAACAGGTGGCGAGCCACTTGGTTCGATGGGAACTGATACACCAATCGCGGCGCTCTCTTCCAAACCGCGCCTGCTCTTTGATTATTTTTCACAACTGTTTGCACAAGTAACCAATCCACCGCTTGATGCAATTCGCGAAGAACTCGTCACCTCACTTGGTGGCTCCATTGGACCAGAACATAATCTGCTCGACCCAGGTCCGGCATCCTGTAGGCAAATTTCATTACCTTTCCCAGTGATCGATAATGATGAATTGGCAAAAATAATTCATGTCAATGCCGATGGTGATCAACCTGGTTTTGCCACCCATGTTGTTCGAGGTCTCTTTCCCATCGCCGGCGGCGGAAGCTCATTAAAGAAACGTATTGAAGAAATTCGATCTGAGGTATCACACGCTATTTCTCAAGGTGCTCGGTTAATTATTCTCTCCGATCGCGATGGCGATGCAGAAAATGCCCCCATTCCATCGCTCTTACTCACATCTGCAGTTCATCACCACCTCATTCGAGAGAAAACCCGAACAAAGGTGGGGCTGGTTGTTGAGTCGGGCGATGTTCGAGAAGTGCATCATGTCGCTCTCTTGGTGGGGTATGGCGCAGCTGCGGTTAATCCCTATCTTGCAATGGAGAGCGCTGAAGACCTCGTACTTCAAGGAGTCATAACCGGCATTGCACCGGAAAAAGCAGTTCGTAATTTAATTAAAGCTCTTGGTAAAGGCGTACTAAAAGTCATGTCAAAGATGGGAATTTCTACCATCGCTTCGTATACAGGAGCACAAGTTTTTGAAGCAATTGGTTTATCAAAAGAAGTAGTTGATGAGTATTTCGTGGGCACAACCTCGCGATTAGGGGGAGTCACGATTGACATGATCGCTGAGGAATCGATTCGCCGACACCATGGCGCTTATCCACCGGGTGGTGAAGTGCCAGGAAGCAAGCGATTGGCAATTGGCGGCGAATATCAATGGCGTCGAGATGGAGAACCACATCTCTTCAATCCCGAAACCGTTTTTACGCTTCAACATTCCACACGCAATAAGCGATTTGATGTATTTAAGCGATACACCAAAAGCGTCGATGATCAAGCAAAAAACTTGATGACGTTGCGTGGACTTTTTGAATTCAAAGAAGGGGTGCGTCCATCAATCCCAATTGAAAAAGTAGAACCAGTCTCGGAGATTGTGAAACGGTTCTCTACTGGAGCGATGTCCTATGGCTCCATTTCGCAAGAGGCACATGAAACGTTGGCGATTGCGATGAATCGACTCGGTGGAAAATCGAATACGGGTGAAGGTGGAGAAGATCCGGAACGATTTATTCCGTTAGCGAACGGTGATTCGAAACGTTCGGCGATTAAACAAGTAGCAAGTGGTCGATTTGGCGTCACAAGTGAATATCTCGTCAACGCTGACGATATTCAGATCAAAATGGCGCAAGGAGCAAAACCGGGCGAGGGCGGTCAATTACCCGGTAACAAGGTGTATCCGTGGATTGCAAAAGTGCGTCACTCAACACCTGGCGTTGGCTTAATTTCACCACCGCCACATCACGACATTTATTCCATCGAAGATCTCGCTCAGTTGATCCACGATTTAAAAAATGCAAATAAGAATGCCCGTATCCATGTGAAACTGGTTGCCGAAGTTGGCGTAGGAACGGTTGCTGCGGGCGTAAGCAAGGCGCATGCCGATGTAGTACTTATCTCCGGCCATGATGGTGGAACTGGCGCATCACCGCTAACGTCGTTAAAACATGCTGGAGCTCCGTGGGAACTTGGTCTGGCTGAAACACAACAAACTCTTATTCTCAACGGTTTGCGAGATCGGATTGTTGTTCAAACTGATGGCCAAATGAAAACCGGACGAGATGTGATGATTGCTGCGCTCTTGGGTGCGGAAGAATTCGGGTTTGCAACAGCGCCACTCGTTGTTTCAGGCTGCATCATGATGCGAGTCTGTCATCTCGATACTTGTCCAGTAGGTGTTGCCACACAAAATCCTGAACTTCGCGCGCGATTTACGGGGCGTCCAGAGTTCGTTGAGACCTTCTTTGAATATATTGCAGAGGAAGTTCGAGAGCTTTTAGCTCGGCTTGGCTTTGCTACTCTGGAAGAGGCAATTGGCCATGTCGAACTTCTTAATACCAATGCGGCAATTGATCATTGGAAAGCAAGTGGACTCGATCTTTCACCGCTCTTAGCATTCCCCGATGTTCCCCAAGATTCGCCACGTCGACAGATGATTGCGCAAGATCATGGTTTAGAAAAAGCGCTCGACAATGAATTAATCGAACAGGCAGAGCCTGCGCTAACGAAGAAGACTCCAGTAAAAATATCGTCACAAATTTATAATCGTCATCGCACTGTTGGCACGATGTTAGGTGCAGAACTGACACGCCGGTGGGGAAGTGCCGGTCTTGCCGAGAACACTATTGATATCTCGCTCCACGGTTCTGCAGGTCAATCGTTAGGCGCCTTCATACCGCAAGGTCTTACTTTGAGGTTATTCGGCGATAGCAATGATTATTTAGGTAAGGGTCTCTCGGGTGGACGCATCATTGTTCGCCCTGACACCACTGCACAATTCCGATCAGATGAAAACGTCATTGCAGGAAACGTTATTGGATATGGCGCAACGCTAGGCGAAATTTTCATAAGCGGTATCGTGGGTGAGCGATTCTGTGTTCGTAATTCTGGCGCTACGGCAATCGTCGAAGGCGTCGGCGACCACGCCTGTGAATATATGACCGGTGGAATTGTCGCCATATTAGGTAAGACTGGTCGAAATCTTGCAGCGGGAATGTCCGGCGGTGTTGCTTATGTTCTCGATCTCGATCGTAAAAATGTTAATACTGACATGGTTGATCTCCTTACTGTTCCGGCTGATCGCGCCAATGAACTTCAGAAAATAATTTCTAAATTCGCAGATGAGACTGGGTCACATGTTGCGCAAGAACTTCTCAATGATTGGAACGCTGCACTTGCGAGATTGACCTTGGTAATGCCGCGCGATTACGCCCGAGTTTTACAAGCTATTGCGCGAGCTGAGCGAGAAGGATTACCTGCCGAGAAATTAGTAATGGAGGTTTCGCATGGCTGATCCACGAGGATTTCTCACGACCGGTCGATCGACGCCACAACGACGCCCAGTCGATGTCCGAATCAAAGATTGGAAAGAAGTTTACGAAGAACAGAGTTTTGCTGATCTTCAGAAACAAGCTGGCCGATGCATGGATTGTGGAATTCCGTTCTGTCATCAGGGATGTCCATTGGGAAATCTCATTCCCGAATGGAATGACTTGATCTGGCGAAATGAAAAATCTGACGCCATTGATCGACTTCATGCAACGAATAATTTTCCAGAGTTCACTGGTCGGCTTTGCCCTGCGCCGTGCGAAACTTCATGCGTCTTGGGAATTAATCAAGACCCCGTCACAATCAAACAGGTAGAACTTCGCACTATTGAAGATGCATTTGGTGCAGGGCTAGTGAAACCTTTAGCGCCAGATCGGCTCACGGGCAAGACCGTTGCCGTTATTGGTTCAGGACCGGCTGGACTCGCTGCTGCGCAACAGTTAACGCGTGCTGGTCATACTGTTGTTGTGTACGAACGTGCCGACAAAGTTGGCGGACTTCTTCGTTACGGGATTCCAGAATTCAAAATGGAGAAAGCGATACTCGATCGACGAATCGCACAAATGGTACGAGAAGGAACGAGATTTAGAACAGGAATCAATGTTGGCGTAGATGTTACAGCGGCAACGCTTCGATCAAAATATGATGCAGTCGTACTTGCCATAGGTTCGACAACATGGCGTGATTTACCAATTCCTGGCAGAGAACTTCGCGGCATACACCAAGCAATGGAATATTTACCATGGGGAAATAAATACGCAAATCAAGAAATTTCGCAAAGCCCCATTGACGCGCGAGATAAAGATGTTGTGATTTTAGGTGGTGGCGATACCGGAGCTGACTGTCTTGGTACAGCGATTCGACAAGGCGCTCGTTCCATTACGCAAATAGAAATTATGCCCCGACCAACGCAAGAGCGACCCCAGTCGCAACCGTGGCCAACGTATCCGATGATTTATCGAGTCAGTAGCGCGCATGAAGAGGGTGGTGATCGAATGTATTCACTATCGACAGAGAATTTTGTCGGCGATACAGCAGGAAATCTCACCGGACTCAACACAGTTGAAACCACCTTCGTTAATGGAAAATTTGAAAAGGTACCTGGTACCGAGAAAGTTATTCCAGCAGACCTTGTATTTTTGGCAATGGGATTTACTGGCCCAGAACAGAACGAATTAACTCGTTCGCTTAATGTTGAAATTGATGATCGCGGCACAATAAAGCGGGATGACAACTTTGCAACGAGCAAACCGGGAGTGTTTGTTTGCGGTGATGCCGGACGAGGACAATCATTGATCGTCTGGGCTATTGCAGAGGGGCGAAGCGCAGCATCTGCAGTAGATAAGTTTTTAATGGGGTCAACACAACTACCCGCACCGATCGAACCCACAGCAAAACCCATCACGGTATAACCGTTTAGAATGACTGGTATGCGCCGAGCCAAAATTGTCTGCACTATCGGCCCTGCCGTGGAATCTGCGGAAAAGATTGCCGCTCTCATTGATGCTGGCATGAATGTTGCTCGACTCAACCTTTCGCATGGAAATTATGCGGAACATAAAAAGCGATTTGACGATGTTCGGGCAGCAGCGCATAAAGCGGGAAAACCAGTAGCAATCTTGGTTGATCTTCAAGGACCGAAAATTCGACTTGGTAAATTTAAAAGTGGACCACACGATCTTGCACGTGGTGATACCTTCACCATTACAACAGAAGACATTGAAGGTACGCGCGAGCGGGTAGGAACAACGTATAAAGGTTTGCCTGGTGATTGCACAGTGGGCGATCTCATTCTCATCGACGATGGAAAAGTAACCGTTGAGGTAACTGCAGTACAAGGAAACGATGTCGTCACGCGCGTTATTGAACCTGGGCAAGTAAGCAATAACAAAGGAATTAATCTGCCAGGTGTTGCAGTCTCAGTGCCAGCGCTTTCTGAAAAGGACATTGACGATCTTCGCTGGGGCCTCGAGGTTGGTGCAGATTTTATTGCGCTCTCATTTGTTCGAAGTGCTCGCGATATTCTCGATGTTCATAAAATTATGGATCAAGCGGGAAAGCGAATTCCGGTAATTGCCAAAATAGAAAAACCACAAGCCGTCGATAATCTTGAAGAGATCGTTGATGTTTTTGATGGAATTATGGTGGCACGTGGAGATTTAGGGGTAGAACTTCCGATAGAGGATGTTCCCATGGTGCAAAAACGATGTATCACTCTGGCTCGAGAGTCAGCAAAGCCAGTCATAGTTGCAACGCAAATGTTGGATTCGATGATAAATAATTCACGACCAACGCGCGCTGAAGCTACCGATTGCGCAAACGCAGTTTTAGATGGCGCTGATGCATTGATGTTATCCGGTGAAACCAGCGTGGGTGATTTTCCCATTGAATCGGTACAAACAATGGCACGTATCATTGAAAAAACTGAGCGCGATGCGCTCGGTCTCATTCCAGCGTTGAAACATAATCCGCGAACAAAAGGTGGCGCGATTACCAAAGCAGCGGTAGATGTTGGCCACATTATTGGCGCCAAACTTCTCGTTGCTTTTACTCAAAGTGGAGATTCGGCGCGACGAATGTCGCGGTTGCGTTCTGTCATACCAATTATTGCCTGTACGCCAGAGACTGGAACATATAACCGCTTGGCGCTCTCGTGGGGCGTTGAACCACAGATCGTTACTGTCGTCACGACAACTGATCAGATGGTCAAACAAGTGGATGCACTTTTAATTAAAACTGCACAGGGTGAAAAAGGCGAGACTGTCATGATCGTGGCGGGTTCACCACCAGGAATTCCAGGTTCAACCAATGCAATGCGTGTGCATCGAATTGGTGACGCAGTGGGTGGAGCCGCAGCAGCATATCGATCGTAATAACGATCGCCCGAAAGAAACTGGCGATGATGTGCAAGATTCTCTATTCTTTCCACTGGCGAAGGTGGTGCAGAGAAATTTAATGCATGACTTTTACTCGGCCTCGGTACTCCAACGGTAGAGAGGGCAGTCTCAAACACTGCATAGTGTCGGTTCAAATCCGACTCGAGGCACATGACCAATCAGCCCGTGCGAATTGTTGTTGCAGAAGATGAGGCGCTGATTCGGCTAGATCTCGTAGAAATGTTAACCGAGTCTGGCTATGACATTGTTGGAGAAGCGACAAATGGTCAAGAAGCAATCGAACTTGTAGAACGCCATCGCCCAGATTTAGCAATTCTCGACGTCAAAATGCCAGTGCTTGATGGGATATCAGCAGCGGAAAAAATAATAACAATTGCGCCTGTTTTAATGTTGACGGCATTTAGCCAACGCGATCTTGTCGAGCGTGCTCGAGATGCAGGTGCGATGGCGTATGTTGTCAAACCTTTTGCAGTAAGTGATCTCATGCCCGCGATTGAAATTGCCGTGAGTCGACATCGGCAATTAAAAGCGCTGGAGTCGGAAGTTGCAGATCTCCATGATCGGCTCGAAACGCGAAAAATCATTGATCGTGCCAAAGGAATTTTGATGAATGCGCTGAAAATTTCTGAGCCAGAAGCGTTCTCCTGGATTCAAAAGACTGCGATGGATCGCCGGATCAGTATGAAAGATGTTGCCCATGCAGTAATAAATCCCAACGCCGCCCCACACGCGTAAGACTCCTGGCTCCAACGGCGGTTTTCGGTATTTGTAACGAAAATGTAACCTGAAAATCTTGTGAGCGCTACGCGTCGGTAGATACCCTCGCATCCTCCCTGTCCCGGGAAATCTCAACGTGTAGCGCGATGCGCTCACCTTGCGATAGAAGTAATAACAGGAAGGTATACATGAAGAAGTTATACAAAGTTGTTGCTGCTCTTGCGGTAGCGGCGCTCTCAGCTGGAGTGCTCGCATCATGCTCAGGTAGCAATGCACTTATTATTTCGACAGATTTGCCTCTTCAAGGTTCATCTTTCGATTCGAACGATTCAACAAATAAGGCGATTCAGCTTTATCTTGAGCAAGTTGGCTATAAAGCTGGCGACTACAAGTTGAAGTTCAAGTCCTATGACAACGCTACTGCTGCAAAAGGCGCTTGGGATGATGCTAAGTGCGCAGCAAACGCACAAGAACACGTTGCAACCAAAAAGGAAATTGCCGTTATCGGTACTTACAACTCAGGTTGCGCAAAGATCATCGTGCCAATTTTGAACCAAGATCCAAATGGCCCGATGGCAATGATCTCGCAAGCAAACACCAACCCAGGTCTTACAAAGACATGGGATGCTGGTGAACCAGATAAGTATTATCCAACCGGACAACGCAACTATGGTCGTGTCTGCACCACCGATGATGTTCAAGGTGCAGCTGCTGCGCAATTTGCAAAGTCAATTGGAATTAAGCGCGTTTATGTTTTGAACGACACACAGACCTATGGTCAAGGTGTTGCACAAGCATTCACCACCGAAGCAAAGAAGATTGGCCTCACAGTCCTCTCCTCAGGTGCATACGGTGAAGGTTGGGATGCAAAGCAAACTTCTTACGAAGCGCTCTTCACCAAGATCAAGGCGTTGAAGCCAGATATGGTTTACATTGGCGGTATTTTCGACAACAACGGTGGCCAATTAATTAAGGACAAAGTTAAGGTCCTTGGCGACAACACCAAGGTGAAGTTCATGGCACCAGATGGATTTACTGGTTATCCAGACTTCAACAAGATGCCAGAGGCAGATGGTGCGTATCTCACCTTCGCTGGTTTGTCACAAGACCTCGTTCTTGCACAATCAGCTGCTGGTAAAGCATTCGTCGATGCCTACAAGGCGAAGTACAACGCTGATCCAGTCGGTTCATATCCTCTTTATGGCGTAGCAGCGCTTCAGGTCTTCCTTGCTGCGATCGCGCAATCGGATGGAACTCGTAAGGGTGTCCGCGATGCAATCTTCACCGGATCAGGCATCACCATCTCGGCAGCAGATTCCGTACTTGGTAAAGAAACTAAGTTGGATCCAGCTACCGGTGACGTTAATGCGAAAGACATCACCGTCGAAGTGATCAAGGGTGGAGCAGAAACAACGCTCAAAGCGTGGGCTGTTCAAGGCTAGTCCTAGCTAAAAAGGCTAAACACCTCATCTGAAAAAGTAGGGGCAGAGTGATCTGCCCCTACTCTCATTACATTATTAATTTGATCATGCATGTTGCAGTGGTATCAATTCTGAAATTTATTTGAGAGGGTAGGCGCGTGGCATCTGGCAACAAGCGTATTGCGCAACGGATCTTCTTAGAACGCGCTTCCGCTGCTTTCATTATTGCTGGGATGTTGGTCTGGTTACTGGCCAATTTTTTTAGATCACCGTCACAATTTTTTCAAGCCTCAATAATCGGCTTGAGTAATGGCGTTCTCTACGCACTTATCGCTCTCGGCTACACCTTGGTATACGGAATTATTGAATTGATCAATTTTGCCCATGGTGATCTCTTTATGTTGGGCACACTTTTTTCAGCTAATTTCATCGCGATCTGGTTTCATCAAAAAAGTTCAAATCCGCGTGGCTGGTTAACTTTTGGTATTTGTTTAATTTTGGTAATGGCATTTTGCGCTGCTATCAACGTTGCGATTGAACGATTTGCCTACCGTAGACTTCGTCGAGCGCCAAAACTTGCACCACTTATTACAGCAGTTGGCGTCTCGTTTATTCTCCAATTCATTGGATTGCGTTGGAACGGATCTGCCCCCAAGACATGGGATAGCGTTCTTCCAGCGGGCAAATTTCATTTTGGTGATGTAAATATTCCGTACACGACATTATTGTCGTTTGCAGTAACAGTTCCACTGCTTATTTTGATGACGTGGATTGTGACGAGAACGAGACAGGGCAGAGCGATGCGCGCGACCGCGCAAGATCAAGATGCAGCTCGATTAATGGGCATTAATGTTGATAAGACGATTGCGTTCACTTTTGCACTCGGTGGCGCGCTCGCAGGCGCAGCAGGGCTTCTCTTCCAACAGACTCGTGGGCTCACCTCATATAACTTGGGATATCAGTTAGGTTTGATTGCATTTACATCGGCAGTACTTGGCGGAATTGGAAATTTACAAGGCGCAGTTCTTGGCGCAATCTTGATCGGAATTATTCAAGGTCTTAATGATGGATTGCCTATAGGACTTGGCCAGCAATGGTCTCAAACCGTTGTTTTCTCAATATTAATTTTGCTGATGGTATTTAAACCTGCAGGGCTACTCGGCAAGAGCGTTACGGAGAAAGTCTGATGAAGAGATCTCAGTCGAAGGCTCGAACGTCTACTAAGAATTGGTCCTATAACAAAAAATGGACAGTGGGAACAGCGATCGTTGTTGCCGGTACATGGCTTTTCTACTCCTTCATTATTGGAAACCTGCCAGACACTGTTCAAACTTTTTTACAAACATGGTTTCCCGCTACCGTCATCAACGAAACTCTCATTTGGGTGATCTGTGCACTGGGTTTAAATATTGTGGTTGGTTATGCCGGACTACTTGATTTAGGTTTCGTTGCATTCTGGGCTATTGGTGGTTACTCCGCTGGCTGGTTTATGTCAGATTTCTTTCAACAAACAAGTTTTCATCTCGGCTCGATGGCGCCAAGTTCTATGCGTGGTATTCATTTAAGTGTCTGGATGGTTTTACTTCTCGGTGGCCTCATTTGTGCATTTTTCGGAATTATTATCGGAGCGCCAACGCTCCGATTGAAGAGCGATTACCTCGCGTTAGTCACCCTCGGTTTCGGTGAAATCATTCCGCAAGTTTTTACTAATGGACAAGATATTGCAGGCTTTAACCTCTCCAATGGAACGAAGGGTATTTCACCGGTCGACAACATTGGAATATTTGGTAAGAAATTAGGACCATTCGATCTTAATTGGAAGTTTTTAATCTTTGTTTTCCTCACTGGGTTGATGATTTTCATTTCATTACGATTACGAACAGGACGATTGGGCCGGGCATGGTTGGCCATTCGTGAAGATGAATTAGCTGCGAGCATGATGGGTGTTCCATTAATGCGCACAAAACTCTCGGCTTACGCAGTAGGCGCATTCTCTGGCGGAGTTGGCGGCGTTGCGTTCGCAACACATGTCAATGGCGTTTTTGCTGATCGATTTAATTTCGCCATTTCCATTATTTTGCTCGCCATGGTTGTACTAGGTGGAATGGGCAACGTCTGGGGTGTGATGGTAGGTGCGCTCGTCATTGCTTGGGTCAACTCGGCTGGACTTCCTGCACTTGGTGTGATGGTCAATGATGCGTTTGGCACCAATATTAATTTCCCTTCTTATAACTTCTTGCTCTTTGGCGCAGTTCTGATCTTGATGATGTTGTATCGTCGTGAAGGATTCTTGCCAGAGTCACGATTAAAAGCTGTACTCCACGAAGCCGATGACGATACGTCGAATACGAGCGTGCACTCATGAGTCAAGCAGCGCTCCACGCACACCACATCTCCGTCAAATTCGGAGGGCTCGTCGCTGTTGATGATGTGAGTTTTGATATTCCGCAAGGTGGCGTGGTCTCGTTAATTGGTCCAAACGGTGCCGGCAAGACAACATTTTTCAACGTTCTTACAGGTTTATATCAACCGACAAGTGGTCAAGTGATGTACGCAGATCAGGACATCACGGCAAATCCACCTCACAAAATTGCCCGTGCTGGAATTGCTCGAACATTTCAAAATATCCGTCTCTTTGGATTAATGACTGCCGAAGAAAACGTGATGGTGGCAATGCACTCTCATTTGAAATCGGGAATTCTCAGCACGATCGCGCGCACCCCGAGGCAACGTCGCGAAGAGAGCGAAGCCCATCAACGAGCCATTGACCTCTTAGAGTTTGTTGGAATTAAAAAATCTGCCGGTGAATTTGCTCGCAATCTCTCCTATGGGGACCAGCGTCGGCTCGAAGTAGCTCGCGCACTCGCTCTTGAGCCTAAAGTTCTTCTGCTCGATGAACCTACTGCGGGTATGAATCCACACGAGTCAAAAGTTTTCGTTGACTTTGTGTATCGAGTGCGTGATGAAAAGTCAGTATCAATTTTGCTCATCGAACATGATATGAGCGTTGTGATGAAGGTTTCAGAGCGAATAACTGTGCTCGATCGTGGAAAGAAGATTGCAGAAGGTACACCGGCCGAAATCAAGTCAGATAAACGCGTCATCGAGGCTTATCTTGGTAAGGGCTCAGGGGAGTGAAATGTTAAAAGTAAACGACCTCCACGTTGCCTACGGCAATATCAATGCGATTAAGGGAATTTCTCTTGATGTTAACCAAGGTGAAATCGTCACTCTAATTGGCTCTAACGGTGCTGGTAAATCGACAACGCTTCGCGCAATCTCCGGATTATTAAAAGCGAAATCGGGTTCTATTTCACTCAATGGCGAAGAGATCACGGGATTAGAAGGGCATGAGATTGTTGCAAAAGGTATTTGTCACTCACCTGAAGGGCGACGCATATTTCCTCGCATGACAGTCGATGAAAATCTTGATCTTGGAGCATTTTTACGAGGTGATAAAAAAGAAATAGCGTCCGATCGTGAACGAGTTCTCGATCTCTTCCCACGGTTGCGTGAGCGCATTAGCCAACGAGCAGGAACTCTCTCTGGTGGTGAACAGCAAATGCTCGCAGTAGGTCGCGCTTTGATGGGGAATCCTAAGCTCCTCCTACTCGATGAACCGTCAATGGGACTTGCACCAGTTCTCGTCGATTTAATATTCGAAACAATTACAAAGATCAATCAACAAGGAATGACTATTTTGCTGGTTGAGCAAAACGCCCTCGCTGCACTTACCGTTGCCGATAGAGCCTACGTACTGGAATCTGGCAGTATTAAGTTAAGTGGCAATGCACAAGATCTCGCCAAAAACGATGACGTAACGAAAGCGTACTTAGGACATTAAAACTTTTTAACGTTTTTACCGATCGGCAAGAATAAGATTAGTAATTCGTGCAGTACAGATACGCTCTCCAGCATCATTGCTAATCACTACTTCATGGCAGCAGAGAGTTTTACCTAAAGTAATAGCAGTGGCGACGCCTGTAACAATTCCTTGCGTTGCGCTTTTATGGTGAGTTCCGTTTATCTCGATCCCCACAATTCGGCGGTGAACACCAGCGTGAAGTTGAGCAGCAACCGAACCTAAAGTTTCAGCCAGAACCAAACTCGCGCCACCATGGAGTAGTCCAATTGGTTGAGTATTTCCTTCAACAGGCATCGTTCCCACCATGCGTTCTGGCGATGCCTCGAGTATCTCGATTCCCATTTTCTCGCCAAGCGCGCCCCGGCCTCGTTTGCGAAGAATTTCCATAAAGTCAGGTTGAGCAGACATACGTGAAGTCTAGTCGGAAATCACCGTCGCCACAGATAGTGAGCATAACTCCATTCAATCGCTACTCCACACAATCGCCACTCCATACAATCGCTACTGTGAAACCGCGGTTGCTCTTACTTGATGGACATTCCTTGGCGTACCGCGCATTCTTTGCGTTACCAGCGGAGAACTTCACTACCGCTCTTGGCCAACATACGAATGCAATTTATGGATTTGCATCCATGATCATCAACCTTATTCGTGATGAAAAACCAACACACATCATCGCCGCTTTCGATGTATCACGACAAACATTTAGGACTGAAAAATTTGCTGACTATAAGGCCAATCGAGAGAAAACACCTGATGAATTTCGCTCGCAAATTTCCTACATATACGAACTTCTCGACGCGTTGAGAATCCCTCGATTTGAAAAAACAGGTTATGAAGCAGATGACATTATTGCGACGATCGCAACTCTCGCTGAAAAAAATGGTTTTGAAATTCTTATCTGTACAGGAGATCGAGACAGTTTTCAATTAGTCAATAAGAACACAACTGTGCTCTATCCCAAAAAAGGTGTCACAGAACTTGCCCGAATGACGCCAGAAGCAGTAGAAGAAAAATACGGATTAAAACCAGAGCAATACCCAGATTTTGCTGCCCTCCGTGGCGACCCGAGCGACAACCTGCCATCTGTGCCTGGAGTAGGAGAAAAAACCGCAACAAAGTGGATTCAAGAATACGGTTCACTAAAGAATTTAATCGCACATGTTGATGACATTGGTGGCAAAGTAGGAGAGTCCTTACGGAGCAATATCAAGTCGGTGATTATTAATCGAGAACTCACGCAACTCATTCATGATGTACCGCTCGATAGACCACTTCACCTTGAAGGTGAGACGTGGCAAGGGATAGATGGCACCGCAATTAATAAACTCTTTGATCTTCTTGAGATTCGCGCCCTGAAAGACCGAGTGAAGTCGTTGACGAGCAATACTTCGAATTCGGATTCGCCATCAAAGAAACGAATTGTGGAGACTCCCATAATAAAGATGGCAATGAGTGAGGTAACGGAGAAAATCAAAGGTCCATTTGCGATCTCATATTCAATGATCGATAACGCCATTACAGAGTATGCGATTTACTACAACGACACCATTTTTCACATCCTGGGAGATGATTTATCGTGGCTGAAGAATGTATCTCAACCATGCATCGTGCACGACGCACGAGCGTTACTTCATCGCCAACCTCAGGTACGGATCGAGATGGATACCCATCTTGCGGCGTATTTACTCAATCCTGGTTCACGAGCGCTCTCGATGCCTGAGATTGTTGAGAAATATCTTGGTATAACCCTGGAAGAGAAAAACGAGACGCTCTTTGATCAATCGTCGTTTAATCCACGCGATGTCGAATATGTCTGGCAACTTGGCGATGTCTTGCGAAGAGAACTTAATGAACGTGGTGCGCATTCACTCCTGACGAATCTGGAATTACCTGTTCTGCATACGCTCTGTGAAATGGAGCGAATAGGGGTTGGCGTTGACCACCAGAAGTTAAATGAACTCGAGCGATTTTTTAAAGGCGAAGTAGATCGCGAAACGGCCTTGGCTTATCAAGCAGCGGGCCGGGAATTTAATGTTGCATCACCTAAACAGTTGCAAGCAGTTCTCTTTGATGATCTGAAACTTCCTAAAACCAAAAAAATTAAAACTGGCTATACAACGGATGCGGAATCACTCGAGTGGCTATTAGCCAAAACGGGACATCCCGTATTGAAGGCACTAATGCGAATTCGCGAGGCGGGAAAATTACGGACCGTCATTGAAGGCCTTCTTTCGGCTATCGCTGACGATGGCAGAATTCATACCACGTTTCAACAAACGGTTGCTGCAACCGGTCGCTTATCGTCAACAGAACCAAATTTACAAAATATTCCGGTCCGAACAGAAGAAGGTCGTCGTATTAGAGATGCTTTTATTGCTACTGCGCCTTACGTATCACTTCTCACAGCAGATTACAGTCAAATTGAAATGAGAATCATGGCGCACTTATCGGCGGATGAAAAACTTCTCGCTGCTTTTCGTAGTGGTGAAGATCTGCACAATACTGTCGCATCAGAAGTATTCTCGGTGAAGCCAACCGATGTTTCGCCCGATATGAGACGTCAAATTAAAGCGATGTCCTATGGCTTGGCGTACGGACTCTCGTCATTTGGATTAGCTCAACAACTTGATCTTTCGCCAACTGAAGCGAGCGAATTAATGACCAAGTATTTTGAAAGATTCGGTGGTATACAACGCTATCTCAAAGGAGTCGTAGAAACTGCTCGCGTACATGGATATACAGAAACTCTGTTAGGTAGACGACGGTATCTGCCAGATCTGAATTCAGAAAATAAACAACGACGCGATATTGCAGAGCGTGCTGCACTGAATGCGCCAATTCAAGGGTCAGCGGCCGACATCATAAAAGTAGCGATGCTCAAAGTGGTGGCGGCAATGAAGGAAAAACGCGTCTCTTCCCGGATGATTTTGCAGGTACACGACGAATTGATTTTTGAAATTGCCGAAGGCGAACAATCAGTGATGGAACAACTTGTTCGCGATTCAATGGGAAGCGCTTACGAACTCACTGTTCCGCTTGAAGTGAATATAGGTTTTGGACCGACATGGGACCAAGCTGCTCATTAATCGAAGTTTTTTGACACCGGCGCTATTGCGCAGGGTTGCCCGTATCGGCAATGGCTTCAGTAACTTCTTCTTCGGTAGGTAATCGATCCGCTTTTGAAAAATGTCGTGCGCCAAGTGCGATAACAAAATAACCCATGACAAGTGCGATCGATGTCATGACAAAACACCACCGTGGCCCAAAATGTTCTGCAATAAATCCACCCATCGCCGAACCCATAGCAGCGCATGAGCCTTCGATGGACCAGAGCCATGCCAACGCCTGAACAGCTGTCCCTTTCGGGCGAATTGCTTCACATACTTCCCAATAAAAAACCATCTGCACCCCACCGAAGAATCCAATGAATGCAGCTAATAACATTAAAGACCAATTGGGATAGGCAAAAGCAAGTGGGAAACTACTGACCATCCAGAATCGATACGTGCGCAAGAAACCTCTGAGTGGAGATATCTTTTTTGAAATCGTTCCAGCAAAGAGCCCACCAAAGACATTAAAGAGTCCAGCGATGCCGAGAATTATTGCGGTGCGCGACTGAAGATTTTCTTGAGTTGTAAATGCGGGAATCCCAATATCAAAAGCGCCCCAACCAATTCCAAGGAGCGCTCCTTCACAGGCAAGTAATTGAAAGGCGCGAATTCGATACATCGGTGCGGCTTTCTCATCCTTAACCTCTGGAACCCACTGCCGCGAAAGTTTCGATAGTGCGATAGCCGAGCCACCAATTGCCATCGTAATAGCGCAGAGCCGTAGCGCGATATTGGCGTTGTATTGAAGTGAGATCCACGTTGCCAGGATGGGGCCAAAAATCCCCGTAGTGCTCATGACTGAGGTATCAATTGCATATGCCGTTCGGTGCATAGATTCGGGAACAGCAATTTTCCACAGCGGACGAACTGAAAGATTTATCGGTGGTACCGCCAAACCCAACAGCCCCGCGAAGAGAAGTAATTGAAAAGTGGAATCGGCGAAACTTAATATGATCAACATCGTCACATAGGAAGGTACGAAAATCCGAAATGGCCATTTTTGGCCATATCGATCAACAAAGGCGCCACGAATTCCGGCGGTGAGTGAGCCAGAGATTGAGTTGAGCCCAATAGCAACTCCAGCAATAGCGATGGAATTGGTCGTTTGCTGAGCTTTGAAAAAAATGGCCAACCCGATCATGCCGTAGGTCAGGCGTGCCGGAAATGAGGAGGCGATCAAGGTTCGAGCGTTTCGAATCTTCAGAATTTCGATATATCGCCGCATTTCTCCGATCTTATCGGCTTTGTGAATGGAGAGACCGCAACGAAATTGACCTTTCTGGTAACGCGAAAGTACCCTTTGCCGTCCCTGTCCCTACTAGTCATTTCCCCAACCCGGAGTACCTTGAGCACCTCACAAATCACAATTAACGATGTCGGATCAGCAGCAGATTTCTTAGCAGCAATTGAAGGAACAATAAAAAATTTCAACGATGGCGATTTAGTTTCAGGCGTCGTTGTCCAAGTCGATCGCGATGAGGTTCTTCTCGATATTGGATATAAAACAGAAGGCGTTATTCCATCACGCGAACTTTCAATCCGCCACGATTTAGATCCCAGCGAACTTGTGAAGGTCGGCGACCGTGTTGAAGCTCTAGTGCTTCAAAAGGAAGATAAAGAAGGTCGTCTCATTTTGTCGAAGAAGCGCGCTCAATATGAAAAAGCGTGGGGCGAAATTGAAGGTAAAAAAGAGCGTGATGAAGTTGTCGTCGGAACTGTTATTGAAGTCGTCAAAGGTGGACTCATTGTCGATATTGGTCTCCGTGGATTTTTACCAGCATCGTTAGTTGAACTTCGTCGCGTCCGAGATCTTTCTCCCTATATTGGTAAGCAAGTAGAGGCGCGAATTATTGAACTGGATAAGAATCGCAATAACGTAGTGCTCTCTCGACGTGCGCATTTGGAACAGAGCCAATCTGAATCTCGAACGACTTTCCTCAATCAACTACAAAAAGGCCAAGTTCGTTCTGGCGTGGTCTCTTCAATCGTGAACTTTGGTGCATTCGTCGATCTTGGTGGCGTGGATGGTTTAGTTCACGTTTCAGAACTTTCCTGGAAACACATTGATCATCCTGGAGAAGTTGTTGAAGTTGGCGACGAAGTTACAGTTGAAGTTTTAGAAGTTGACTTTGAACGCGAACGTGTTTCACTTTCGCTTAAGGCGACTCAAGAAGA
>CAZQWU010000004.1:0-49677 GCA_964597305.1 uncultured Bifidobacterium sp.
AAAATGGCAGAGACATATAAGGGTGAGGCTTACTGCGTGAAGTGCAAAGAGAAGCGCCAGTTCGAAGGAACTGTAAAGGTCTCAGACTCTGGTCGTCGTATGGCACAGGGCATCTGCCCAACCTGCGGCACCAAGGTGAACCGCATTCTCGGCAAGGCATAACCCACTAAGTTTCACGAAAGAGAGGGCGCTTACCAGCGCCCTCTCTTTTTACTTTTTCAACTTTTCACTTCAACTTATGAGTACCCATGAAAACTGAGCGTTATCTCTTACTTACTCATTGAAAGAATTCACGATCACATACACACGATCATCTACTTTCTAAAAAAAGCTACGTGATAGTGACCATTCTCGCCTGGTGTCAGTTTCACTCCCTAAATTTGCTCCCCAATCTCAGGACACATCAGCTGAACTGACAACGCTACATTCCGCGCATCCGTTCAATGTCAACGAGAGAATCCAAAAATATTCGCAACTAAAACCACGACTGAAAAGCGGTGTCACCTATCTGAAGGTTCCTAGCACCGCACGAACGAAATCACGAGAAGAAATTTATGTTGGAACAGGGAACAGAGGTATTACTCTCGTATCTGAAGAGATCGAATTAATCAAAGCAGTTTTCGAACATCTCGATGGAAAAAATTCACTAGCAACAATTGCCGGAACGTTGGGGCACCCTCTTGGCGACATTTGCGCCATTGCTGAAGCATTTGATAGCGCAGGTCTAGTCGACATTGAACGAACACAAATAAAAATTAATGAACGAGCCGTCGCTCACGATCAGACATCTAATTTCGCGCGTGACGATTCAGATGGTGCGCTCCGCTCACTTATTGAGCGAATTCAACCTGAACTGGAATTAACAACCTGGTACGAAGGGTGTA
The DNA here is from genome assembly GCA_964597305.1 of uncultured Bifidobacterium sp. Classification (GTDB taxonomy): domain Bacteria; phylum Actinomycetota; class Actinomycetes; order Nanopelagicales; family Nanopelagicaceae; genus UBA7398. Next base: position 885 of record CAZQWU010000004.1, read on the forward strand.
GAGATGGTGGCGTAAAAATAATTCATGCGCGAAAAGACTTTCCGATTCTCATAATGGGAACCCAACGAATCGGTGTTACCTTGGCAGCGCTCCTACACGCGAGTGGATTTCAATCGATTCGAACATATCCCTCTCCTATTCACGAAAAGTCGCACACCATTACCTTTCAAGATATCTGTGGCGGCTATATACGCCACTCCGATTACGGATTAGCTAAATCAGCTCTGACCTCCGAGATGAATAACTCGATCTCACTATTTCCGTATCCTCGCAATTATCACTCCCATGGACCCAAGCCTGCCGCTCCCAGTTTTTCTCCTCGCCTGATTATTTCCATCGGCTGGCCAACTCCAGATCTTCTTCAAACGTGGATGAGCGAAACTATTCCTTTTCTCATAGTCGATGAATTTACTGATCGAACTTTTACGATCGGGCCGTTGGTCGAACCTGGACAAAGTGCCTGTCCGGAATGTATTCGATTAACACTGTGTGAACGCGAACCGCTTTTTAGTTTTATTTCAGATATTCGGAAATTTATGCCAAACCGTGAAGTGCCATCATCACTCGCAGCTTTTATTGCAGGCGCTGTCTCGCTCGATGCAATGTCGTATGCAGATTGTGGATTGAGTGACTACCGCAATTCCCAAGTGAAATATTCGCTGAACGAGTTAGGCAATCCCCAGCGATACAACTGGGGATTACATCCTGAATGTATGTGTCACCGCAATTAACTCGCGATGGAATCCAATCGTGGTCGACCAGGTAAACGCTTTGTCGTGATGACAACTCCATCTTCAAAGAGTTCGCCACCCCAGACACCAACCGGTTCTTGTCGCGAGAGCGCTCCGGCTAAACATTCTCTCTTCATCGGACATGTGCCGCAGAGCGCCTTAGCAAAGTTAATTGTTTCTTGCTTCTCTGAGAAGAAAATTTCAGGATCGGTGTTATGGCAAGGCAAAGTAAAGGCATTGGTCGAACCATAAACGCCTGTCACAGCGTCAAGCCCGATCTTGGCGTTATCGCCTTCTGCCCACCCTGGTACCAATAATTCGCTGAAGAGAACAGTCATCGTCCTCACCGTGCCTTTCTTCTCATGTTCTGCTCGTTGTTGATTAACTTTTTGTCGATTAACTTATTGTTGATTTACTTATTTAGTTTTCGATCATCCGCCCCTTATAAAAGAAAAAGGGCCCGAATCCTGTGGATTCGTGGCCCCGGGGCTTCGTATCGTTTCTTATCCGATACTGCTCCAGGTGCCTCGAAGGTCCTTGGCGGCGTAATTCTTGGTTGTATAAGTTGCAAAAAACTTATGTGAACCATGATGTGCGACCGCGCGAGATTCGTGGCGCGTAGAAACGTGGGCATGGCGTGAGACGCGTGGATGAGACGCGAATTGAGCGAGTTTTCTACTCATCTCTCACCATTGCCTTTCCTGACAGTATTTCTCTTGATTTCTCTAGATTTCTCTAGATTTCTCTTGGATTTACTCCAAGTTCTCACTTTTTACAGCGAGTTGCAAAGATTAAACCATTCATTGAGCGTTGTGCAAATCCTTATTACTGACGCGTAATTATTGGTAAAACCCTGATTCAACAAGAAATCTACTAGGCGTTCCACTGTAGCTGATGGTCAATCTGCGTTTGGCTCGAGTGATCCCGACATAAAACAATCGACGCTCTTCATCAATACTGTGCTCGTTACTTCCAGGATTTTTACTTCCAGGATTTTTACTTCCAGAATAAGACGTGAGATAAGGCAAAGTTCCTTCTGCTGCACCAACGAGAAATACCTGATCCCATTCCAAACCTTTTGCAGCGTGAAGGGTTGAGAGAACAACTCCTGGCATTGTTGGTGGATTGTTCTGCTCAGCACGATCTTCCAGTTCGCGCAGAAAACCTCGGAGCGAATTCACACCTTCTTGCATAAGCTCTCGACCAAGGTGGAGAAAAGAGCGTACATACTTACTTTCACCAAATGGTTGTAAAGCAGATTTGAGGTCTGAATACCAATCCCCACCGGCTACCGATAGCACCGAGGCGTTACGCACCGCTCTCATCAAATCTCGAACTTCAATCTGATCAAAAAATCTCTCTGCACTTCGAATTTGATTTTCGATTCCAGATTTGTTGAGCGCGTTTTCAAGGGCATCGATCTGATTATTGGTTCGCGCAAGTACTGCAATCTCATGAGGAATTACTCCGTCATTAATTGCCGATGAAATCATCTCAACGATGGTGTGTGTTTCATGTTCGCTTCCTTCAGCGCTGATTACCAATGGTTTTTCACCATGAGTTCCTTGAGCGGTTAACTCATGACTTGCCAAGGTAGTTCGCAACAGTGCATTTGCAGTGTTGATAATTTCTGGAGTTGAACGATAACCACGATTCAGACGTATTACTTCAGCATCCGGGTATCGCTGAGTGAAGTTCAATAAGAAAGCGGGGGTAGCGCCAGCAAAGGAATAGATAGTTTGCGCGGGGTCTCCAACAACGCAAAGGTCTTGCCTACCACCAACCCACAAATCAAGTAAACGCTGTTGCAAGGGCGAAACATCTTGATATTCGTCCACCGTGAAATATCGATATTGATCCCTAATTCGATCGCGGACAAGTCGATCTTCTTCTAACATTCCCACTGTAAGTAGCAAAACATCTTCGAAATCAATAGCCCGTTCTTGGCGTTTTAAAGACTCGTAGGCTTCATACACTTTGGCAATATCGGCATACGGCAGGCGAGAATTGCCACTAATAATCCCTCTGTTGAATGTCTCGGCGCTCTCAGCATAAGTATCAGGGGCATATCCAAGCACTTTTGACCATTCAATTTCCGCCGCCAAATCGCGGAGAACGTTCTGACTTTTAATCGCCGCAATCCCCGCCCGATTGATCGCCTCGGTAATAAAACCTGTTTTAGATGTGAGTAATTGTGGAAAGCGACCACCTAATACCTCTGGCCAGAAATACATCAATTGGCGGAGAGCTGCTGCGTGAAAAGTTCGAGCAGAAATAGTTGGCACACCAAGTGCTCGTAATCTCGAACGCATCTCGCCAGCAGCGCGCGCAGTAAATGTGAGGGCAAGAATTTTTTGCGGTTCGATAACGCCGATATCGACAGCGTAAGCCAACCGATGTGTAATGGCGCGAGTTTTTCCTGTTCCTGCGCCAGCTATAACACAGACTGGTCCACGAACTGCAGTAGCGACTGCCCGTTGTTCGTCATCGAGGGCAGCCAGAATTGATTCGGCTAACTGCGCCATGCTTCCCCACCGATTAGTTCACTATCTGCACGATCGCCATACCAACGATTAATCATTGCCCGTGCAACGCTTAATGATGGCGGAAGAATTACGTTCTGATTTTTAACTTCGGCTCGTAAGGTTTCCCGAGTAAACCAGCGAATCTCTTCGATCTCTTCACCGTCAGCGCGCGCTTGCGAAGGATTGTCGATGACTGCCTCGTAGGCAATCATGATCGATGCCGGAAATGGCCATGGCTGTGAGCCAAGGTAGATCATGGAAGTCACGCTAACGCCGGCTTCTTCTTTTACCTCGCGACGAACACAGTGCTCGAAAGATTCTCCGGGTTCAACAAAACCAGCAAAGGTCGAAAAACGATTCATTGGCCAGACTTTTTGATGTCCCAAAAGAATTCGATCATCACGATCTTTAATGAGAACGATCACCGCAGGATCTGTTCGTGGATGATGTTGTGAACCGCACTCTGCGCAATCACGCGCTGCCCCACCAAGAGTGACTTTGGTCTGAGCACCACATTGAGCACATCGCGGATGTCGATAGTGCCATTGCGACAATGCCAATGAATGCGCAGCTACGCCGATGTCGAGATCTGAAAGAGATGATCCGATAGTGCGCAACGTATCTGTTGGCGTTAATGTAAATTCTTGCGGCACCACGTGGAAAACAAAATAGGGAATGTCGTGTGGTGATATGCCAAGAAAATACCGATCACCATTCATCTCCCGTGACGTGCTCTGTAATGATCGAATTTCTTCTGCCGTGAAATATCGAAGGTGGTTGCCACGATGGGCGAATTTGTCACCGATCAGCAATGCGATCTGAGCGCGTTCCCAAAGCGTCGCTAGAACTTGCCCGTCGCTTCGCAGATGGGCTGCGCGATCTAATTCAGTTCGGGAGAGCGCGAGATCGAGGTACGGTGCGTTCGAAGACATGGAACGACCCTACTAGCCTGCCCTAATGAAGGTCACCTCGTGGAACATCCTCCACGCAATGACCATTCCGCCTGATACAACAAGCGATGATCTCAAGTCGAGCGCTCTCAACGAAGGCTTAATCACTGGCTTATCAGAGATTAAAAACTTTTCACCTGATGTCTTAGGAATTCAAGAAGTTGATGAATTACAACCTCGATCAGCATTTATTCGACAGACAGAGATCATTGCTAAGGAGTTGGCAGCGCCATATTGGGCCTTTGCTCCCACGATGATGGGAACACCAGGTGAACAATGGCGCGCACTTTCAGATGAGGAACGAAAATTTTTTCATTCCGGTGAGAATCTTCCGGCAAGTTATGGCATCGCGCTTGTCTCAAAAATCCCTGTTATCCGATGGCATACCCTCAACTTAAAAAAATCGCCCTTTGGATTCCCCATTGCAGTCCCGGGGAAAAAGCGAGCTCAGTTAATTTATGTTGCCGATGAACCACGGGTCGCTCTCGCAGCTGAGTTAGAGAATGGGTGGACGATCGCAACAACTCACTTATCATTTGTTCCGCTTTATAACGTTGTTCAATTACGAAAACTAATTCGTTGGCTCTCGGCGTTACCGGGGAAAAAGATTCTTATCGGCGACATGAATCTACCGTGGGGCATTGCACGGAGAGTTTCTGGTTGGCAGAGTTTTAATTTCCTTCCCACGTATCCGTCCTGGAAACCACAACTCGAATTTGATTACATCCTCAGTAACGACTTACAGCATGAAAAAGTCACAACGCATCGCCATAAATTCTCTGGTATCAGTGATCACCTTCCACTCTCGATAGAGATTGAGTTATAAGTAGAGATGTGAAGATGGAGTACTCATTCATGCGGCAGTTGAAATTTTTGTTCGTTGTTCTTTAAACCGCGCAAGAAGCTCCACTCGTTTCGCATCGGGCATAGCGAAGCCCGCCGCACGCGCCGACCAATCTTTTAGTTCGCTGATGGAACTGCATTGCGCAAGGCTGGTGAGCAAAGTTTCCCAATCACTCTCTGCGAGCGTTCTCCGCTCGCGTGACATTTTTTGATTCGCTCTATCACCGCCATTATTCGCGACTTTTCGCTGTTGATGCGTTGATCGGGCAACTTTTGCCATCTCTTCACGGCTCGCACGTTTACCCTTGGTTGCAAATCCAAGATTGGCAAGACAGCGACCGATACTTGATGTTTCACAATTTTCGCTGGCATTCACTCGATTGATCGGTGTACTACCTTCGATTTCAGTTGCAAACCCAGTCGCCTGAGGTCGGGAATCATCTTGATTAGTAAAAGCTTCGGTACGACAGATCCATTCAATCCGACCATCACTTCGTTCCGTTCGTTGGAGATCGGTAATCAACCGACCCTTCGGAAATTTCTGCCAAAAAGCACGAATTCTATTTTCTACCGGCTCATAATTATTTAAGTCGAAATTATTATGGTGAAAACTTTGTCCTTGAAATGATGTCATTACTCGCTCACCGCCACTAATTCATGAGCAATCACATCAGCTGGGCTTAACGATCCAGAACGGAAAGCGCTATAAAGAGCGTCGCGCCCGCCTTCGATAAATCGAGTTGAGATGTAAGGATCGCGATGGGTGAATCCGATGAAGTCGAGCACTTCGCCCGTTTTTGGAAAAACCGCATCCCCATTGACATTAACAATTTCATCAAGCACATGTTTCTTGAACGACTCTCGAACTGTTTCAACAATTTCACTACTCCAATGAGTTTTTACCCATTCGGTAAAAGCTGATTCGTGGAGAATTTCCGGTGACGTCTTTGGTTGAACCAATGAAACTTTTGCAATCTCTTCGCCATCAAAGGCGGCTTTCGCTGAATCTGCGCCTACTTCCTCAAGCGCTTGGGCAAACTCGCGACGTAACCGTTCTTTCGCCTCCTTTGCAGTGTCAGCGATTAACGTGATTGCGGATAGCTGAAACGCTAGTTCGCGCAAGTTCATTGCTTCATTCCTTTCCAGACCGACTCGAATGTCGATATGGGAATGAAACCAGGTGGGTCTGACAACCCCAGTTTTATGCGTCTAAATTGGCCTTTTTCGCCTTTGAAGCAAGGCGGGCTCGTTCATTTCCGTCGAAGATCACTTTCCGTACCCGAACCATCGTCGGCGTTACTTCGATGCACTCATCTTCGCGGCAGAACTCTAACGCTTGTTCCATATTGAGTAGTTTTGGTGGAATCAATCGTTCCATTTCATCGGCGCCAGCAGAACGAATATTCGTCAATTTCTTTTCGCGGACAGCATTAACGTCCATATCTTCGGGGCGAGAATTTTCTCCGACAACCATTCCTTCGTATACCTCATCACCAACCTGAACAAAGATCGCGCCACGTTCTTGTAATGAAAAGAGCGCATACGAGGTAACAATTCCCATTCGATCAGAAACAAGAGATCCAGTGAGTCGAGTTTTTAATTCACCATGCCATGGTTCGTAACCATCAAAGACATGGTGGAGTAATCCAGTTCCCCGAGTTTCGGTGAGAAATTCTGTCCGAAATCCGATTAAGCCACGTGAAGGAACTTTGTAATCCATGCGGATCCATCCCGTTCCATGATTCACCATCTGCTCCATGCGACCTTTTCGTAGCGCCATCAGCTGTGTGACGACGCCTAAATAATCTTCGGGAACATCGATAGTGAGGCGTTCCATTGGTTCATGCAATTTTCCATTAACAAGTTTGGTCACCACTTGAGGTTTACCAACCGTTAATTCAAAACCTTCCCGGCGCATTAATTCAACAAGCACGGCAAGTTGTAATTCGCCACGACCTTGAACTTCCCAAGTATCCGGGCGATCGGTTGGCAAAATTCTTAACGAAACATTGCCCACTAACTCTGCATCAAGGCGATTTTTTACAAGGCGCGCAGTTAATTTCTTACCGCTCTTTCCCGCTAATGGCGAGGTATTAATACCCACCGTCATGGAAATACTTGGTTCATCAACGGTAATTAACGGTAATTGATAGGCATTTTCAGCATCGGCGAGGGTTTCGCCCAACGTGATCGTTTCAATTCCAGCCACCGCAATTATGTCTCCTGGCCCGGCAGATTGCGCAGGAACTCGTTCTAAGCCTTCAGTGATGAGCAACTCAGAGATCTTTACTTTTTCGGTGGTGCCATCGACTTTCATCCACGTAGCCATCTGGCCCTTAGTAATTGTTCCTTCATGGACGCGACATAGCGCCAATCGCCCTAAGTATGGAGAGGAATCTAAGTTGGTGACATGCGCTTGTAGTGGCGCACCTTCGTGATACACCGGTGCGGGAATTGTTTTAAAAATAGTATCGAAAAGTACATCGAGATTCTCTTGATCGGGCATTCCACCATCGTCTGGTCTATTCAGCGATGCGCGACCTGCCTTAGCTGAGGTGTAAACAATAGGGAAATCAATTTGCTCTTCATTAGCGTCGAGATCGAGAAATAATTCATACGTTTCATCAACAACTGCTGCGATTCGCGCGTCTGGTCGATCAACTTTATTAATAATCAAGATAACCGGAAGATTTTTTTCTAGCGCTTTGCGGAGTACGAAACGAGTTTGCGGAAGCGGTCCCTCGGAAGCATCAACTAAGAGCGCAACTCCATCCACCATTTCCAACCCACGTTCAACTTCACCACCGAAATCGGCGTGACCTGGTGTATCAATGATGTTGACAATGGTGTTGCCCCGTTTCACCGCAGTATTTTTCGCAAGAATGGTGATTCCTTTTTCGCGTTCAAGATCCATCGAATCCATAACGCGTTCCTTACCCTCTGCCTGTTCTTTATGGGCAGCAAAAGCACCTGATTGCCAGAGCATGGCATCAACGAGCGTAGTTTTACCGTGGTCAACGTGGGCAATAATTGCCACATTGCGTAACTCATCACGGTGTTTGACGGGTAAACCGGCTAGGTGTGGTTGAGTAATTTTCTTCACTGAATTAGACCTTCGCCACATTAAACATTGAACCTGAACTCCACAACATCGCCATCGTGCATTACGTAATCCTTGCCTTCCATTCGAACTTTGCCCTTATTTTTCGCTTCATTCATCGAGCCACACTCAACAAGATCCTTGAAGTGAACAACTTCGGCCTTGATAAATCCTTTTTGAAAATCAGTATGAATAACCCCCGCCGCAACGGGTGCGGTATCACCTTTATGAATTGTCCATGCGCGAGCTTCTTTAGGACCTGCCGTGAGATACGTCTGGAGTCCGAGCGTGTTAAATCCAACGCGGGCTAGCGTACTCAATCCTGGCTCAGTTAAGCCAATTGAGTTCAATAATTCCAATGCTTCAGCATCGTCGAGCTCGCTCAATTCCATCTCTGTTTTTGCATCGAGGAATATCGCTTCTGCTGGAGCAACTAACTTTGATAATTTTTCTCGGAGCGTAGTATCAGAAAGTTCTGCAGCATCAACATTAAATACATAGAGAAATGGTTTTGCCGTGAGCAAACCAAGCTCTTTAATCAGCGCTAAATCAAGGCCTGAGCCGTAGAGAACTCTGCCATCGGAAAGTAACGACTCTGCCTTTTTGACCTCCGCCAGTAACGGTTGCTTTTCTTTATTTGTGCGCGCTTCTTTTTCGAGACGTGGCAAGGCTTTTTCAATTGTTTGTAAATCTGCAAGTGCAAGTTCGGTATTAATTGTTTCAATGTCGCTTGCGGGATCAACTTTGCCGTCGACATGGACAACATCGCCATCGCTAAAAACGCGAATTACTTGGCAGATCGCATCTGTTTCGCGAATATTGGCAAGAAACTTATTTCCAAGCCCAGCGCCTTCCGAAGCGCCTTTTACAATTCCAGCAATATCCACGAAGGAGACTGTCGCGGGAAGAATCTGTTCGGAATGAAAAATCTCGGCGAGGACCTTTAATCGAGGATCTGGTACTCCGACGACGCCGACATTGGGTTCGATGGTGGCAAAGGGATAATTGGCTGCTAAGACGTTGTTCTTAGTCAACGCGTTAAAGAGCGTCGATTTGCCTACGTTGGGTAAACCAACGATTCCAATAGAGAGTCCCACGAGGGGTAGAGCCTACGCGCCATTGTCGGTGGCGAATGCCACGATAGGCGTATGAATGGTGCGATCTATCTCATTGTTGGTCTCGGCGCAGGCGCTGCGATTGGCTATCTCTTTGCTTCACTGCGTACGCAATCCTCTGCTGGAAATGAAGCGCTTATTGATGACTATAAAAAACAATTAGATGCAGAGCGAAGCAAAACTGAAAACGCCATCAAGTTAACGGCCGAGCTCTCGGCAATGAAAGAGACCGTTAAAGAACTTTCGCAACAGTCACACGAAGCCCATCGAACGCGAACTGAGGCAGAAGCCAAACTCTCCTCAACAATTATGGAGATGCGTCGAGCAAGCGAGTCATTCTTCGATGAAACTAAGAAAATTTCTGGAGCACTTTCGCAGTCTCAGACGCGTGGAAAGTTTGGCGAGGCGCAATTAGAGCTACTCCTTCAAAACGCTGGTTTGCGCGAAGGTCACGAATATACCCGGCAAAAATCTACGACTGATTCTGATTCATCGGGAATTCCTGATATCACAGTCGAAATGCCTGGCGGTTCTAAAATTTTCATCGATTCAAAATTCCCTTTTGATCGATTCGTTGAAGCATTTGGAACTGAAGATCAAAATCAACGCGATGAGTTTCTGGCACAACACACCAAAGATCTCCTGAAGCATGTCGAAGCTTTATCCAAGCGTGGATATCACAAGTCCCAAGGCTCCCCTGATTTTGTCGTGCTCTTTGTTCCGTTCGAAACCCTTCTCTCAGAAGCGCTCCGAATTGATAAAAATTTCCTCGAGAAAGCGTTCAAATTAAATGTTACGGTGGCAACGCCGACTTCTATGATGGCGCTTCTTCGCACGGTCGGTTATATCTTTACGCGAAATAAATTGGCGCAAAATGCAGACGACATTAAAAACGTTGCTACGACTTTTTTGAAAAATCTCACGCTCTTGCATGGAAAGATTGTTGCAGTTGGAAAAGCAATCTCCTCGACGGCAAAAGCGTATGAAGATCTCATTCCCACTGCAGAGCGCACGGTGCTCATTCCAGCTCGACGAATTCATAATCTTGGCGTGAGTGGCGATAAAGATAAACTCGCAATCGAATATCCTGACTCACCAGGTAACGTTCGCGAACTGAAGAATATCTCCGAGGATGATGATTTCATTGATGGCGAAGAGATTGGTGAGAAGAATGGCTAGTCCAACGCTGAAGCGACCTATTCAAGGGCCAGGGTTAACTGGGCCAGGTGTTGTCATCCTTCAATTTGTTTTCATTACGTTTATTGCCATGATAGAAATTTTCTTTCGCAGCGGTCCAGGAATCATTACTGGAATTGCCATCTGGCTCTCGTATTGGGGAGGAATCAAACTTGGACGAGCGGGAACGCTTTATCCCGCAATAGTTAATCCACCTATCGCATTTGCTGCAGCCATGATTTTTCTCATGCCCACTCTTGGAAATGTTTCGCTTCGACCCAGTCGAATCGCTGTCGAACTCTTTGCATCACTGGCTAGTGAAGCGCCATTTCTCATTACTGGTTCTGCCGTTGCGTGGATTATTTATATAACGAAAAAGAAGCAGGGCTCACTTACCCGCAGCTCGTAAATCTTTGCGAAGCTCTGGTGGAATTGCAAAAAGCAGGCTCTCTTCCGTCGCAGTAACCGTCTCTACATCGGAATAACCGCGCGTGGCTAAATTGGCAAGAAGCTCGGTTACGAGAATCTCTGGCACTGATGCACCACTGGAAACGCCAATAGTTTCAACTCCGTTAAACCATTCATCGAGAAGTTCTTCGGCGTAATCAATGAGATATCCAGCTTTTGCACCATATTCCAAGGCTACTTCGACAAGTCGAACTGAATTTGATGAATTTTTCGAACCAACAACAAGGATGAGATCTGCCTGTGGCGCAATTTGTTTAATTGCAGTCTGTCGATTTTGAGTGGCGTAACAAATGTCATCACTGGGTGGATCCATCAATTGCGGAAATCGTTGTTTGAGAATTCCAACCGCTTCAAGTGTTTCATCTACGCTAAGCGTTGTTTGCGAGAGCCATGCTAATTTTTTATTGGGATCAACCTGAACATTACGTGCGCCATCAAGACCATCAACTACCGTGATGTGATCTGGCGCTTCTCCAGCGGTTCCTTCAACTTCTTCATGTCCGTGATGGCCGATAAGAAGGATCTGCATATCGTCTTTTGCGAATCGTTGCGCTTCATGATGAACTTTGGTAACGAGTGGACACGTAGCATCAATAGTTTTTAGTTGTCGCTTTGCGGCTTCTTGATGCACCGCTGGTGAAACGCCATGGGCCGAGAAAACAACAATGGCGCCTTCAGGAACTTGATCGGTTTCCTCTACGAAAATCGCACCTTTTTTCTCCAGAGTCGCGACAACATGTTTATTATGGACAATTTGTTTTCGCACATATACAGGGGCGCCGTAGAGGTCAAGCGCTTTTTCTACAGTAATAACGGCCCGGTCAACACCCGCGCAATATCCGCGTGGTGCCGCGAGTAGAACCCGTTTAGCCATGTGGCCATCCTATTAGGATCGCGTCGTGCTCGAAACTTCAGCAGAAAAACCCGCACCGGTTCGCGTCATTTCAGAAGCAATTAGTGAATACATCAATCGACTCGGAACAATTTGGGTAGAAGGTGAACTTGCGCAAGTAAACGACCGTGGCTCAGGAACGATGCTCTACATGCGGTTGCGAGATCCCAGTGTAGATATGTATTTACAAGTAGTGTGCCCACGATCTGTATTTAAAGCTGCATCGCCTCTTCCAGAGAATGCTCGTGTAGTCATTAATTCAAAAGTGAATTTCTATACGCCTACCGGTTCGCTTTCACTTAATGCAAAAGAGATTCGACAGGTAGGGATTGGCGAATTGCTCGCTCGATTAGAGCACCTCAAGAAAGTTCTTACAGCTGAAGGGCTATTCGCACCTGAGCGAAAAAAGCCACTTCCTTTCTTACCTCAGAAAGTTGGCTTGATTTGTGGTCGGGCAAGTGCCGCCGAAAAGGATGTCGTTGAAAATGCTCGTAAACGATGGCCCGCAGTTGAATTTGAAATTCGTGAAGTTGCAGTTCAAGGAAGCGCAGCGGTTGTTGAAGTCTCACGTGCGCTCAAAGAGCTTGATGCAGATTCCAACGTCGATGTCATCATCATTACTCGCGGTGGCGGTTCATTTGAAGATTTACTGCCCTTTAGCGATGAAGGTTTAGTTCGCTTAGCCGCGGCATGTACAACGCCGATCGTCAGCGCAATTGGCCACGAACAAGATGCGCCACTGCTTGATCTCGTCGCTGATTTACGAGCCTCCACTCCCACTGATGCAGCAAAACGCGTCGTGCCCGATATGGCGGAAGAGTTGACGAAGATTCGACTTCTGCGTGATCGCGCAGATAGACGGATCAATGATTTTGTCGTACTTGAAATGACCAGAATTGCCGGATTAATTCAACGTCCAATCATGAAGGACCCTTTGACGATGGTGACGATTCGCCAAGAAGTTGTAAATACCTTTGTGCGTCGATCATGGCGAAGTATGGATTCACAACTCATCCATGCAAAAACAGAAATAGAACAAATAGCGGCTCGAGTCCGAACGCTCTCTCCGCAAGCAACGCTCGATCGCGGATATGCAGTTGTTCAAAAAAGTGATGGTTCCATCGCTCGATCGCCGCGAGAGCTTAAAGCAGGTGACTCACTTCGCTTGAGACTTGCGCAGGGTGTGGCGATAGCAACAGCGACTGGAGAGAGCGAAAAATAGAGAAGGAGTAGATTAGGCAAATGCCCGCGAAACTTACGTACGAAGAAGCTCGAGACGAACTCACAAAAGTTGTTGCAACTCTTGAAGCAGGTGGCACAACCCTTGAGGAGTCGCTCAAATTATGGGAACGCGGTGAGGAGTTAGCTGCGATATGCCAAGAATGGCTCGATGGAGCACGCAAAAAATTAGAATCTGCAAAACCGGTTGAGGAGTAATCGTGCCTGAGTTTGTTTATGAAGATTTGCTTCCACTCGGTAAGGATGAGACTGAATACCGATTCGTCAGCAAAGAAGGAGTCTCAACATTTCAAGCAGAAGGAAAGACTTTTCTCACTGTTTCGCCTGATGCCATTGCCAACTTAACAGAAGTGGCAATGCATGACATCAACCATTATTTGCGGAGCTCTCATCTCGAACAACTTGCGCACATTCTTCGAGATCCAGAGAGTTCACCGAATGATCGATTCGTTGCCCTTGATCTTTTGAAGAATGCCAATATTTCAGCAGGGGGAATTTTACCGATGTGCCAAGACACAGGCACAGCGCTGGTTATGGGTAAAAAGGGCCAGCGAGTAATCACGAGCGAGCGCGATGAAATTTCAATTTCACGCGGTGTCTATAACGCCTACACCACTCTCAATCTTCGCTATTCACAACTCGCCCCAGTTACGACGTGGGATGAAAAGAACACTGGAAATAATTTACCTGCGCAGGTTGAAATTTATTCAGATACCCATCACGACGATGAATATAACTTCCTCTTTCTTGCCAAAGGTGGCGGAAGTGCGAATAAATCTTTTATGTACCAAGAGACAAAGGCGATTCTCAACCCCACTTCCTTTATGAATTGGTTAGATGAAAAATTGCGATCAATCGGAACTGCAGCATGTCCCCCCTATCACCTAGCAATTGTCATCGGTGGAACGAGCGCTGAATTCACTGCGAAAACTGCAAAATTAGCGAGCGCTAAATATTTGGATTCGCTACCGACTCACGGTGATGCAAAGACGGGCCACGCCTTCCGCGATCTTGAGTTAGAAAAGCAAGTGCATTTACTCACTCAGAAGTTAGGAATTGGCGCGCAATTTGGCGGCAAATACTTCTGCCACGATGTTCGAGTAATTCGACTTCCTCGCCATGGCGCCTCACTTCCCATTTCAATCGCAGTCTCGTGTTCTGCCGATCGCCAAGCAAAAGCGAAAATCACTCGCGAAGGAATATTCATTGAAAAGCTTGAGCGAGATCCTGCTCGCTTTATGCCAGAGGTTCTTGATGAGCATCTCGATGACAATGTTGTCGCCATCGACCTTCACCAACCGATGGCTGAGATTCTCAAAGAGCTTTCGAAATACCCAATAAAGACGCGGGTTTCACTCACCGGAACGCTCGTGGTTGCTCGTGACTTAGCCCATGCCAAGATTAAAGAGTTGCTCGATGCGGGTAAGCCGATGCCTGAGTATCTGAAGAAATATGCGGTCTACTACGCCGGTCCAGCGAAAACTCCAGCTGGCTATGCCTCGGGTTCCTTCGGACCAACAACTGCAGGTCGAATGGATTCTTATGTCGACCAATTCCAAAAAGCGGGTGGGTCAATGATCATGTTGGCAAAAGGAAATCGCTCACAGGCAGTGACGAATGCCTGTAAAGCCAATGGTGGTTTTTATCTTGGCTCGATTGGCGGTCCGGCAGCTCGACTTGCTCAGGATTGTATAAAGAAGGTTGATGTACTCGATTATGAAGAGCTTGGAATGGAAGCTATTTGGAAAATTGAAGTTGAGAATTTTCCAGCATTTATTGTGGTTGACGATAAAGGAAATGATTTCTTTGCGCAAACAAGTAAGCCGATGACAATCGGTAAACGACCAGAGTAAAACCTCAGTACTGAACGAATTTATTTAGTAATAGCGCGAACGCTTCCACTTCGCGTAAGCCTTACACGGGGTTTCATATCGACTTTGAATATAGGAAAGACCCCACTGAATTTGCGTCAATGGATTCGTTCGCCAATCTGTACTTACCGATTCCATCTTTGTGGCGGGAAGTGCCTGAGCAATTCCGTGAGCCCCACTGCGAGGATTTCTTGCTTTGTAGTTCCAATGGCTCTCTCGGTTCCACAGAGAATTAAGGCATGAGTACTGCTGATCGCTCCACCCATACGTATTGAGAACTAAATCCTTTGCGTACTTTTTCGCACCGATGGGGTTGCGTGCTGCTTCGATCTGTTGCGAGATCAGAGCAGTCATTGCTATCTCCCCGGCATTAACTAGGGCCGATGGGTCGAGCTCTATTCCGGAGGTACTTGCAGTCCCCATGATGGACTCGGTCGGGTAGGTGCCAGAGTCGGCGGTCTTCAGGATTGAACCAAGGTCAACCCCAATCGTCACCGGTCCCTGCGCGTAGGCGGGTTCAACGATTGCGAGGAAGAGAAATGAGAGTGCAGCTGCCAAAATGGTTCGTCGACGACGGATCGAAATCCGGCGGTTGAGTTTCACCATCCGCATCAGCCCTCCTCTCTATCCCGCTCTTAACTACCCTGCTCTTAACTACCCTGCTCTTAACTACCCTGCTCTTAACTACCCTGCTCTTACTCCCGCTCGCCCTTGATCTACCGTCCAGTAAACGGTCTCAATAGGACACGGGAAGGGTTTTAGGGTGGCAAATGGGGTGGGCTCTCGCAAATTTAAGCCCGCATAACTGGCAATGTTTTTTAAAGTGTGAGGTTTGTGGAAAAGTAAAACTGCAGGTCAGACGGTGGAGAGTCCGATTTACACCTTTTGTAACTGTGAGATATGCCAAGCGAATTACGCGAGGCGCGAAACGCCCAAAATGTCCGAATTTTGATTAGTGGAGCGGCTCTTCGAGCATCTCGGTAACGAGTGCTGCGATCTGCGAACGCTCACTTCGAGTCAAGGTGATGTGGGCAAAGAGTGGGTGGCCCTTGAGCGACTCAACAATTGCAACGACGCCATCGTGGCGGCCAACCCGAAGGTTGTCTCGCTGGGCAACATCGTGGGTCAAGACGACTCGCGAGCCTTGGCCAATACGAGAGAGCACGGTGAGGAGAACTCCTCGCTCAAGCGACTGCGCCTCATCCACGATGACAAATGAGTCATGGAGGGATCGACCACGAATATGCGTTAGTGGAAGTACCTCGATTAACCCTCGATCCAAAATTTCCTCAATGACCTGCGGACTCACCAAAGCGCCAAGCGTGTCAAAAACAGCTTGCGCCCACGGCGACATTTTTTCACCTTCGGTACCTGGCAAGTAGCCCAACTCTTGTCCGCCAACCGGATAGAGCGGTCGGAAGACCACAACTTTTTTATGCGCCCGTTTCTCCATCACTGCCTCTAAACCAGCGCAGAGCGCAAGCGCGGACTTTCCAGTTCCCGCTCTTCCGCCGAGCGAAACAATCCCGACTGTTTCATCAAGGAGAAGATCGAGCGCTACTCGTTGTTCGGCGCTACGACCATGAAGTCCAAAGGCTGAACGATCACCGCGAACTAATTGCAATTTTTTATCGTGGGTAACGCGTGCCAATGCGCTTCCCTTTTCGGAGTGGAGAACGATTCCGGTATGGCATGGAAAGTCCTTCGCAATCTCATGATCGACGCGTTCTTGCGCATACAGCGAATCAATCACTGAACCTGCGACTGTCTCCTCTTCCATTCCAGTCCACCCGGTGTTGGGAACAAGTTCGGCTCGATATTCCTCAGCAACTATTCCCATCGATGATGCTTTAACGCGAAGAGGTAAATCTTTTGTCACCAATACAACATGTTTTCCATCTGCTGAGAGATTGCGGGCTACCGCCAAAATCCGAGAATCATTAGTTCCGTCGCGGAAAAACCCGGCCGGCAATGACGAAGTATCGGTGTGATTAAGTTCGACCGAGAGCGTTCCGCCATCTTCGGTGATCGGCAACGGTTGATCAAGGCGACCATGGCGTATACGTAAATCATCCAGAGTGCGTAAGGCCGATCGCGCAAAAAACCCCAATTCTGGATGGTCGCGCTTATTTTCTAACTCTCCAACCACTGCAATGGGAATGACAACTTCATGTTCTGCAAATCGAAATAGCGCTGAAGGATCTGCTAAAAGCACGCTGGTATCAATGACATATGTCTTCAACGCAGTATCTGCGTTATGACCATCTTGCGAGGTCTTCAGTCGGGCTCTGCCCACTGCTTTTTGAGTTGTAATCGGGCCTTCTCCTACGCGTTAACGTTGAAACGGGCTGGTGGATATGGGGTAAAAGGTAAATCCACCGGCGATACGGAAAGGTGCGACACGCGATGGCAAAAAGTAAAACTTTGATTACGGTTTTACGCTCCGAAGCGGCGCTCCCGAATGGAATATGCTCGCAGAGCACGGAGAAAATCAACTTTTCGAAAATCTGGCCAATAGGCTTCACAAAAATAAAACTCAGAGTGAGCGCTCTGCCAGAGGAGGAATCCTCCGAGCCGTTGCTCACCAGATGTACGTATCACTAACTCCGGATCAGGTTGGCCAGCGGTGTAGAGATTCTTGCTGATCTCCTCGATAGAAATTTCGTCGGCAATTTCAATCGCGCTCTTACCAGACTTTGCAGATTCCAGAATTACATTCTTCACCGCATCAACTATCTCTTTTCGACCACCATAACCAATGGCAACATTGACGACTACCCCATTGATGCCCTTACTTTTTGCTGCAACATTTAATAATGAGTCGCGAAGATCGCTCGGCAACAACTCAAGTGAGCCAACTGGTCGAACTTCCCATCGACCTAACGAACCCAATTCTGTGACGGTATCACCAATAATCTCAAGTAATGGATGGAGTTCTGAAGCAGGTCGTTTCAAATTATCGCTTGATAGTAACCAAAGGGTGACAACTTTGATATTAACTTCCTCGCACCAATCTAAGAGCGCTACGATTTTTTCAGCACCAGCTCGATGGCCACGTGATGTTGAAATATCACCATCTGCTGTGGGATTTGCTTTCGCCCAGCGTCGATTGCCATCCAATATGACGCCAATATGAAGCGGGGTCTTCGTAAGGTCAAGCGAACGCAACAAACGTCGCTCATAGAGCGGATAGAGCAATGACTTAATTAATCTCTTCACTGATGTTCTTTAACCGCGCGCCGTTCTGCGACAAAAGAGGCAATGGGCAGTGTCCCTGCGAGAATAAAACCGATCATTTTTCCCACCGAATACCGGGCTTTTACTGCGAGGTGGAGCGCGGTAAAGACATAAAAGGGATATGTGTAGCCATGAACTAACGGGATCCACACAACCTTTTCATGCCAACTTTCGCTGCCAAAGAGAACAACCGGCATGTCAACAAACCATAAGAGAAGTGACATTGTTCCGGAGACAATCGCCATGAAACGAAATCTGTTGAGCGCGCCACCTAACTCAACGGGGTTTCCTGAATTAACCATTACGTGACCTCTCGTGAAATCGTTGGTAGAACGGTAGAAAAAGTACTACGACTGCAGCAAGCCACCATATGGCGACATAGGCAATATGTTGCCAATAAAAGCCTGGAATGGTGGGTTTAGCCTGAGAATCCTTGATGTAACGAAGTGGACTTTTTTTCCCATCGATTTTCTCACTCTGCACCAATACAAATCCATCGAAGAGCGCAAGATCTGTATCCCGGATGATGAGCGCGCTATCGATCCGAGAAAGTACGCCGGGCGATGGCTCGCTCCGATCGTCATATTGCCTCGGCATTAACCGACCAATCACTTCAACATCTCCCTCGGGTACTTGTTCAGGTGTGGAATCTGCCGGAATAATTTCACGAGCAATAAGAATTGCACCAACATCGGGAATCTCTAATAAGCCAATCGACCATGTTTCACGTTGCTGTGTGGGAGATATCTGGCCCGGTGCACGATACGACGCAACATAATGTCCGTGTAAATGAACTCGACGATTGACCGAGTTACCAGAGAGATTCGTGCCAGGTTGGGCAACATCAAGTAGCGCCACAATAGGTTTTTCTGGTTGAAGAGTTTGAAGTTTTTTTAATTCTTCGGCGCGGTCGAGTTGCCACATTCCCAATCGAAGAAACGCTACGAAGAGAATGGCAATTGCAATGGCACCAAGTATGAGCTCCCCGCGCGAGCGGTTGACGGTAGTCACTTTTTCAACATTCTCATTACAGTCGAAATTAATCTTCCGATTCGTTTTTACGTTGCACCATTCGTTTATATCTACTGTAAAAACTGAGAAATAGCAGGCCACTGCCTACGATGAGCACAAGCACAATGACACCACCGATGGTGCTCGTTGACGTGATATTCATGTAAGAATCTTCCCATGTCGAGATTTAAAGTGACAGACAATGCCAGTGGCAAGCCCGGTATCTGGCGAGAGCGTTTTCCGCACCATGAATTCTCCGCAGACGATATTGCATACCTCAACCAACGCTATGGTGGAGCTAATTTCCGATGGCAAATTCCCGGGACTTTGTTTGGACTCATGGCCCTTATCTGGTTGATATGGATTGCTTTCTCTCACGCCAACCCTGAAATTCGCTATTCCCTCCTCTCTTTTGCTCCCTCACCCATTTCTGAATCTGCCATCAAAAACACATATGCCATTGACATTCGATATGAAATACAGCGACGCCATCCAGATCGAGAAATTTCATGTCAACTAATCGCCCGCGATATTGATAAAAATGTGGTGGGTGAAATTATTGACCGCATTCCAGCATCGACTCAGAATCGGCTCATTCGAACAGTCGAAATTCCAGCCCGGATTACGCCAGTAAATGCTGCGGTCATTGACTGTCGCTAACTCCATTTTCACTCTCGCAGAAAGATTAAGTACGGTATCCCACTATGGCTGCCGATAAAACGACACAAACGTGGCTCACTCAAGAGGCTGCAGATCGCTTGAGCGCTGAGTTGGCGCATCTGGAAGGTGCTGGCCGAAGTGAGATCGTGAAGAAGATTGAGGCAGCGCGCGCTGAAGGCGATTTAAAAGAGAACGGTGGATATCACGCTGCCAAAGAAGAGCAAGGAAAAATGGAAGCGCGGATTCGACAACTACGCCACATGCTCGAACATGCCATTATCGGTGAACCGCCAGCAAGTGAATCTGGCGTGGTTGGTCTCGGTATGAAAATTACCGTTGATATTGCCGGCGACGAAATGCAATTTCTTTTAGGTTCTCGCGAGATTGCCTCAGGTGATCTTGATGTGTATAGTGAAAAATCTCCACTTGGGGCAGCAGTGTTTGGTGCCAAAATTGGCGAAACAGTTACCTACACAGCACCAAACGGAAAGACAATTTCGGTTGCCATACTCGAGGCAGAGTTTCTCGCGTAAATGTTTCTCGCGTAATTTTAGCGAGAACTGTTTTTATATTTTCGGACGCTGATGGGCACGAAAATTGCCATGATCAACACCATATAAAAAATTGATGTAGTCAATGGATGTTCCGAAGGAAACGAACCAGCGGTAGCGCCGAATTTATTTTCTAAGCCGAAGAGTTCTCGACAAGCAGCCACCATCGTTGAGACAGGATTCCATTCAGCAAAATATTGAAGCGGCCGCGGCATGCCCGTCGTTGGCGCAAATGCATTTGATAAAAATGTCATGGGAAAGGTAACAAGAAAGCTGACATTCTGAACTACGCGGGCATCGCGAACTGCAAGTCCGGTGTAAATCCCAATCCAGGAGAGCGCATAGCCAAAAAAGAGCAAGAAAATAAACGCAAGCGTAATTTTCGCAACTCCTGATGTTGGTCGCCAACCAACAATGTATCCAGCCAGCCCCATCACAAAGAGCACCAATATATTTAAGAGCGCATCGCCCAAGGTTCGCCCAATAACCAACGCAGAACGCGCGATAGGCAACGACCGGAACCGATCTATCAAGCCCTTTTTCATATCCTCAGCAAGGCCAGATGCAGTACTCGCTAATGTGAAAGCGACCGTTTGTACAAAAATTCCTGGCATCAATAACTGGACATACCCGCCTGGTTGGCCAGTCTCAATCGAGCCACCGAAGACATATCGAAAGAGTAAGACAAACATCACCGGTTGAATCGTTGAGAAAATCAGTACTTCAGGAACTCGAGTTAATTGAAGTAACTGTCGCTTGGTAATGATCCACGAATCTGTAATGAGTCTCATCGCGAACCTCGCTTTCGCTTTCTGCCAACCGCGCTTGGTTCAGAAACACCTTCAACTTCGGCAACATGCCCCGTTAGTGCAAGAAATACATCGTCGAGGGAAGGTCGTTTTAGCCCAATATCAAGTGGATGAATTTTCTCGGCATCAAATGCGCGCAGCGCTTCAATTAATGCCACAGAACCAGTTGTCACAGGTGCAGAAATTTTACGCAATCCATCATCAATGGAGATTTTTGCACCACTAATTTTCTCAATAATGTTGGCTGTTGTTGCCAGGTGGACGTGTTCCACCACAATCTCGAGTCTCTCTCCCCCTACTTGTCGTTTCAATTGGTCAGAGGTACCACGAGCAATAACATGGCCATGATCAATAACAGCAATGTCGTCAGCAAGTTGATCTGCTTCTTCTAAATATTGAGTTGTCAGGAGAAGTGTCACGCCACCTTTGACGAGCTCTTCAATGACACCCCACATATCTTGTCTGCCACGGGGATCTAGCCCAGTCGTTGGTTCATCGAGGAAGAGAACTTTTGGTTTCACAATCAAAGACGCAGCCAGATCCAGTCTGCGCCTCATTCCACCGGAGTAAGTTTTTATCGGACGTTTTGCAGCATCAGTTAAAGAAAATCGTTCAAGTAATTCGTTTGCTCGTTGTATCGCTGACTTTTTACCCAGGTGATAGAGCTGACCAAACATCACCAAGTTATCCCACCCTGTGAGCGTTTCATCGACTGCGGCATATTGGCCAGAGAGTCCAATAATCTCTCGCACTTTGTCAGGATGTTTCACAACATCAATTCCGGCAACGCTAGCCGTGCCTGAGTCAGGTGCAAGTAAGGTGGCAAGAATTCGTACAGTGGTTGTTTTCCCTGCGCCATTGGGACCAAGTACGCCCAAAACTGTGCCTTCTTCGACATCTAATGAGAGACCGTCGAGCGCACGTACTGATCCTTTGTCGTAGGTTTTTACCAATTCATGCGCGATGACGCTCTTCATGTGATCCATTTCTTACTGAGAGTTGCATTAGATGGAGGTTTAAACGGGAATTATAAAGGGTGCAGGAGTACTCTAACGGTTGAATTTTCAATAAAAATCTCTGAAGGATCGAGAAAGGCTCACCATGTCAAAAAATCATGCACCGCTCACTCATAAAGAAATCATGGTGGTTCTGAGTGGATTAATGACCGGCATGCTCCTTGCAGCGCTCGATCAAACGATCGTATCTACCGCCCTCAAAAGAATTGTTGAAGATTTCAATGGCCTTAATCATTACACCTGGGTTGTTACCGCTTACATTCTTACGTCAACTGCATCAACGCCGCTCTACGGAAAAGTTTCAGATTTGTATGGTCGACGCCCGGTGTATCAATTTGCCATTGTGACATTTTTAATTGGTTCACTTTTGGCGGGTGCCTCCCAAAACATGGGACAACTCATTGCAACCCGCGCACTGCAAGGACTAGGCGCAGGTGGGTTAATGGCGCTGACATTCGTCATTATCGGTGACATCGTTGCGCCACGAGATCGCGGTAAGTATCAGGGTTATTTCGGTGCTGTCTGGGGACTTTCCTCAGTAGCTGGACCACTCTTAGGTGGATTCTTCTCGGATCATAATTCGATCCTTGGTATTACTGGCTGGCGATGGATTTTCTATATCAATCTCCCTTTTGGAATTCTTGCGATGGTAATTACTGGAATCGTTCTCCACATTCCCAAAGTTAAACGTGAACACAAAGTTGATTATTTTGGAGCGCTTCTGCTTGTTGTCGCCGTCGTTTCAATTTTGCTTGGACTTTCTGTTTACGGCCCAGAAAAGGGATGGACGAACTCCTTTACCTTGTTAATTCTCTTTATCGGCGTGCTTTTTACCATTTTCTTTCTCGTCTGGGAACGTACTGCCGTCGAACCAATTATTCCGCTGACGCTCTTTCAAAATCACACCTTCTCATTAACATCAATACTCGGATTCATTGTTGGCGCAGGCATGTTTGGCGCCATTGTGATGTTGCCGCTTTATCTCCAGGTCGTCAAAGGCAATAGTGCAACTGAATCAGGCCTGAAATTGATTCCCTTGATGCTTGGCATCGTATCCATGACCATTACGAGTGGTCGAATCATTTCCAAGACAGGTAAATATAAAAAATTCCCCATTATTGGAACACTATTGATGTCTGCCGGATTGCTATTAATGACTCAGCTAGGAATCGAAACTCCTTATTGGCAACTCTCCATTTTTGCCATCATTGTTGGTATGGGGCTTGGTTTGTCGATGCAGACGTTGGTCATTGCGTTACAAAATGATATTGATTTCAAAGATCTTGGGGTGGCAACGAGTGGAAACACATTCTTCCGATCTCTTGGTGGCGCATTTGGAACGGCGATATTTGGCACTATCCTGACAAATCAAGTCACGCATAATATGAAGGATGGTTTTGCAGCGTTTGCACAAAAGAATCCGAATGCAGCAACCGCGGTCGATCCCAATGCCATTAGCGCTTTGACGAGTAATACCTCAGGAATTGCGCAATTGCCAGAAGCTGTCAAAATGATTGTTTTGACTGCTTTCACCGATGCTTTCCATGTCGTCTTTATTTCGGCAGCACCAGTTACGTTATTAGGGTGCTTCGTTGCATTCTTCTTACGAGAGAAACCATTGCAATCCGGCGCCGAACATGCCAGTGCGCGGAAAGAAGCTGCTGGCGAAGCGATTGGGTAAGTGTTTAAAAAGTTTCGCTCGCCATTTGTCGATTTGCCGCGGGAAGTCGCGGTAATAACGGCCGTATCGTTTTTTGTTGCCTTGGGGTTTGGCCTCATCATTCCTGCCATACCAATTTTCGCTAAATCATTCGGCGTCAGCAATGCAGCGATCGGCCTCGTTATCTCAATGTTTGCCATCACTCGCCTTGCATCAGGTCTAGTTTCAGGAAAATTCGTTGAGCGTTTTGGTGAACGCACCACGCTCGGCGCAGGGCTATTTATGGTGGCTTTTTTTGTTTTTCTTACCGGACTTGCACGCAGTTATGAGCAATTACTTTTCTTACGCGCTGCTGGCGGACTCGGTTCTTCCATGTTCTCAGTTGCTTCGAGCTCACTTGTCATACGTATGACCAGTGATGATCAACGAGGTCGCGCGCAATCGGTAACCACAGGTGGGTTTCTCATCGGAGGAATCGCAGGTCCTGCATTTGGTGGCGCGCTGATCGCGTTCTCGCCACGCGCGCCCTTTTTTATTTACTCAATAACTCTCTCTATCGCCGGACTAGTAGGACTTATT
The DNA here is from genome assembly GCA_964597305.1 of uncultured Bifidobacterium sp. Classification (GTDB taxonomy): domain Bacteria; phylum Actinomycetota; class Actinomycetes; order Nanopelagicales; family Nanopelagicaceae; genus UBA7398. The sequence goes on from CAZQWU010000004.1 coordinate 25,318, forward strand.
TTTCTTGCGGAAAATCGAGGAGGGAAAAAGCCTGAGCCAACTCATCGTGTACCGGCAACGACAATAAAAGAAGCGTTCAAAATAAAAGCATTCCGATATGCACTCATCATGACATTTTTAACGAGTTGGATTCTCTTTGGAGTTCGCTCGTCAATTTTGCCACTGTATGTGATTCAAGATCTCGGTGGTACGACAACAATTGTCGGAATTGGATTTACTGTTGGCGCATTAGCCCAAGGACTTATTTTAATTCGCGCAGGAAGATTTTCGGATAATGCAGGGAGAAAACGAGCGCTCTCAGTGGGATTTATTTTTATCGCCGCCGGAATTTCCACATTGATCCTCGCACAATCGCGTTGGCTCTACCTACTTGCCATGGTCTTATTGGGAATTGGTGGCGCGTACGGAAATACTGGAGCAGCACTCGTTGGAGATGTCATCAAAGGTCGAAGTGGCCGAGTCATTGCCGTTTTTCAGATGGCTGGTGATGCCGGAATGATGGTGGGACCAATCTTGCTCGGATTTATATCCGATATCTCAACCTATCGCATGGCTCTCATTGTTTCCGCACTTGCATTTTCTATTGCACTTTTTGTCTTACTCGACCTACCCGAGACTCGAAACTTTGACGATAAAGAGAAAAAGAAAAGCGGCTCTTCACCATTGTTAGGCGAAGAGCCGCTTTAATGAATCGTTTGCTTAGTCGCGACGAAGTATTGATAACAGACGCAACACTTCCAGGTAAAGCCAGACGATAGTAACCATCAAGCCAAACCCAGCTACCCATGATTGATCTTGCGGAACGCCCGCACGAACACCTCGCTCGATTTGATCAAAATCAAGTACAAGGAAGAAACTTGCGAGAGCGACACCGGCAATTGCCAGCATTGGACCAAAGCCACTCAAACCGAAAAATCCAAGTCCACCGCCGACCTTGAAAAATGCGCCTGCAATAAGACTTGCAATGCCGAGGGCAAAGTAACCAAAGAGAGCCGCCATGAGTGTTTTTGTAAATCGCGCAGTTACCCGAATTTTTCCACTCTTATAAGCAAAGAGAACGCCAGCGATTGCTGCCAATGTCGCGACGACTGCCTGGGCAACAATTCCATTGTAAGCATCGTTATAAATATTGCTGATGACACCGAGCGCTAAACCTTCAAGCGCTGCGTAGGTCATGATCAAACCAGGACGCACTTTCTTACTAAACGAAATAACCATCGCAAGAATGAATGCGCCACCAAAACCAAGAAGTAAAACGCCTGCGCCAAGATTCAATGTCCACGCAAGTGCGCCAGCGACAACAAGTATTGCAAAGAGAATGCCGGTGCGAGTAACGACATCATCAATAGTCATTCGTCCAGTTCGCAATGACGATGCTGCTGGTGCGCTGTAGCTCTCTTCAAGAGTTGAGAGATCGGTATCCATTGCTGCAAAACCACGTTCTCCGCTAAATGCTTTATTGAGAACTGGATTTGAACTGTTCATTCTTCTCCTCTGTTTTCTCTATTTTTTCTATTTTTTCTTTACTTTTTCTCATGAGTTCACATACCACTTGTTTCAACATACCACTCGTTTTGAGAGTGGTACTCGTGCCCCCGGTGGGGGTCGAACCCACACTGTGACGATTTTAAGTCGTCTGCCTCTGCCGTTGGGCTACAGGGGCGCACTGAGTGGGTAAATCTACCTTGAGCCAATTGCGAAAATTTTCGCCCGATTGACCACATCATCCAGCGCTTCCTCCGTAAGTTTTCCGGTAAAGGTGTTCTGTTGACTGGGGTGGTAACTCCCAATCACATGACGTACAACCCCATCACTCATCGTGAACTGGTAATGCGCGCCATGTCCAAAACGTGGCAAGGGTCGCAAATATTCCTTAAAAGCAACTGAGTCAAGGTTTTGAATTACCTTGAACAACGCCCGCCAAGCGAAATTGCCCAGTACAAGAAAAGATCGAACAGTGGGAAGTAAGAGCTCTACCTCGCGTTCAAGAAATGGCGAGCACTGGCGAGCCTCTTCAGGCAGTGGTTTGTTATCTGGTGGAGCACATCGAACCGCGCAGGTAATTCGCGTATGAAATATTTCTTGTCCATCATGAATATCAGTACTCGTTGCTTTTTTCGCTAAACCGTTTCGAAAAAGTGATCCGTAGAGCCAATCACCAGAGCGATCTCCGGTAAATATCCGACCTGTTCTATTGGCACCATGTGCGCCAGGAGCTAAACCAATAATAAGTAATTGTGCTTTATCAACACCAAAACTTGGAACTGGTTTCCCCCAATATTTCTCGTCGCTATACGATTTACGTTTTTCACGCGCGACTGTGGAACGCCACGAATTGAGTCGTGGACATGCAGTGCAAGAAATTATTTCTTTATTAAGAACTTTTAATGAGCGAACATTCTGCGGAAAATTAATAGATTTATTTTTCGGCAAGAGACCACGCCATTCCATCCAATATATCTGATTCAGAAATAATGCAGGTCGAAGCCCCTGTCGCGTGAATGGCGCGTGACAGAACGAGTGATCCGGCAGAAATAACATCAACGCGCCCTGGATGCATATAACCAAGATGTGCAATCTCTGAGCGCGACATGTCACAGAATTTTTCTGAGATTTCATGAATTTTCGACGCGCTAATTCTTGATAGGTGGATGCTATAGCGATCGTATTCAGTTAACTCAAGCGCTGCTGCGGCAACCGTCGTTGCGGTGCCAGCGACTGCAATAACTGAGTGAGCTTGTGTGAGTGGAACATGAGCACTCGCACGGGTCATCGCTTGATCAATATCGGCGATAACTCGTTCTCGATCGGGTGCGCTGAGTGGTGAAACAACATTATGGCGTTCAGTCATTCGCACGCATCCAATATTGGCGCTATACGCCGCTTCAACTTTCGCAGAACCAAAAACAAATTCCGTTGAGCCACCACCGATGTCAATGACAAGAAATGGCGCATCCTTCGATGACAACTCTTTAGTAGCGCCTGAAAAAGAAAGATGAGCTTCTTCATCTCCAGAAATTACTTCTGGGGTAACGCCAATGATATTTTCCACACCGTGAATAAAAAGGTCACGATTTTCTGCATCGCGAGTCGCACTCGTTGCGCAGAATCGAATTTTCTCAACTCCTCGACGAGTAATGTCATCGGCAAATTGGGTTAGCGCTTTTAAGGTTCGTTCGATCGCTTCTGGGTGGAAGGCTTTGTTGAGATCTACACCTTGTCCAAGTCGAACCACTTCCATGGTTCGGTAAATTTCACGAAAGTGATCGCCAGTAATATCTGCAATCAACAGTCGGATCGAATTAGTTCCGCAATCAATCGCTGCAACACGCATTGTGCCACCATTCCGGAAGCTGGTGAAGCGCTTCGTCGCCCAACGGATTAACACCGCTACCTTGCGCCAGCGAGTGTGCAATTAATGCATGTAAGCATTTCACTCGATCAGGCATTCCACCTGCAGAAATCGCATCAATTTCTGGAACAGAAATACCTAACGCAGCGCGTGCTGCTAGATAATCAATGTGAGCTGCCATGTACTCACCAGCAAGTTGTGGATCATTCGTTAAACGCTCCGACATCTGGGCCATTAATCCTGTTGTTTCTAATGTTGAAATTGCTGAAGTTAATTTAGGGCAGGTTGCATAATAAAAAGTAGGAAATGGTGAGCCATCCTGAAGTCGAGGTGGCGTTTCAATAACATCTGGTGCGCCACAAGGACAACGGTGCGCTATGGCATGAACATCGCGAGGTGTTCGTTGGAGTTGCTCGGCAATAATCTCCACATCTCGCGGAGTCGGTTTTTCACCCACCTGATGCACCAACGGACGTAATAGAGGAGATGACCCGGGAATACCACGGTATTCCTAACGGAAATTTCTCTGAAACTTGCGCTGCGGTGGTATTTTTTTGCACAGATCCACCCGGCGTTCCAATGACAATGTATTCACGCTCACCCGGAAGAACAAAATGTAATCGTGCTCTCGCTTGTGCTTTGATGTAATTGTCATCTCGCCATTTTTCTAGCTCTGCTCGAGCGGCTGCCAATTCACGAGAATTATCAGACACATTCGCTTGTAACGAACTTATCTGGGCGCGTTGTACAAAATATTGCTGAACAGGCGGTGCCAACGTAATCGCGGCAATAAACAGCGCAATGAAAACGATGAGCAATCGGCCAGAAATTCCCGCATCTTCTAAACGTGAAGTGATCGCTCGAGGGGCGCTTGAAATTCGCCGTGAAACTCGCTTCGTTTTCATCGCATTATGATGAAAAACGCGGAAATGCGTTACGTCCTGCATAGCGCGCACTATCGCCTAGTTCTTCTTCAATACGAAGTAATTGATTGTATTTTGCTACGCGTTCACTACGCGCTGGTGCACCAGTTTTAATCTGACCACACTCAGCAGCTACTGCTAGATCAGCAATGGTTGTATCTTCAGTTTCACCCGAGCGATGGCTCATCATGGATTTATACCCTGCGCGATGCGCCAGAGATACTGCATCCAGGGTTTCGGTGAGAGTTCCGATCTGATTTACTTTTACTAATAATGCGTTTGCCGTATGTGACTCAATTCCCCGAGCCAGCCTCGTCGGATTTGTCACGAATAGATCATCACCGACAAGTTGGATGGACTTCCCTAATTCCCGTGTCATTGCGCCCCAGCCATCCCAATCATCTTCTGAAAGTGGATCCTCGATAGACACTATGGGATAGGAGGCAACCAATTCTTTGTAATACTCAATAAGTTGGCTTGAGCTACGTTGATTTCCTTCAAAAGAGTATTGTCCATTTTCGTAAAATTCTGTTGCTGCAACGTCCATGGCGAGTGCAATCTCTTTACCCGCTTTAAAACCGGCTTTGTCAATTGCTTCAATAATCAATTCGAGCGCCGCACGATTACTCTCAAGGTTAGGTGCGAAACCACCTTCATCACCTATGCTCGTTGCTAACCCACGTTTTTTCAAAACTGATTTCAAACTATGATAAATCTCAGCTCCCCATCGAAGTGATTCACGAAATGATGGTGCTCCAATAGGTGCAATCATAAATTCTTGAATATCGACGTTGGTATCAGCATGAGCGCCACCATTGAGAATATTCATCATAGGAACGGGAAGCGTTGCTGCATTTGGTCCACCGATATAGCGGAAAAAAGATAGATCAGCGCTCTCTGCAGCAGCTTTCGCGACCGCAAGAGATACGCCAAGAATTGCGTTAGCGCCTAGTCGTGATTTATTGGGTGTTCCATCAAGAGTAATCATGGTTTCATCAACGATTCGTTGATCTTGTGCTTCTAATCCCTCAATCTCTGGCGCAATATCGTCGATGACGTGGGAAACTGCTTTCAGAACACCTTTGCCTAAATATCGATTACCGCCGTCTCGTAATTCTGCTGCCTCAAAAGCGCCGGTTGATGCACCGCTGGGAACTGCCGCACGACCAACATGACCATCGTCAAGAATGACTTCGACTTCAACTGTGGGATTTCCGCGTGAATCAAGAATTTCTCGAGCGCCGATAATGTCAATTGTCGCCACGTCTGCTCCCCAATTCTTCGAGTCTTCAATGTATTGACGGTGGATTAAGCGCTTATTCTACAGCGTTAACTCTGTATTTCTTGGCGCGAAAGCGATTGCGCATATCGCAATGCAACGTCACGCAATGCAGCTTCCGGATCGATCTCATGCTTATGTGCAATGACAGCAATGGCCATGAGCGCTTTACCAATAGCATCGCTTGAGATTTCTGAAGACGTTAAATTCACATTATCGTCGCTAGGCAATGTTGCTTTATTCCTCGCGGCTCGATGAATGAGTTTTGCTGCAAGCGGTAAAGCAGGTTGACCTAATGGCACTCCATCAATCGGTGATGTTCGCTTTTTCTCATTATTTTTAATGGATTCCCAATTGTCTTTTACCTCACCACTTGTTGATGCGTGTGCATCACCAAAGACATGTGGGTGTCGACTCACGAGTTTGTCGGCAACAGTGTGTGCCACATCATTTATCGTAAATGGTTCATTGTCTCGTTCTTGGGCAATGCGTGCATGAAAATAAACTTGGAGAAGAAGATCGCCTAACTCTTCTTTTATCTCTTCTGAATTACCTTTCTCTACTGCGTCAATAAACTCATACGCTTCTTCGAGCAGGTATTTCAACAGTGACTGATGAGTCTGTTCTGCATCCCAAGGACATCCGCCCGGCGATCGCAGGGTATCCATCACCTCAGCGAGTCGAGTAAGTTCCTCGGTAGAGATAGGCATGACAAGTACGTAGCGCTACTTATTGACTGCACTACCAGCAGCATTTGCATCTTCAATCAACCCTGATGTTTCATTCCACGTTCCGTATTTCGGGTTGACTGTGATTTTCAATTTCTTCGCCGTGCTGAGAATTTTCTCTTGAATCGCCGCAGATGCATCGGCTTGAGAAACACCACTAGCAATAACTGCATCGGTAAGTTTTTGAATAATGACATCCCGTCGCAAAATCATTGTTAAGTTTTGACTCGCAATGGAAGCTTGAACGAGTACCGACGGTAATTTATCTGCTCCACCTATTTGCTTGTACACGCTCTCTTTATAGGCAGTAACTTCTGATTGAGTTATCGAAATTTTGTTCTCTCGAGCTACTTCTTCAATGACACCTGACGTTAGAAGAAATTGAAGCTGGCCACGAGTGAGATCAGCACCAGTAGTTAATTGCATTTGGGAGGTATCGACGTTTTTTCGCTCTTGCAAAACCTGGTTCACGCTCGTTTCTAAACTTTTTAAAGAGATTTCATGTGTTCCATAGGTGGCTGCCGAGCTGACATTGGCGCAACCGGAGATTATGAGTAATGACACCACACCAAGTAACGATGCAAAAAACCTTTTCACGTATTCACTCTCTTTCCCGATATTTCATGGAGGACGTTCATTGCCCACTCAGTAATGGTCCGATCGGTGCTGGTTTCCTCAGCGCCGTTAGTATTCCGTAACTCTGTCAGAAAATCACGCGGCCGAGCAACTAACAAGGTCCGAGTAGCTTTTTTTATTTGAGATCCTGGATACAGTCTCATGAGGCGTAACTCTACGGATTCGGGTAACTCGACTTCCGAGATTCGTAAGTAATTACCTTGTACGACGACCTCGTGAAGATGTAATGCTTTTGCCATAACGCGCAATTGTGCAACTGACATCAACTCACGCGCCGGCTCAGGAAGTTCACCAAATCGATCTACGAGTTCTTTCTCAATCTCATTAACATCGTTCATACTCGCCGAATCTGCTAGACGGCGATACACGTCTAATCTCAATCGTTCGCCTGGTACGTATTCGTGTGACAAATGGGCGGTTATTGGCAATTCCACTCGACAGTCATTGCTACGCACTTCATCTGCAGCATTTTCAATAATTCCATTTTTATATTCTGCGACCGCTTCGCCCACCATACGCATATACAAATCAAATCCAACGTCAGCAATATGTCCACTCTGTTCACCACCAAGTAAATTCCCAGCGCCACGAATTTCAAGATCTTTAAGTGCGACCTGCATTCCAGAACCTAACTCTGTGTGTGCCGAAATTGTTGTTAAACGCTCGAGCGCAAGTTCTGTCAATGGTTGATCTGGCGGATATAAAAAATAGGCATAAGCTCGTTCGCGACTTCGTCCAACTCGACCACGTATTTGATGAAGTTGTGAAAGTCCAAAAAGATCAGCGCGCTCCACAATCAGAGTATTCGCGTTCGCAACATCAATACCATTTTCAATAATTGTCGTACACACCAATATGTCAAAGTTTCGATTCCAAAATGCAAGAATCACATCCTCCAACGCACCTTCGGCCATTTGGCCATGTGCAACTGCAATTCTCGCCTCGGGAACTAACGTTCGTAACTTTGCGGCAGCCATATCAATACTCTCAACTCGATTATGAATGTAAAAGATTTGACCATCTCGAAGAAGTTCACGATGAATTGCAGCGGTAACTTGCTTGTCATCATAAGGACCGACATAGGTAAGAACCGGGTGGCGCTCTTCAGGTGGGGTTGTGATCGTCGACATCTCTCGGATACCAGTTATCGCCATCTCAAGTGTTCGAGGAATTGGCGTTGCCGACATTGCTAGCACGTCTACTGTGGTTCGTAATTTCTTAAGCGCTTCTTTATGTTCGACGCCAAAGCGTTGTTCTTCATCGACGATAATCAATCCTAAATCCCGAAAGACAACATCTCGTGAAAGTAGTCGATGAGTTCCGATGACCACATCTAATGCGCCGGTTGATAAACCAGTTAAAACCTCATTATTTTCTCTTGATGAATTAAAGCGTGACAGTCCTGCGATTGCCAATGGGAATCCGGCATAACGATTCGTAAAAGTTGATAAATGTTGTTGTACAAGCAAGGTCGTAGGAACTAATACTGCAACTTGTTTACCATCCTGGACTGCTTTAAAAGCGGCGCGAATAGCAATCTCAGTTTTCCCATAACCAACATCACCACAGACCAATCTATCCATGGGATATGGCCGCTCCATATCTCGTTTTACTTCTTCAATGGTGGCAAGTTGATCTGCCGTTTCAACATAAGAAAACGCATCCTCCAATTCGCGTTGCCAGGGAGTATCTGGAGAAAAAGCAAAACCGGGTGCACTGGTTCGTGCCGCGTAGAGTCGAATGAGTTCACCGGCAATTTCTTTAACGGCTTTTTTTGCCCGTGATTTAGCTTTGATCCAATCAGATCCACCTATTCGATGAACTGCTGGAGTTTCACCGCCAACATATCGAGTAACGAGTTCTAGCGAATCGGTTGGTACATATATTCGATCTGACGGTTGGCCGCGTTTTGAAGGGGCATATTCAATAACCAGGTATTCGCGCGTTGCGTTATTGAGTGTTCGTTCAACGAGTTCAATATATCGACCGACGCCATGGTGTTCGTGAACGACATAGTCACCGGATTTTAATTCCAATGGATCGATAGATTTTTTCCGACGGGTAGGCAACTTGTCATTCAGAGGCGACGACGCACCAGTAATGTCACGATCGGTGATAAATGCAATCTTCCTTGTTTCATCAACAAAGCCATGTGCGATCTGTGAGATCGTGATCGAAACAACTCCCCGAGTCGGTATCGCCTCAAGTTTTTCGTGAAAAATCAGCGGGATCTCTGCTTCTTTAAGCACGTCTCGAATTCGGTCAGCTAAGCCGTGATTATGCGAAGAGATAACAACAAGATAATCAGAGTTGATCCAGCGTCGAAGATCGGCAACTACCTGTTCATAATGTGATCGATATGATTCGCATGGCTTAATGTGATGAATGAAAAACGAGTCGCTATCGCCAAAACTATTCAATGACAATGTTTCATATTGGGACATGGCATGGTCATAATCATCATAAGTACCGGTATTAAGAATGTTGTGGAGAGACAGAGGGGTTGCGCCACCGTTTGCGGCATTTGACCACGCAGCTGCCAAAAATTCTGCAGTAGTTTTTTGGAGATCCAGCGAGCGCAATCGGATTCGTTCTTCATCAATCAGAACGAGTAACGAATCGAGTGGCACCCGACTAAGAAATGATTCCACCTCAGTGAGTGCGCTCATTAGCGATTCCATACCTTCGACGTAAATCCCCTCGGCGATACGGCCGCACATCTCACGAAGTTCTGGATAGCTCTCTGCTAATTGACTGGCTCTATTTTTCATATTGTCAGAAATAAGTATTTCTCGACACGGCATAATTTCCAGTGGACCTATCACTGGTTGAAATGTGCGTTGATCTGAAACGGAGAAATACCGCATCTCCTCGATTTCATCACCGAAAAATTCCACACGAACAGGGTGATCCATAAGTGGGAGGAAGAGATCGACTATTCCACCTCGCACCGCAAATTCGCCACGTTTTTCTACGAGATCAGTACGTTGATAGGCGCTCGACACTAAATGGTTAACGAAATCGGTCAGCGATATTTCTTTTCCTAGCGTTAATTCAAGAAGTGGTTTACTCGTTATCGAACAATTAATTGGCTGAAGAATGGCTCGTATTGGAGCAATGATTATTGGTACGTCATTCGCATTCTGAGTGCGATAGGTATTGGAAGTTTCTTTTACTACAGTTGATTTTTTATCAATGGTGTATAACGTATGTAGTCTGCGCGCTACAGTATCGCTCTTAGGGCTAAGTTTCTCGTGGGGCAATGTCTCCCATGCTGGAAAAAATAAAAGATTTTGAGGCTCAGTTAATTCTGATAATTCCTGAAAAAGTTCTTCGGCTCTTCGAGTTGAATGAGTGATGACAACGAGTGAACGTTTCTTCTGCACAAGCGAAATAAGAAAAGGTTCAAGCGATGATGGTGTGACAATTCGAGCAGGACCAGTGAGTGCGCGTGAAATTTCATCATTCTGAACTAACGCTTCTCGCAAACCGCGCATTTCTCACCCCTCTCCGACAGCACGCCAATTTTCACCACAGCAACAACAACTTCACATCAACAACCAATACGTCAACGAGCATTAGCCCCTTCGTCCGGCGGACGGGGGCTTACAGAATTAATAGTAGTGGGATTAATACTGAGAGAATGTCGCCGTGATGCTCGATGAGAATTCCGATCTACGCGCCGATGTTCGACGGCTCGGGGAATTACTTGGCCAAACCTTAGTCCGACAAAGTGGTGAAGGACTTCTCACTCTCGTAGAAAAGGTTCGTAAAGAAGTTCGCGAAGGTGGCGTTGAAAAGACTTTAGAGTCGCTCTCAGTTTCTCAGAGCGTATTGCTCGTTCGCGCTTTTAGTACGTATTTTCACCTGGCAAATGTTGCCGAACAAGTGCATCGCTCACGATCGATTGCGCGCCATGGCGATCACTGGCTCCCGCAAGCCATTGATCGAATTAAAACTGCGCTCGATCGTGGTGATTTCTCACTCGATGATCTGAAATCTTGGGTAGCAAATTTTTCTGTGCGACCAGTTTTTACCGCTCATCCCACTGAGGCAGCGCGCCGATCTGTATTAAGTAAATTGGCAACAATTTCACAACTCCTTGATGATCCGTTATCAGACACACAAACTCGACGACTCGAGGAGACAATCGATCTTCTCTGGCAAACCGATGAACTTCGATTAGAGCGACCACAACCACTTGATGAAGCGGTTAATGCTTTGTATTACTTAGATGATCTTTTTCGTGAATCAGTTCCCGAAGTACTTGATGAATTAAGCCATGAATTATCTCGCCTTGGTGTGAATCTACCGCCGACTGCTCAACCACTGACATTTGGAACATGGATTGGTGGCGATCGAGATGGTAATCCACATGTAACGCCAGAAATAACCAAAGCAGCAATCGTGGTTCAGATGGGGCATGCCATCAAAGTTACAGTTGAAGCGCTCGATCAACTTCGACAAGCACTTTCAGTTTCAACCAAATTAGCTGGGGTAGATTCGGCGCTTGAAGATTCAGTTGCCCGTGATATCGCAATGCTTCCGGAAATCGAAGAACGTTATAAACGTAATAACGTCGAAGAACCTTATCGATTGAAAGCGACCGCTATTCGACATCGACTTAATCTGACTCGCGAGCGTCACGCACACGGAGCTGCGCATATTGCAGGTCGCGACTATGCACATACAGCAGAACTTCTCGATGACCTCATGCTGATGTACCAATCGCTCCTTAATAACAATGGCGAGTTGATTGCACACGGTGCATTAGAGAGAACTATTCGCACTATCGCAGCTTTTGGCATTCATCATGCAACGATGGATGTTCGTGAACATTCCGAGGCTCATCACAACGCAGTATCAGCGCTATTTTCCGTCGATAACTATCGAGATTTATCAGAAACAGATCGCACACGATATTTAACGACTATTTTAGAAACCAATACTCGCCCAGATAGTAAAAGGCTTACAAATAAAGATTTACGAACCCTTGAAACTTTTATCGCTATTCGCGAATCACTTGATAACTTCGATTCTGATGCGATTGAAACCTACATCATCTCAATGACCCGCGGCCCGAGCGATGTCTTAGCTGCTGTTGCGCTCGCCCAATGTGCAAATTTGGTGGAGCTGCGAAGTTCTTCGTCATTTGCTCGAATTAATTTTGTTCCTCTTTTGGAGACTGTCCATGAACTTCGCTCTGCGGATTCAATTCTTGACGCCTTATTAAGTATTCCCATTTATAGAAAACTCATCTCACTGAGAGGCGATCTCCAAGAAGTGATGTTGGGTTATTCAGATTCCAATAAAGATGCTGGGATTGCCACGAGTCAATGGGAAATTCATCGCGCGCAACGTCGACTTCGCGATGTTGCCAAACGCCATGGCGTCAAACTTCGACTGTTTCACGGTCGAGGTGGATCCGTTGGTCGAGGCGGCGGACCTACTTATGACGCATTAATTGCGCTTCCGTGGGGAACCGTTGATGGTCAGATCAAAATGACCGAACAAGGTGAAGTGATTAGCGATAAATATTCCTTGCCGGCATTAGCAAAAGAAAATCTCCAGCTCACTCTTGCCGCTGCACTTGAAGCAACTATTCTCAATCGCAAACCACGACAATCACCGCAAGCACTCGATCAATGGAGTACAAGCATGACTGCGATTAGCGATGCGGCATTTACTCGTTATCGCACGCTTGTTGAACATCCTGATCTTCCACAATACTTTTATCAATCCACACCTGTTGAACAACTCGGTGATCTCTTTCTTGGATCACGCCCATCACGGAGAACAGAATCTCAATCGAGCTTGGGAAGTCTTCGCGCTATTCCGTGGGTCTTTGGCTGGACGCAGTCTCGGCAAATTGTTCCTGGCTGGTTTGGGGTTGGCACTGGTTTACAGCGCGCTCGCGAAGCGGGCCATGAAGAAACTCTTCTCGAGATGCTTCGCGAATGGCATTTCTTTCGGACTTTTATCAGCAATGTTGAAATGACGCTTGCCAAAACAGATTTGGCGATGGCTCGTAAATATTGTGATGCTCTGGTTGATCCATCGCTTCATCATTTCCTTGCACTCATCGAAGAAGAGTGTGAAATAACGCGGCAAGAAATTTTAGCTTTGACTGGAAAATCAGAAATTCTCGGAGACCAACCATTGTTAGCTCGCACACTACAAGTACGCGATGCGTATCTTGCCCCGCTTCATCTACTGCAAATTTCTCTCCTACACAAAGTTCGTTCTGGTAACGATGATCCGCTCTTGCGACGCGCATTGCTCTTGACTATTAATGGAATTGCCGCAGGACTTCGAAATACCGGGTGACATTTGTTCTGTTTAAGCTTAAGAATTGAAATCTTGTTGCGTACGTTCTAACCCGAAATCAATAAGGGAATTCACACAATCTTCAGCAGTTGCTAAGAAAATACCTAACGCCTTCTTCTCCGAACTCGAAAAATTCTTTAATACATAATCGGCAGGGTCCTGTTGGCCAGGTGGTCGACCAATACCCAAGCGAATTCGGAAATACTGAGCTGTTCCTAATGTTTGCGTAATACTCTTTAAACCATTATGACCGTTATCGCCACCACCTAATTTCACGCGGATTGCAGCGAACGGGATATCAAGTTCATCATGTGCGACGATAATATTTTCTGGCGGAATATCGAAATATTTGGCGAGCGCGCTCGTTGCTTCTCCAGACTCGTTCATATACGAGTGAGGACGAGCGAGAATCACAGTCGTGGCATCAGATCCAGATTGAAATGCACCTCGCTTTATTTGTGCAATATGTGCTCGAGTTTTATGCGAAGAAAATTTCGCACCCGCTGAGTGAGCAATCTTCTCGACGAGCATAGCGCCTACATTGTGACGTGTCTGAGCATATTCAGATCCAGGATTACCGAGCCCAACAACTAACCAACGCACAGCGCAAGGCTACGTGAGTAATGCTGGCTGGTGAGTATTTTTAGCGAAGTAGCTGTTACTTCTTCTCTTCTTTAGCTTCCGCAGCAGGAGCAGCACCTTCAGCAGTTGCGGCCGCTTCACCTTCAGCAGGTACAGCAGCGACAGGTACTTCTTCAATCGCGGCACGAACTGAGAGATGAATAACAACCATCTTAGGATCGCTTACAAGCGTGATGCCTTCAGGAAGTTGCACATCTGATGCATATTTCGAATCTCCAGCAGCAAGGCCAGTGATGTCCAATGAGAGAAATTCTGGAATTGAAGTAACTGGTGCTTCAACTTCAATCGTGTTGTGAACGTGCTCGAGAATACCTTCACGGTCAAAATCACCAGAGGCATGAACAGGAACTTGAACTTTAACGCGCTCGCCACGACGAACAATGACAAGATCAATGTGTTCGATATTTCCTTTTAACGGATTTCGTACGATGGATTTTGGAAGTGTGAGTTCGGTTTTACTTCCAAGATCAATATCGAGAAGTACGTTGGCAGTTTTAATTGCAATACCAACTTCGCGAGCTGGCAGCGAGATATGAGTTGGCGCTTCGCCATGACCATAAATAACTGCTGGTACTAAACCTTCACGTCGAGTTTTTCGAGCTGCGCCTTTACCAAATTCGGTACGCATTGCGCCCTTAATTGAAATTTCTGCCATGACTTACTCCTTATACGTCGATTACGGACTGTGGTCCCTCGCCGGAACAGGCAGAGATTAGCCGTTAAGGATGTGAAATAGCAATTTAACTATGGCCATCAAAGAGGCTGGTGACTGAGCCATCTTCAAAGACTTCACGGATCGCTCGTGCCAGCAGCGGTGCGATCGACAAAACCGTCAAATTTTCGAACTTACTCTCTTCGGGAATTGGCAGAGTGTTGGTAACAACAACTTCCTTCACTTTGGAATTACGTAAACGCTCGGCGGCAGGACCTGAGAAGACTGCATGTGTTGCGGCGATAATTACTTCGGTTGCGCCAGCTTCCAAGAGCGAGTCAACTGCCTTTGTGATGGTGCCAGCGGTATCAATCATGTCGTCAATAACGACGCATGTTCGACCTTCCACTTCACCAACGACTCGTCCTACCGTTGCTTCATTAGGCACTCGTGGATCGCGAGTTTTGTGAATAAAAGCAATTTGTGTTCCCCCTAAAAGTTCACTCCAACGCTCTGCCACACGTACTCGACCAGAATCTGGCGAAACAATTGTTAATCGAGAACGATCAACTTTGCTGCCGACATAATTCGCTAGTAGAGGTAGTGCAAATAAGTGATCGACGGGACCATCAAAAAATCCTTGGATTTGCGAGGTGTGAAGATCGACAACCATCAATCGATCTGCGCCAGCAGTTTTAAATAAATCTGCCATCAACCGAGCTGAAATTGGCTCACGACCTCGGTGCTTTTTATCTTGTCGAGCATATCCATAAAACGGCGTCACAACTGTTATGCGCTTTGCCGAGGCGCGCTTAAGTGCATCGACCATAATGAGTTGTTCCATAATTTGTTTATTGACTGGTGCCGAATGGCTTTGTATGACAAATGCATCAGAACCACGCACGCTCTCTTCGAAGCGAACAAAAATTTCACCGTTGGCGAAGTCATAGGCCGAAGTTGGCGTGAGAGGGATTCCTAATTCACGGGCTACTTCTTCTGCGAGATCAGGGTAACCGCGACCGGTAAATAATCGGAGCCGTTTTTCTGAACTAAGTCGGATCTCGTTCATGCCCCGCACCCTTTCACTATTTCTTCTTTTTTTCCACGTTCTCGCTTGCGGCGATTTCAGCAGATTTGGTACCTGGTCGTTTTCGTAATACCCAACCCATAATATTTCGTTGTCGGGCACGACCCACACCCATCGCACCTGCAGGAACATCTTCGGTAATGACAGATCCCGCCGCGGTGTAAGCCCCATCACCTACGGATACTGGAGCAACTAACATGGTGTCACTTCCAATTCGTACGTGATCACCAATTTCTGTCTTATGTTTTTCCACGCCATCGTAATTAACAAATACGGTTGCGGCGCCAATATTGGTGCCCTCGCCAATTGTTGCGTCACCAACATACGACAAATGTGGAACTTTCGAACCTTGGCCAAGGACCGAATTTTTCATTTCAACAAAAGCGCCGACTCGAGTTTCGTTGGCAATCTGATTTCCATCGCGCAAATACGTAAATGGGCCCACGCTGGAATTCTCACCAATACTCGTTCCCGAAACCACCGACTCAATGATCCGCGCACCAGACTTTACGGTGGCATTGATTAACGTCGAGCGAGGACCAATTACTGCACCTGACTCCACCACAGTTAAACCGCTCAAAGTAGTACCTGGATAAATCGTGACGTTCGGTGCAATCTCAACACTGACATCAATCCAGGTTGTTGCCGGATCAATAATCGTGACCCCACTGAGCATGACCGCATGATTGATGCGATCTCTCATAAGTTGACCGCATTCACTCAATTGTGCTCGATCATTAATCCCTAAAATTTCCGTGTAGTTATTGACCACAATCGGGATAACTTTTTTACCATCTTTCTTCATGATGGCGATAACGTCAGTGAGATATTCCTCGCCTTGCGCGTTATTGGTCGTAATCTTTCCTAACGCATCTATTAAAGCTGCAGCCTCAAATAGATACACACCGGAGTTAATCTCTGAGATATTTTTAATTTCAGGTGTTGCATCTTTCTCTTCAACAATCGAACTCAGCTCATCCTGTTCGTCACGAACGATCCGGCCATAACCAAACGGATCCGGAACTTCTGCAGTCAAAACAGTTGCTACTGCCTTCGCAGATACATGTTCAGCAATTAACTCATTGAGCGTAGTTCCTGTTAATAGTGGCGTATCACCTGCCGTCACAAGAACTGTTCCTTGCACAGGGCCAGCCTGAAGCGCTAATCGGACGGCATGACCAGTTCCATTTCTTTTCTCCTGCAGAACAGTTTTTACTTTTGGCGCGATTTCATTGAGATGCTCAGTTACGAGTGAATGTTGTGCACCAACGACAACTCGAATATCACTTACCTGTGTTTCAGATACTGCATGGAGAACATGCCCTACCAGTGAACGACCAGAAATTTCGTGGAGAACTTTTGCTGTTGTTGATTTCATTCGGGTGCCATCACCGGCTGCCAGAACTATTGCAAGATCTAGGCGATTCAACAGCTCTCCCGTCGTTATAGATGGAATTCTACTGATGGCTCCTCCACCAGGTATCGATCCTGGACCCTGGGCTTCAAAGGCCCATGTGCTAGCCACTACACAATGGAGGAACCCGTATTCTCTCGTATTTTTTCTTCTCGTCTAACCATCACGTACCGTTACCTCCATGCCCACTGCACAATCTCGCGCGAATCGACCACATGCGAAGAGAGCTCGCGGGAAGAGTCCCGTACCTAAGCGGCGGATGAGCAGCGCTGATCGCAGGAATCAGTTAATCGAAGTTTCACGGGCACTCTTTGCCGAGAAAGGCGTTGAGGCTACGACAGTAGAAGAAATTGCAGCAGCAGCGGATGTTTCCAAACCTGTTATTTATGAACATTTCGGCGGTAAAGAAGGACTTTATGCCGTTGTCGTTGATCGTGAAATCGCTGCATTATTAGCATTAATTACGGCATCGCTTCAAGCTGGAAGACCACGCGCTCGAGCAGAAGCTGCGGCAATTGCATTTCTTACCTATATTGAAACACGAAGTGATGGATTTCAAATATTAGTTCGAGACTCAACGGTGGGAGCACAAAGCGGTTCTTTTGCAACGCTCATTAGTGATGTTGCAACACAGGTTGAAGGAATTTTTGTAGAAGAATTTCGTGCGCGCGGATTTGATCCCAAAATGGCGCCGATGTATTCACAAATGTTGGTGGGAATGGTGGCGCTCACTGGTCAATGGTGGCTTGATTCCCAATGGCCATCACGCGATATTGTTGCGGCGCATATTGTGAATTTGGCTTGGAATGGACTCTCAAGTTTGGAATCCCGACCGCAAATGGCTAGCTTGGCTCAGGCGAAAATTAAGAAAACAAATAAGTAAAAATTAATGATGATCAATTACACGTGCGCCAGCAACTGGACCTGTTGCTTGCACAATTGTTCCCACTACTCCGCTCGAGGTTAATGCAACAACAAGATCGAGTGAGTGCTCTTCATTTTCAGCAAGAAATGCCACAGTGGGGCCAGAACCAGAAACAATCCCGCCCAGAGCTCCGTAATCAAGTCCAACATCAAGAATAAGTCGAAGCGCTGGCTTCAAAGAACATGCTGCTGCTTGAAGATCATTTGATAAAGATTTTCCTAACGCAGCTGCATCTCCACTCATGAGAGCCTGCATTAATGCGCCATTCACGACGGGTTGTGCAACAGTGAGTCCGTCGCGTAATCGATCACATTCTTGATAAACCGCGGGAGTCGAAAGTCCTGCGCTCGATAGCGCTAAAACCCAGTAATACGTGCCACGCGAAAGCGCCGGCGTTATGTTTTCACCTCGCCCTGTACCGATAGCTGTACCACCGGAAATCGTGAATGGCACATCACTTCCCAGTGAACTGCCCACCTTCTCCATTTCATGTCGCGATATTCCTAAATTAAAAAGTGAATCAAGTGCAACGATGACACCGCCAGCATCTGCGCTACCACCGGCCATACCGCCAGCAACGGGGATTGATTTCTTGATTGAAATTGCCAGATCTCGAGGGAGCGCGTAATCCGTGCACATTAACTCGGCTGCTTTATAAGCCAAATTTCGTTGATCGAGAGGAACTGAATCGGCATGTTCGCCGGCAACGGTAACGGTAATTCCTTTTCCCGGTTCTTGTGATCGAACTGTAATGTCATCAAAAAGCGATACCGCTTGAAAAACCGTAGCAACATCGTGATAACCAGTTTTATTGAGCGGTCCTACTGAAAGTTGTAAATTGATTTTTCCAGGGACACGAACTGTCGTTGCTTTACTCATTAGTGATGAGCGTATTCGGCAATCCGATAAAAGTCAGTAATTGTCAGCGATTCACCGCGGAAAGTGGGTTCGATTCCGAGAGTTTTGAAGGCGTGTTCACTCTGCTGGATGTCGCCGAATCGATGTCCTATTACCTTTCGTATCATTTTTCGGCGTTGGCTAAACGCCTGATCTACAATGGCAAAAGTTCGAGCTCGTGCATCATCGTCGCCAAGCGGTGCATGTCGAATGAACTTCACAAGTGATGAATCAACATTGGGAATCGGCCAAAAAATCGTCCGACTTACTGAACCTGCAAGTGAGAGATCTGCCCACCACGCTGCTTTAGCGCTCGGAGCACCATAAATTTTTGAACCTGCCTGAGCTGCCAATCGTTCTGCCACCTCACTCTGAACCATTACCACCCCCGATGTAATCGTCGGAAATTTCTCCAAGATTCTCAGAAGAACTGGCACCGAAACGTTGTAAGGAAGATTTGCCACAAGCTTGGTGGGCTTTTTTTCCCATAGTGGAATATTTTCATCGAGCTCCATCGCATCACATTGGTGCACAGTGATATTGGTGGCGCCATGGCGCTGGGTTGTCGCCGGGAGTAATTTCGCGAGGCGATGATCGATTTCGATTGCAATAACGTGGTGGGCACGTTGTGCAAGTGCAAGCGTCAACGAACCTAGCCCTGGTCCAATTTCTAAAACGGTATCGGCGCCATCGACTTCAGCAGTTCTCACTATTTTTTGGCAGACATTGCTATCAATCACAAAGTTCTGACCCAATTTTTTCGCCGGACGTAAGTCTAAGTCTCGTGCTAATTCGCGAATTTCACTGGCGCCTAAGAGTGAAATGTTCATGAAAAAGAACCAAAAACGAGTTCGGCATTGTCACTGCATAACTGTGCAACGTGTTCTGGTGACTCGTGTCGCTCATGTGCAATTGCTCGAATGGTGTTCGGTATTTGTGCCGGAGTATTGAGCGCTCCCCGATGTGGCATGGGGCATAAAAATGGTGAATCAGTTTCCACCAATAAAAGATGCGGTGGCACAAGTGATGCAGCCTCACGCAGGTGCGGCGCATTTTTGAACGTCACTGTGCCAGCAAATGAAAGGTAATAACCAGCCGAGATGCATTCGCGTGCCATGTCAGCATCGCCAGAAAAGCAATGGAAAACGGTTTTCTCAGGCGCACCTTCTTCTTGCAAGACATCGAGAACAGCACGATGTGCATCGCGGTCATGTATCACTAACGCTTTGTTATGACGTTTTGCGATATCAATATGTCGGCGGAAAGAATATTTTTGTCGATCTTGCAGAGCAGGTTCGGTGCGAAAGAAATCTAATCCCGTTTCACCAATGGCACGTACTCGTTCATTCGCCGCTAGCTTTTCAATAAGTGAAATATCGTGTTCGAGATCATCAACAACAGGGGCTTCGTTGGGATGTAGCGCTACAGCAGCTAACACGCGCGGCCAGGCGTTAGCGAAATCAACGCACCATTGAGATTGCTCAGCCGAATATCCCACTTGAACAATACGATCAATACCAACGCTTTGACATTCAGCAAGTAATTCAGCAAACCGCACGTCAGAAGGTGTTGCGCCGTCAAACACCAACTCTAAATGTGCGTGTGAATCTACTGTTGGATAATTGAGTGGGAGTGGTAGCGGTGCCGGCGGTCGATCAATATCTCGATTATGTCGATCTGCCATTATTACTGAGTTTCTAATTCGGGCAATCGTGGAAAGAGAACTGCGCCTTTTGATATCTGACAATTTTTTAGTTGGCCCCATCGTGCAACATCACCAATGCGCTGATGTGTAATAGGACCAAGCACCTCTGCTCCTAAACTCTGCCAAAGCTTCTCTGTCGTTGCCGGCATAATAGGATGTAACAAGACAGCCAATGCGCGGAGTGATTCTGCGGTGTTATACAAAATTGCATGCAATTCATCTGCGCGAGCAGGATCCTTTGCAACAGCCCATGGTTCTTTCTCCGTGACATAACCATTAACGCGTTTACAAAAATCCATCACCGTCGTTATTCCAGTTTGGAAATCTAGCGCGCACATTGCTTTATCTGCCTGCTCTGCGGTTTCGCGCAACGCTGATTCCAACTCAAGGCAGGCAACTGGTTGAGGTAATTTTCCTTCACAGTATTTCTCCACCATAGCAGCAAGGCGCGAAGCAAGATTTCCAAAATCATTCGCAAGCTCACTTGTATAACGGGCGGACATATCCTCCCACGAGAACGAACCATCGCTCCCGAACGGTATTGCGCGTAAAAAATAATATCGAAATGCGTCGACGCCAAAATGATCAGTAATGTCGCCCGGAGCAATTCCAGTTAATTTGCTCTTACTCATCTTTTCGCCACCAACAAGTAACCAGCCATGGGCAAATACTTTTTTCGGTACCGCAATCCCCGCTGCCATCAACATCGCTGGCCAAATCACCGCATGGAATCGCAAAATATCTTTTCCTACTAAGTGAACATCTGCCGGCCACGTACTTGCGAATTTTCTTCCTAATTCGCTTGTGGGATCTTCGCCGAGGCCAACTGCTGTGGCGTAATTAAGTAGCGCATCAAACCAAACGTAAACAACTTGTCGTGAATCCCAAGGAACTTCTATTCCCCAATTGAACGTCGAGCGGGAGATTGATAAATCTTGAACGCCTCCTTCTAAAAATGCGATCACTTCGTTGCGCGCGCTCTCAGGTTCGCAGGCAGATGGATTTTTCTTGTAATGCTCAAGCAATGGTGTAACAAAAGCAGACAATTTAAAAAACCAATTTGTTTCGCTCACTGACTCAACTGGTTTTGAATGGATCGAGCAATTGCCATCTATGAGATCACCGGGGAGTTTAAATTCTTCACAACCAACGCAATAGGGACCTTCATACTTTCCCTCGTATATAAATCCTTTTTCCATTAATCCTTGCAAAAATCGTTGCACACGAGTTTCGTGGCGTTTCTCCGTTGTTCGAATGAAATCATCGTTGGCGATATTGAGTGATCTCCAGGTTGGTTTCCACGCGCTCTCTACCAATTGATCACACCACTCTTGTGGTTTGGTGTGATGAGCTTCTGCAGTTCTCATCACTTTCTGACCATGTTCGTCTGTGCCTGTGAGAAACCAGACCGCTTCACCTCGTTGTCGATGCCATCGAGTTAAGACATCCCCTGCAACCGTTGTGTAGGCATGACCAATATGGGGGGCATCATTGACGTAATAAATAGGTGTGGTGAGGTAAAACGCTTTCTGTTCAGTCACCTGTACATCCTATTCAGTTTCGCGTTTATGCCGAACCATGGCATCAAAAACTAATCTCTTCGGAATATCGAAACGTTGAGCGACCTCAGAAATTGCTGCTTTACGGGGGTGCCCGAGACTTTCTTGTTCAAGGACTGCGTTGATGACTTCGTCTTCGGAATATTCCAATTCTGCTGGGTCAAATCCTGCAATAACTAAAGTTATTTCACCCAAAATAGGTTTTGATTGACTCCAGTGAAGAGCTTCGCTCAAATTTCCGCGAAACACTTCTTCATACGTTTTTGTCATCTCTCGACATATGACGATTGCGCGCTTGTCTCCGAGATATCGATGAGCAGAATCAAGCGAATCACACAATCGATGTGGTGCTTCAAATGCCACAATTGTTCGAGGTTCGTGGAGTAAGCCCAGATAAAAAGTATCTCGCGCACCACTGGTGCGTGGAACAAATCCCTCGAAAGTAAATCGATCTGAAGGCAAACCTGAAAGCGCTAGTGCGGTAATTACTGCACTTGGCCCCGGCAATACAGAGACAGAAATTTTGCGGCGCACACACTCGCGAACCAGTCGAAACCCGGGATCACTTACCGTGGGCATGCCAGCATCCGTTACAACAAGAAGGTCATGGCCCGATTCGATAATTTCTATAAGGTGATCAACTTTTTCGTCTTCATTTCCCTCAAAAAAAGATGTGACCTTGGCATGATGTTCAATTCCAAGATCCTGACATAACCGCGTTAATTTTCGAGAATCTTCCGCGGCAATATGAGTCGCAACGCTGAGAGCCTGACGTAACCGTTCCGAGGCATCACCGACATTGCCTAACGGAACTCCTGCCAATATCAATTGCGACATGCTGTAATTGTGTCATGCGGACCATGCGTGAGCGAATGAGTCTCATCGGAATCTTGATACTGAGTTTAATTCTTCGACTATGGAATCTGGGTTCGCCCAAAGGATTTGTTTTTGATGAGGTGTATTACGTCGATGGCGCTCGCGATTACCTTGCACACTTGGTGGAAATGGATAAAGCACAAGCTGAATTTGTCGTGCATCCACCCTTGGGTAAATGGCTTATCGCTGCCGGGATTAAGATTTTTGGTGATCGCGAATTTGGCTGGCGTATCAGCGCTGCTCTTATCGGAACTCTCTCCATTTATCTTATTTATCGCATTTCACGTGATCTTTTTTCCTCAGAATTTCTCGCGTTAAGTGCAGCGCTACTGACTGGATTAGACGGACTCCACTTGGTCATGTCGAGAACAGCGCTTCTCGATATTTTCTTGATGTTTTTTACGCTGTTAAGTTTTTGGTTTTTCTTAAGGAAAAATAATTGGTTATTAGGTATTTCACTTGCAGCCGCATGTGCTGTGAAGTGGAGCGGAATCTATTTTGCATTGATCTTTATTGCACTTGCGGTATTGCGAGACTTCCGAACACATAAAAAGTTATCGTTGGTATGGATTCCGCAATTCATTCTTATCCCGCCTCTTGTTTATCTCTCGACATGGTGGGGATGGTTCATTACTCATACCGGGTGGGATAGAAATATTTCATCGAATCCTTTGATCTCTCTCTGGAAATATCATCGAGAAATGTTGAATTTCCATACCGGATTAATCCAAGCTCATTCATATTCTGCGCACCCTTGGTCATGGTTAATTCTTGGCCGACCAACATCGTTCTTTTATGAATCACCGACATGTGCAAGTCAAAGTTGTTCACAAGAAATACTTGCCCTCGGAACGCCATTTCTCTGGTGGGCTGGCACACTTGCGATTTTTATAACAGTGGGTTACACAATCAGTCGTCGCGATAAAAAAGGAATGCTCATTCTCAGTGGGATTGTCGCCGGATACCTACCGTGGTTTGCATTTCAAAAACGAACAGTTTTCTCCTTTTATTCAATAGTTTTTGAACCGTTTCTTATCTTGGCGATTGTGTATTGCCTTTCGATATTTGTCGACAGTCGCTCTATGTCAGCTCCTCAAATAACCGTTTATAAACAACGATTACGCGCGGTTTACGGACTCTACCTCGCAATTGGTCTCTGTTTTCTTTATTTTCTGCCAATTTATCTCGGCCAAATAATTCCCTATGATCAGTGGCACGCCCGAATGTGGTTTCCCAGTTGGATTTAATTATTCGTTGACTGCGCGAGAATTATCTACTTTTTCTTGATCGAAGAGTTCTTCTCGTGGCATAGCCACCGCATCAAGTTCAGCCTTGATTCGTGCTTGCTCTTCACTCCA
>CAZQWU010000005.1:0-47025 GCA_964597305.1 uncultured Bifidobacterium sp.
AGGTATTTAAGTAAAGGCCGCATGTTCTTCTCATCGAATGGCGAGCCTGTGATTTCTGCAATTTTCTTCATCAATATTCGCATAGTTTTCGTTGGACGTTCGGGCCAATTAAATGATCCAATTTTTGCTACCGCTTGGGTTAACGCTGTTACTGCATTATCTGGATTAACTAATGACCCATGGCTCGCTGTTCCACGAGCAGTGAGCTTCATCCAGTTGATGCCTTTCTCCGCTGTTTCAATTAAATAAAGACGCTGACCTGTTGTTAAGGTGATGGAGTATCCACCACATTCAGAAATTGCTTCCGAACACCCAGCAAATAATTCCGGTCGATTTTTTGCCAACCATCGCGAACCAAAAACACTCCCCGCTTCTTCGTCAGCGAAGAAAGCAATCACGATATCTCGTGGCGGTATGTAACCAATCTTTTTCCAGAGTCGAACAGTTGCAAGAATCATGGCATCCATATTTTTCATATCTACTGCGCCACGTCCCCAAATACAATCGTCCTTAATGACGCCACCAAAAGGATCGACACTCCAATCATCAGCATTAACGGGCACAACGTCAATATGGCCATGGAGTACAAGACCTGCGCGCCCAGGATTTGATCCAGACATTCGAGCAATGACGTTGTGCCTATGTGGCGCAGTCTCAATTACCTCGGAAGCGATTCCAACGTCTGCCAATTCTTTAACAACATATGCCGCAACTGCTCGCTCATCGCCTTTGCCTTCACCGTAATTCACGCTGGGAATTTGTATTAATTCACGGCAGATTCGAATTGCATCTGTTTCAAGTTCGGTAATCTGTTCTGGAGTAAATTTCATGACGAGATCCTCTCGCGAAAAGTCGCATTTCCCAAGATCAGTTTTCCTTCACCGGTGTGACTTGCTATCGTATCGGTCTCACTCGTCCGGGTGGCGGAATTGGCAGACGCGCTAGCTTGAGGTGCTAGTGGCCGCAAGGCCTTCGGGGTTCAAGTCCCCGTTCGGACACCAGAATGCACTTTAAGAGTAACTTACGAACCGTGAAAAATGTCGATATCGCGCAACTCGTTATTGATGTTCCTGACTACCCCAAACCTGGCATTCTTTTCAAAGACATCACGCCAATTCTTTCCTCACCAACAGCATTTCGCTTCTGCGTACATGAGATGTTCACTCTCTTCCAATCAATCAAACATGACATTTCCGCCATCGTAGGCATTGAAGCTCGTGGCTTTATCTTTGGTGCAGCGATGGCGCTAGAAGAGCATTTGCCTTTCATTCCCATTCGCAAGCCCGGCAAACTACCTCGACCAAGTTACTCCGTAAATTACGATTTAGAATATGGAACTGATTCGCTACACGTTCACAAGGATGCCGTGATCCCTGGCGGTCGTTATCTCATTGTCGATGATGTGCTCGCTACCGGCGGCACAGCTATAGCAACTGCACAATTGCTTACTGAAAACGGCGGCACTGTAGTGGGTTTCTCATCTGTCATGGAGATTTCCCAACTTGATGGGAGACAGAAAATCAACAGGTTTTTTCCATCGGTTAAGATTTCGACGGTGATGAGTACATAATGGCGCAACTAATTTTTTACTGCGGAACGATGGATAGCGGTAAATCAACGCTGGCGCTACAAACCGCGCATAATCATCAAAGCCGAGGGCGAACTGGATTGATCTTTTCGTCCCACGATCGTGCTGGCGTCGGTGCAATTTCATCACGGTTAGGTTTGCGCGCAGAAGCTTTGGAAGTTACACCCGAAGTAGACATTCATAAATATGTGGTCGATGCGCTTTCTCGTGGTGAACGGGTTGATTATGTTATTTGCGACGAAGCGCAGTTTTATCAACCAGAACATATCGAACAATTAGCGCGCATCGTCGATGGGCTAGGAATCGACGTTTTTGCATTCGGAATTTTGGCTGATTTTCGAACAAAATTATTTCCAGGTTCGGCGCGACTCATCGAACTTGCAGACCGTGTGAATACTCTTCAGGTTGAAGCGCTCTGCTGGTGTGGCGAACGAGCCACTCATAATGCACGCACTGTGGATGGCATCATGGTCACAGAAGGAGATCAGGTTGTTGTGGGAGATACTCGCGCGCCAACTGAAAATCCCGAGGACAGTACCTTCTCATCTGAACCAGTAATTGCCTATGAAGTGCTCTGCCGTCGTCATCATATGCGCCGTGTTACTGCTCGAAAATCACAGTCTGCGCGCCATGATCCATTGCCATTTAATTAATTTTCAAAATTTTTTTTTAATGAGCTATGAGATAGGCAAACAGCGGGGCGATAAATAGCGCTGGCAAGATATTGCCAATCGCAATTTCTCTGATACGCAATAGACGTAATCCAATCCCAATTAATAAAATTCCACCAACTGCTGTCATCACATCAATTTGGTACTCGCTTAAAATTGTTCCAAGAAAAAGACCAACCACAGTCCATAATCCCTGATACACACCTACCGGAATTGCCGACGCAGCAACCCCCCACCCTAATGAGGCAGCGAAAGCTATCGCGGCGAAAAAATCTAGGGTGCTCTTAAGAACAAGCTGATCAATCCCGTTGCTCATGCCATCCGAGATACTGCCGAGGATTGCCAATGGACCAATTGCAAACACCAGCGACGAGGCAACAAATCCTTCAACAAAAGTTGATTCGCTCTTGTTCCTTTCAAGTCTTGTACGAAGAAAACTGCCCGTACTTTCCAGACGCTCTTCAATTTTCAAGGCACTTCCAAAGATTCCGCCCAATAATAGAGAGAAAAGAACAACCATAAATGGCCAACCTTGCGGAAGTGCATCGGTAAGTTTGCCTGACCACAGCGCTGTAACAGCAGAAGCCCCGGAAACTAAAGTGATCAGACCTAAAATATCCGTGATGAGATGACGAGTTTTTTCAGAGAATTTACCCCCGAGAATAACACCGAGCGCGCCACCGGAAACGATTGCAACAACATTAATTACCGTGCCAATTCCTGGAAACATTACATAAACCTGATCATCGAAATTACGCCTACGACGAGACAATAAATGGCAAATGGGTAAAGCGTCTTTGTCTTGAACCAGCGAACGAGGAATTTGACGGATACATACGTTGCGCAAAACGAAACCACCGACCCAGCTATAACTGGACCAGCAAGATGGGATGTTTCCTCGGTGAATAATTCAGGTAATTTGAGTAGAGCTGCGCCAGCAATGACGGGCAGAGCTAACAGAAAAGCAAATTCTGCAGCTACCGAATGATTAACTTTCCGTAATAGCCCAGCGCTCATTGTGATTCCAAAGCGACTAATTCCAGCAAAAAGCGCTAACGATTGAGCAAAACCAATCACGAAGGCATTTTTTGATGAAATATGGTTAACAATTTCATTATCGGCTGCCTCGCGTGACGGCACATTATGCGTTGATCGAGAAAGCCGTTCGGCTGCAATAAGTATTAGACCATTAATAAAGAGGAACAGAGCGCTTGGTAGCGGATCACCGAACATATTTTGGATTGGTTCCTCAAACACGTAACCCAATACCGCGACCGGGATAGTGGCAATGATTATCAGAATCAATAATCGTGTGTGATGGTGCGTGAATTCTCGCTTGCCCAATGAACGTATCGACGAAGAAAACATTTCGTACCATCGTTGTCGAAAGACGAAAAATAGCGCAAGCGCGCTTGCTGCATGGAGCGCAATTGTTACGGTGAGGTAATACGATTGCGGATCTGTAATAAATCTTTCCCATGAACCACCGATCCAGGCTGGGACTAGGACTGCATGTCCTAAACTGGAGATCGGAAATAATTCAGTGATTCCCTGAAGGAAGCCGGTAACAATTGATTGCCAATAGCTCAATTCCATTGAAGCAGGCTATCTTAGGTTAGTGTCGTGGCTCGGGAACTTCTTAAGACCACATAGAACAATCCCCCTCACGCCATGGTCTGCATCAAGTCAATGGGATTGTGATCTGTCGTCACGCACTGTCGTTCGTTTTTTAGTATTGATTGCCGGTCTCTCTATTTTTGGCTTAGGCGAAGCTTTGCTCTTGCAATCATTTATCGGAAATTCTCCATGGAGCGTATTAGCCCAAGGTATATCCACGAAAATAGGTTTGCCTATTGGCACTGTCACGGCAATTATCAGCGTTGCTGTTTTAATTCTCTGGGTGCCATTAAAAGAGCGGGCTGGAATTGGAACTTTTTTTAATATTATCGTCATACCGAGCGCGCTTGAAGTGGGATTGGCACTGTTTCCAGCGCAACATCGCTTCTTTACTGGACTTGTCTATTCACTTCTAGGAATTGGTGCGATTGGTGTTGGGTCCGCCCTTTACATCACCTGTATGTGGGGCCCTGGTCCGCGGGATGGATTAATGACAGCGGTACATAACAAGACAGGAATCCGCGTTGGTCGGGTTCGACTCACCCTTGAAATAATCGTATTTCTCATCGGATGGTCGCTCGGTGGACGAATTGGTTTAGGAACAGCCCTTTTCGCCCTCCTTATCGGTCAATCAATCGCCATCGCTTTCGGAGTGGTATCCCGACTTACTTCCCGGTAACGCGTACGGTTTATCCATATTCCCCCGGTCTGTGGACCGCTTCCGCACGGGGTCGCAAACACCCCCGATACCAAAACAGAGGGGTAGGTCATGCTCGATAGTTATTTCAAAATCTCGCAACGTGGCTCAACCGTAGGTCAAGAAATCCGTGGTGGCGTTGTCACCTTCTTCACGATGGCATACATCGTGGCGCTTAATCCTTTGATTATTGGATTAGCAAAAGATGGCGACGGCAAATTCCTTGGAGGTGGCGATGCGCCAAATCTCGCACTCGTTGCCGCTGCAACAGCTCTTGTCGCCGGTGTCATGTCAATTCTTATGGGCGTTGTGGCAAATTTCCCACTCGCACTTGCAACTGGACTTGGTCTCAATACATTTGTTGCGGTAGGTATCGCATCACGAATGACATGGGCCGATGCAATGGGACTTGTAGTTCTTGAAGGTCTCATCATTACGGTGCTTGTTCTCACTGGATTCCGTGTCGCAGTATTTCGTGCAGTACCAACTCAATTAAAGATCGCCATATCAGTTGGTATCGGTCTTTTTATTGCACTCATTGGACTCGTCGATTCTGGTTTTGTTCGACGAACCTCTCAAGGTCCCGTTCCGGTAACGCTAGGCGATGGTGGAACTTTGGTTGGTTGGCCAATTCTGGTTTTTGCATTTGGCCTATTCCTGATGGTGGCGCTCATGGTGCGAAAAGTAAAAGCAGCGCTCCTGATCGGTATCGTCGTTTCTACTATCGCAGCAGTTGCGATTGAGAGTGCCTTCAAAATAGGTCCAAATTTCGATGGCGCTACCGGCAAAGTTAATCCCAAAGGATGGGGTCTCAATGTTCCTGCAATGCCAGATCAGGTGGTTTCAACCCCTAATTTCGGATTGCTTGGCCACTTCAATCTCTTTGGTTCCTTTAGCAGAATTAGCGTAATTTCCGCGCTTCTTATTGTTTTCACGCTGCTCCTCGCAGACTTCTTCGACACGATGGGAACTATGACAGCTATCGGTCACGAAGCTGGTTTGGTCGATAGGGATGGAAATGTTCCTAATACTGAAAAGATTCTTTTGATCGACTCGCTCGCCGCTGCCGCTGGTGGCGCAGCTAGCGTTTCCTCAAATACGTCCTATATCGAATCTGCTTCAGGCGTCGGCGAAGGTGCTCGAACAGGTCTTGCTTCAGTTGTCACTGGAATTTGCTTCCTGCTGACAACATTTCTGGCACCACTTGTTGCGATCATTCCTTATGAGGCAGCAACACCAGCGCTTGTCATCGTCGGATTCTTAATGATGACCGGTATCAAGAACATTGATTGGAATGACCTTGGAATATCAATTCCAGCATTTCTTACCATCATCTTGATGCCTTTCACCTACAACATCACAGTAGGTATTGGTGCCGGTTTTGTTACGTACGTTGTGATTCGTTTCTTGCAAGGTCGACGAAGTGAGATTCATCCACTTTTGCTCCTTGTTTCAGGGCTCTTCATGGTGTACTTCTTGTCATCTCCAATCAATACTTGGATTGGTTAAGCAATACGCTTTTACAGAAGTAAACAAAAAACCGGGGTTCAGTTAACTGAACCCCGGTTTTTTTACCAACGAATAGCTGGTTTTCCTGATATTTCTAAAATGTGATTAGCCCGTGAAAATGGTTTTGATCCGAAAAAACCTCGATGCGCCGATAACGGGCTCGGATGAACTCCCGTAATTACTCGATGGGCTGGAAATAACCCTGTTAATTCCTGTGCAGATCGCCCCCATAAAATTCCGATCGCGCCATGATGAGCGTAACGTCGAACAATTTCATCAGTTATTTTCTGCCAGCCTATTTTTTGATGAGACCCACTATCACCGGCGCGAACTGTGAGAGTTCTATTGAGCAACACGACCCCTTGCTCACACCACGGAGTGAGATCACCATTGATCGCTTGACTATCCTCTCCGATGTCATTTCGAATTTCTTTTAAAATGTTGACAAGAGAAGCAGGCAACGGCCGTGTTCCTCTCGGAACGGAGAACGATAAGCCCATGGCATGGTGTGGGTTGGGATAAGGATCTTGCCCAACGATGACAACGCGAGCATCTTCGCATGCCACAGAAAGTGCGCGGAAGACATTCTTGCGAGAGGGAAGAATTTCTGCGCCAGTGTTGGCTTCGTGAGTTAGCTTTTCTTCGAGGGATTTAAAAACCGGCTCCAGAAAATTTAACTGACTACACCAATCGCCTGGAAGTTCTCGAAAAAACGACATTATTGCGCGCGGGCAAAATAACGACCAGCAAGATTCTGAACTACAACCTCAATTCCATAAAGAGCAGTGAGATTTTCTGAAGTCAGAGTGACTCCAATTGGCCCTTGTGCGAGAGCCTTTCCATCTTTAATAAGTAAACAATGCGTCGTTCCGGACGGTATCTCCTCAATGTGATGGGTGACAATAACTGTCGCAGGCGCACTCGGATCATTCATAAAATCTGATATCCGTCGCAAAATATCCTCACGACCTCCTAAATCTAAACCTGCAGCCGGTTCATCAAGTAACAATAGTTCCGGATCTGCCATTAAGGAGCGAGAGATTTGTACTCGTTTGCGCTCACCTTCACTCAAAGTTCCGAAATACTGTTGAGCAATCTCTCGTACGCCGAAAATTGTGAGCAAAGCTTTGGCGCGAGATTCATCCCATAAATCATATTCTTCGATCCAGCGCCCCATTACGGCATACGCTGCAGTAAGCACAATATCTATGACTAATTCATCGGCAGGAAGCAGTTCTCCCATGGCGCTCGAGGCGAATCCAATTCTTGGACGCAATTCAAAAACATCAACTTTTCCTAAAGTATGGCCAAGTATGTCGACGCTACCTTGCGTAGGATGCATGAATGTCGCGCAGAGATTAAGGAGTGTTGTTTTTCCAGCCCCATTGGGACCGAGAATGACCCATCGTTGGCCAGGCTCAACTTTCCATGAAATTGGACCTAAAATTGTTCGCATCCCGCGACGAACGTGAACATCGCGCAATTCAATGATCGAACTCATAGACGAGAAAGATACCGATAAAATCTACTCATGAGCGCACCTGCACCAACACGTCTCTCTGGGCTTTTGCTCTTTAGCGGTGACGATAAATCTGGCCAGTCGGATTCGATTTTCACCGCGCTCTCGTCATATGCCATCTCGATCGTAGATATAGAGCAGGTGGTTATCAAAGGCAGATTACTTCTGACTGTCCTCATCGAATCAGACCCCGCCCATAGCAAAGCGATAGAGCGGGAAATGAACGATGTTGCTCACCGCCTTGGGCTAGATTTTGCTGCTGAATTCACCGAGAGTGAAAAACAATCTCGATCATCTCGAAGTGAGTTGCATGTCGTTGTTCTTGGCTCACCACTGTTACCAGAAGCTATTGCGGCCGTCGCTCACGCCATCGCATCTCATTCTGGAAATATTCAACGCATACATCGAACAGTTTCCTATCCGGTAACAGCCTTTGATCTTGAAATATCTGTCGATCCAGATTGTGTGTCGCAACTGAAGGGATCACTTGCCCGTGTATCTCTCGAAAAAAGTTGTGACATTGCGATGGAAGCTTCATCAATTCGGCGTAGTAATAAAAGGCTAGTACTTCTCGACGTAGATTCCACGTTTATTCAACAAGAGGTCATTGATCTCCTAGCCCAGAAGGCAGGGCGATTTGATGAAGTGTCGAGCATTACAGATCAGGCGATGCGAGGAGAGATTGATTTTTCTGAATCTCTCGCAAAGCGGGTATCTCTCCTGAAAGATCTTCCAGAACACGTTATTGATGAGGTAAGGGAACTTATTACGCTTTCCCCCGGCGCTAAAACGCTCGTGCGTACGCTCCATCATCTCGGCCATAAAGTAGGAGTTGTTTCAGGAGGTTTCATAC
The DNA here is from genome assembly GCA_964597305.1 of uncultured Bifidobacterium sp. Taxonomy (GTDB): domain Bacteria; phylum Actinomycetota; class Actinomycetes; order Nanopelagicales; family Nanopelagicaceae; genus UBA7398. The sequence continues at coordinate 8,455 of CAZQWU010000005.1, forward strand.
AAGTTATCCAGCCTCTTGCTGACACTCTCCAGCTCGATTTTGTCCGCGCCAATACACTGTCAATTCGAGATGGCGTTATTACTGGCGAACTTCACGGACCTATTATTGATCGTAGCGCTAAGGCGCAAGCCCTTCGTGATTTTGCAACGCAAGAATCAATACCGCTTTCGCAAACTGTTGCAGTAGGTGACGGAGCAAATGATATTGACATGCTGACAATAGCTGGACTTGGCATCGCCTTTAATGGCAAACCATTAGTAAAAGAATCAGCAGATTCTTCAATTTCAAATCCTTATTTGGATAGCGTTATTTACTTGTTGGGAATTGATCGTGAAACGGTGCAACAAGCAGTCGCAAACTCTTAAAGGCGCGAGGCATGGATATCCGTAACCAAAATTCCACGCGCTCCACATGTATAGAGCTCATCCATTACTCGATGAACCTCTTTTTTTCGTACCATCGCACGAACAGCCACCCATCCAGCTTTTTGCAGTGGTGAGATTGTTGGGGATTCAAGACCAGGCGTTACCGCGCAAGCTTGCTCTAAATCCTTTTCAGCGACATCGTAATCAACTAAAACATACTGTCGTGCAATAACAACACCTTGCAAACGACGAATCAATGTTTCAAATTCGATCGAACGAGGTGCTCCTTGACGTTCAATGAGAATACCTTCACTTATCAAAAGTGGCTCGCCGAATGAAACGAGTCCAGCCTGGCGAAGCGTTCCCCCGGTAGACACAACATCAGCAATAACATCAGCTACGCCTAATCTAATAGATCCTTCAACTGCACCATCAAGTTTGATTACCTGTGCATCCACCTTGTGCGAAGCAAGATAGGTTGATACTAAACCTGGATACGCGGTTGCGATCCGTTTTTTTGATAAAGCTTCAACGGAGAGAGGTTCTCTTGCCGCGAATCTGAAAGTACTGTGTCCAAAATCAAGCGCCATTACCTCGCGAGCCTGCGAGCCAGAATCTATAAGGAGATCGCGACCGGTAATTCCTACCGCAAGCTCGCCTGTTCCAACATATACAGCGATATCGCGCGGCCGAAGATAATAAAACTCCACGCCATTTTCGGGATCGAGTAAAACTAAATCTTTGGCATCACTACGTTGTCGATAGCCCGCCTCTCGAAGTATTTGAGTCGCTGACTCAGAAAGGGAACCTTTGTTAGGCAACGCTATTTTCAGAGTCATCACAATTCCTTGTAAACATCATCGAGTGAGATTCCGCGGGCGAGCATGATGATCTGTATGCGATAGAGCAATTGACTAATCTCTAGTGCAAGCTCTTCGTTTTTTTGGTATTCGGCTGCCAGCCATACTTCACCAGCTTCTTCGAGAATTTTCTTACCCATCTCATGAATTCCACTATCGAGAGCACTAACTGTCGCGGAATCTGCTGGGCGAGTTCGAGACTTTTCTTGCAGTTCAGCCCACAACATGTCGAATGTTTTCACTGTCAGATTTTAGAGTATTACGAGGGGTTGGCGTGTTTCATTTGTGAAACGCCAGTATTACGTGAAATCCGCAACCATGAGATGAAACCCCAAATAACGAACGGGAGGTAGATCGCATAAAGCGTGCCTGTGGGGTAATACCCATTTGAGAAGGCAAACGGAACACCAACAAGATCAACAGCAACCCACACCAACCAAAATTCAACGTATCCCCTACTCATGCCATACGTGGCAAGTGCGGTTCCAGTAAAAATCCAGGTATCAACAAATAACCAAGTTCCGCTCTCGCCGAGAGCTTTGAAGATTTGTGAGGCAATAAGAAAGAACACGATAACGGCTGGAATGAGAATGAATTTTTCTCTCCTCGTTGTCCATCGCGGGACTATAGGTGGCTGATGTACACCACCTGAACGTTGATTGGAGCGCCACCGAATCCATCCATAGCAACTGACAACAATTAACAAAAGATTTCTACTCGCTTGTCCGTAGAAATTTGCATGCTGTGTGGAATCACCGTAGGAAAAAACTGCGCCGAGAAAAACAGTAAAGAGAAGGCCGTCACCGACAATTCCAATGGGCCAGGCGGCAACGATTCTACGCGCGCCTAAAATCGCACTGGCAAGTCCAAGACTTCCACCGATAACTTCTCGCCATGCAATGGATTTGCTCCCGAGAATGATCTGGGCTTCAAAGAGCCAACGTAAGATATTCATAGTTGTGGCCCACTCACTTTTGTTCCATGCACGTCAATGCGCGATGACGCAATTCTTCAACCATGACAGCAGGATTTTCCGCTCGATACACCGCACTTCCCGCTACAAAAGTATCCGCTCCGGCAAGCGCACCAATTCCTATAGTTTCCAAAGAAATTCCACCATCGAGTTGTAACCACGTATCACGCAATCCCTCGCGATCTAACCACTCTCGAGCTTGCTTCACTTTGGGCATCATGTCGGACATAAATTTCTGTCCACCAAATCCCGGTTCAACCGTCATCACTAAAATCATGTCAAGGCTACGAAGGAAAGGCTCTATAACGTCAATGGGTGTTTTGGGTTTGATTGCTAATCCCACTCGTTTGCCATGTTCTTTTACTTGCGAAATTGTGCTTGCCACATCACGCGTCGCTTCTATATGAAATGTAATACTTGCCGCATTGGTCTGCGCATATCGAGGTGCAATGATATCGGCGTGATCAACCATTAAATGGACATCTATCGGAAGAACGCTACTATCAATAATTGACGATGCTCGATCGAAATCAAAGGTGAAATTCGGGACAAAAATATTATCCATAACGTCAAGATGGATATAGTCTGCTGTCTCTGCAACGCGCTTGATCTCGCCAGGCAAATTGTCGAAATTTGCATTTAAAATGCTGGGAAAAATACGAATAGCGTGCATGAGCCTATGGTACTAATCATTCTCTTTTTTAAATGGTACTGGTGGTCGATTAGCTCCGACGTTGAAACAACGCCATAAACATAGAATCAGTCTCATGACGGTGTGTCCATAACTGCAAAGTTCCGTCTTCAAGGAGTGCATCGCGATAACGCTCGGGAACTTCAATGGCCGCCATATATGGCTCTAATGACATCAGTGAGATATCTGGATACGTTTTGAGGAAATGTCGTACTTGCTGACGAGTTTCATGAACATGAGGCGAGCACGTAACGTAACCGATCAAACCTCCTGGTGCGATATTGCGGACAGCAGAGTCAAAAAGTTCGCGTTGTAATATCACAAGATTTTTAACATCCTGCAAGGAACGGCGCCAACGCAATTCCGGCCTGCGCCGAAGCGCACCAATTCCCGAACACGGTGCATCCAATAAAATTCGATCATAAGTTTCACCCGACATCGAACGCGCATCGGCAGTGTTTACGATCCCATGATGAATGACGTGTCGTACAAGTTCTGCACGCGGCAGTGAGATCTCATTGGCGACAAAATCATTCGCATTTTTTGGGAGTAAAGCGCTCAGCAGCGCACTCTTTCCTCCTGGGCCAGCACACATATCCAACCATCGCAAATGGGAATTTTGGGTTGAAGCAAATAACTCTGTTACCAATTGTGAACCGTAATCTTGAACTCCTGCTCGCCGCTCTTTGATAGCAGGCAGGGTTGCTGGATTGCCAGCGTACTGCGCCGCAAAGCGCGTTCCTGCAATATGTTGAGCGCCTGCATCAACTAATTCCTTGAGAGATGACTTACCGGGCCATGCTACAAGCGTTGGCGAAACTGGTGCATTGTTCGCTTCGAGGAGCGCTTGTGTCTGCTTTTCATCTCGTAGCGCATCTCGGTAGCTGGATACGATCCACTCTGGATGTGATGAATGCTCGTCGTTGGTTAATTGGATATCAGTATTTCTCACCAACTGCCTCAGAATTGCGTTGGTGAAAGCGCCACTTCCCTGACCACATATTTTTTTCGCAATATCAACTGTTTCAGTGACCGCAGCATGATCAGGTATACGCATCTCATAAAGTTGATGAACTCCCATTTCGAGAATCACTAACAATTTACTGTCGATATCTGAAAGAGAACGTTCAGAAACGTGAGCAATACGTGCATCGTGACGCTTTTTGAGACGAATAGTTCCGTATACCAGTTCGGTGGCGAGCGATCGATCACGATCTGATAAACCACTTTTTGCCAACGTTTTAGGTAAAATGAGATTGCTGTACTTGTCACCAACCACAACATCAATCAAGACTTCCGCGGCAAGAAATCGAGCTGTTAAAGACATCGTTGACCAGAGAGTCGAAATCCACGAACCCACTCCGAACCAGTCATCGTTCGCTTACCTTCCGGAGTAAGTACGTCAATGAGAATGGCATTATCGGACGTTCCAATGACGACCGAACCATCCTTGCTTGAAATCTCGCCAGGCTCTCCCATTTTTTCGCCAATGACATGCGCTTTTACGATAGTGAGTCGTCTTCCTTCAAGCATGGTCCAGGCAAGCGGATTGGGATTAAATGCGCGAATTAAATTAACTATCTCTGTTGAAGAGCGGTGCCAATTGATTCGACCCTCATTTTTCGTGATCTTAGGTGCCATGGAAATACCGCTATTCCCCTGTGGTTCTGGCGTTTGCCCTTGCGATATTTTTAATAAAGCCTCAGCAACAGAAGCTGCACCAATGTCTGATAGATCTGCAAGTACCTCACCCGATGTTGCTTGATGAGGGATTTCATATTCGCGATGAGCAAAGAGAGGACCGGTATCCATTCCTTCATCCAATTGAAAAACAGTCACTCCGGTTCTCGTTTGACCATCCAATATCGCGCGCTGGACAGGCGCTGCACCACGATACTGAGGCAACAGTGAAAAATGGAGATTAATCCAGCCGTATCGAGGTTGTTTCAAAAGAGCTCGTGGAATCATTTTTCCGTAGGCAATGACGATAACAAGATCAATTGCGAGGCGGCCAATCAGATCGGATACTTCAGATAACGAATGAGGTTTATATAGTCGCGAATCACTCTGAAAAAATGAAGAAAAGTCATTGGGTTTCATAAGCTTCCCGCGACCAGACTGTGCGTCAGGCGTTGTTATCAATGCCTCGATCGAATACTTATCAGATCCACTCAACAATGCATAGGTTGGTAGAGCTACCAATGAGGATGAGGCGATAGCTATCCGCAATGCGATTAAAGTCCTAAGCCTAGTGTTCGATGAGGTGAAACTTTGATAGTTGGCGCAATTCCGGAGGCTTGCGCTTGATTGAACCACTCTGAATCGCGAATCTCTTTCATCGCAGACTTGCGCAAAGATTGAGAGAGGCGATCAATAAACAAAACTCCATCTAAATGATCGGTTTCATGTTGAATTGCGCGCGCAAGGAATTCAGTTCCTTCGATAGTTATCGGTTCACCATGCATGTTCCAACCTTTTGCAACAACGCGCATTGCTCTGGGTGTTTCATAGCGAAGCTCCGGGAATGAAAGACATCCCTCGTCGCCATCTTGAAGCTCCTCACTTAAATCCAAGGATGGATTAACTAGGTGTCCCAATTCGTCATCAACATGCCAAACAAATACGCGCAATGGAACGCCTATTTGCGGAGCTGCTAACCCAGCACCCGGTGCATCGATCATTGTGTCCGTAAGATCCCGAACCAAATTTCGTAACTCTTTATCAAAATCGATCACCGGTTGAGCCTTCTCACGTAAGACTGGATCGCCAAAGAGTCGAATTGATTGAATCGCCACGGGAGTAGTCTATCGAATACTGAATATTAGAGATCTATCGGATTACGAATAACAGTTAAAGGACTTTGTTTTCGAGCGCTACGCAGACGCTGCACATCTGCAAGCGCACCAATAACCGCGGACATCACATCGCGCTTGGCTCGAATAATAAGTCGATATTCCCCAATACGTTCATCGTGATTAATGGAGATGGAATCTCCGAACTCATCCTTAAGCCCTCTTCCTATTTGAGAAATACTGCGGGTTGCACTCGTAACAATTGTCATTTCTCGATGTGGCGGAAGGGATAATTTCGCGCGTTCGTCTAACTCGCGATCGATCGCAACAAAACCGTCGCGACGGATGATTGATTGAACTTCTCGATGGTTATTGGGCAGAGAGAAATACACTTCCCCACCCTCGCGAATATTGGAGAGCGCAGTACGCCAATGAAGTCGAGCAAATTCCTCGCTTCGTAATAACGGGCGATTAAGGATCATTTCGCAATCGAGAAAGACGATTGCACTGTAACCAGATTGAGCTTGCGGTGACATTCCTAATGTTGCGATGACAATACAATTTTCATTAATAATGTCTATTGGTACATCACGTGTAGAAATCTTCAGTGCAGCGTGAGGGAACGCCTTACCGATCTCCATCGCGATCCGTTCGCTTCCCTTTCGATACGAGAGATATTTTTCGCCGCGACACCATTGACAGCGAAACGTCGATTGGCTCATACCGCAGAGCGAACAGCGGAACTCTCTCGTTGAGCTGAGTGTTAACCTGCCACCACAACGACACGTAGGGTGATTTCGACACTGCGAACAAATGACGCTGTTGTAATAGCCCTTCTCGCCAACCACGATAAGGACAGGACCTTGTGAAATTCCTCTACGAATTACTGCAAGATGCGATTCGCTTTCTGTAGATACTCTAAATTTTTTGGATGCTCCATTTGCCAGCGAAACTTTGCGCTCTTTCACCAGCAATGACAGCTCCAATGATGGTGCTACTGATATAAAATGAAGCGAGGTGTTAAACACGGCTGCTCGTAAGAGCGCAATATCGCGACAATGAAAAAATGGGCTATGGCGTTCTGTATACGAGGCGTCTAATTCGTTGATTATGATCACTGTGGCTACGACTGGTAACCAGATAGCGCTTCGTGTTCCTAAATATATTCCAGGCGTCTGTAAAAGTGCCTTGTGATAACTAGAAAACAGCTCGGATTTAGACATCGTTGATGTGTACGGATGGAAATCAATGTGGCGAGAAGTAAACATCTCTCTCATCCGATCGAAATCTCGCTGATCTGGCACGATTAAAATCACCGGTCCGGAACGCGCAAGATTTCGTGATTGCTCCAAAGCACGTTCATAATAATTTTCGCCAATACCAGCATAATAAAAATACGTCGTGTTCACCTTCGTTTTTTGTTGCCGAGAGTGATTTTCTGTTCTTGCTGAATGTTGTGTTTCAACTTCATTCATCGTGTGACGCTTTTTCACGGGCGAGGCAAAGGCAAAATTCATCGCGTGTGCCCGAGAAATTCCATAAAACAAGGCAACTTTCTCAATTAATTGCCACTGAAGCGCAGTAATAAGTGGCAGTTCGTGAAGTAATGATGAGATGGGAATAAGTGATCGTTCGCGCGAGGTTTTCTGGCGAACATTAACAACGATGCCACGATGTGGTTTACCATTGAATAGACAAGCAACATAACTTCCACGACTAATTGCGGACATGCCACGCGGTAGTGCGTAAGTAAATGGTTGATCGAGATGGCGAACCGATGAATCAAGAATTACGTCAACAACCTCGTCGCCGATCTCAATCTGTTCTGGAACTTTCTGGCGTTTTAATCGAAGTGGCTTTGTCGATGCCACGGAAATCGTCTAGCCCCTTACGTTTTTCTGAAGAGCAGAAACACGATCCGTCTTCTCCCATGAAAAATCTGGGAGTTCACGACCAAAATGACCGTACGCAGCGGTTTTTGAATAAATCGGACGCAAAAGATCAAGGTCGCGAATTATTGCCGCTGGTCGTAAATCAAAAGTTGCTAGTACCGCGCTTTGAATATCTCCTACTGGTAATTTCTCGGTACCGAATGTTTCAACAAATAACCCTACTGGTTGCGCTTTTCCAATGGCGTAAGCAACTTGTACTTCACATCGATCTGCCAATCCTGCAGCGACAACGTTTTTCGCAACCCAACGCATGGCATAAGCGGCAGAGCGATCGACCTTGGAAGGATCCTTTCCACTGAAAGCTCCACCGCCATGGCGCGACATTCCACCATAGGTATCGACAATAATTTTTCTTCCGGTTAATCCGGCATCGCCCATAGGACCACCAATCACGAAGCGGCCGGTGGGATTGATGAGCACTTTCACATCACGTGCAGGCAATGACACTTCCTGCAATACGGGTTCAATAACGTGGCGTTGAATCTCCGGGGCTAATTTTTTGGCAACATCAATCTCTGGCGCATGTTGTGAGGAGATAACAACAGTTTCAAGAGCAATCGGTTTGTTACCGTCATATTCAATAGTAACTTGGGTCTTTCCATCAGGTCGAAGATAGGCAAGTGTGCCATCTTTCCGTACTGTGGTAAGACGTTCGGCTAATTTATGGGCCAACCAAATTGGCAGTGGCATAAGTTCAGGTGTATCACGAGTTGCATAACCAAACATTAAACCTTGATCTCCAGCACCTTGCAGATCAAGTGGATCAATTGAATTCGAGACTCGCTCCTCAAAGGCGTGATCGACGCCCACTGCAATATCCTGTGATTGCTGTCCAATTGAAATAGAAACGCCACAGGAATTTCCATCGAATCCTTTTTCGGAGGAGTCATAGCCAATATTGAGTACAGTTTCACGGACTAATCCCATGACGTCGGCATACCCATTCGTTGTTACTTCACCGGCAACGTGAACTTGTCCTGTCGTGATGAGCGTTTCCACTGCCACTCGCGATGATTTATCTTGACTTAATAACGAATCCAAAACCGCATCAGAAATTTGATCTGCGATTTTATCTGGATGACCCTCAGTAACAGATTCAGAGGTAAATAGCCGTTTAGACATTGGAGTACCTTAACTCCTCGATGACCTCATCAAGTATGAGTTGGGCAAGCGTGTCTTTTGTTACGTCAACGACCCCCTGCTCTCCTCTCGCCGAGATCAACACACCTGAAGTTCGATCAGCCCCAAATATCACATGCTCTTTGACGTTATTTACAAAGAGGAGTTGTGCACCTTTATCTAATCGTTTCGCGCGTCCTAGCTCGACCGCATTCTCCGATGTTTCAGCGGCAAAACCAACCACAATTTGATGTGGCGCACGTACTTTGGCTGCATTTGCCAGAATGTCAGTGTTTTTGATCAATTCGATTCTCGATAATTGATCTTTCTTGATCTTCTCAGTCATCGTTCGAACTGGTTTAGCGTCTGCCACTGCTGCGCTCATGACAAGCACATCACAATCACTAAATCTCTCAGCTACTTCACGCGCCATGTCTTCGGTCGAAACAACATGTACCGTTTCGATTCCTTCGATGTCGGGCAGTTCAGTATTTGCGGCAATAAGTGTTACATCTGCTCCACGAGAGGCTGCAGCCCATGCCAGCGCATATCCTTGCTTTCCACTCGATGCATTGCCAATAAACCGAACAGGATCGATCGGTTCACGAGTTCCACCCGCTGTGATAATTACTTTCTTGCCCATTAAATCTGCAACATGAGAGTGGATCTGCGAAATCTGCTCCATAATTGATTGCGTCTGCGGAAAACGTCCCTGACCAGAATCACTCCCAGTCAATCTGCCAATTTCTGGATCCATAACAAAATAACCACGTTCGCGAAGTGTCTGAACGTTTGTCACTGTTGCGGGATTTAGCCACATCTGCGGATGCATCGCCGGTACAAAAAGAATCGGTGCGCTTGATGCAAGAACCACGTTAGTTAATAAATCGTCAGCTCGACCACCGGCTATTCGTGCCATTAAATCAGCGGTAGCAGGCGCAATAACAATGAGATCGGCCTTGCGTCCTAGCTCAATATGCGGAACATCTGGAATGTTCTCCCAAACCTGAGTGTGCACAGCTCGGCCAGATAGCGCTTCCCAAGTAGCAGCACCGACAAAATGCAAACTCGCGGGTGTAGGAACAACCGTCACACGATAACCATGATCCTGTAATCGACGAACGAGATCGCAGGCTTTATAGGCAGCGATACCAGCGCCTACTCCAAGTACAACTTCTCTACCGCGGGGATGCGATGTCATCGATGTTCTTTCTAGCCAGTAACGATAGGAATTATTGCTGTGAAGCTACGTCTAAACTTTCGATAGTCAACAAGTTGTCATTGATTTCACGGAGCGCGATTGAAAGTGGTTTTTCGTGAATATGTGTCTCTACGAGCGGTCCAACATATTCAAGAAGTCCTTCGCCCAACTGTGAGTAATAGGCATTAATCTGTCGTGCGCGTTTAGCGGCATAGAGAACCAAGCTGTATTTTGAGCCAGCCTTGTCGAGTAATTCATCAATCGGTGGATTAGTGATTCCATCTATGTGCGCCACACATACTCCTTTTTCTCACAATACCTTTTTACGGCATTTATTACGCTATATCGAGCGGTACTTGAATCCGCAGATACCACTTACGTAGCGGCCAAGGCTATCAGCCCGTTAACGACATCTTCGACTCGATGATTAACGATCACATGATCAAACTCAGGCGCTGCAGCCATTTCTGCCTCAGCCAATGCAAGGCGCGCTTGGATTCGCTCAGCCGAATCGGTCCCCCGCCCTTGAATTCGAGCTTTTAAGTCTTCCCACGATGGCGGCATCAAGAACACCAATATGGCAGAACGATCGTGCTGGCGAATTTGTCGGGCGCCTGAAATTTCTATTTCCAGTAAAACGTTCTTGCCAGCGGCTCGCGCTTTTTCAACATCAATCTTCGGCGTGCCGTATCGATTGCCTGCAAATTCTGCAAATTCTAGAAATGCATCGGTAGAAATCAGTTCGTCAAACTTTTCATTGGTGACAAAATGGTAGTGAACTCCATCTATCTCACCAGTTCTAGGCAGTCGAGTGGTGTAAGAAACTGAAAGAGTGAACTCGTGATGCTTTCGAAGTTCTTGAGAGATTGTACTTTTACCGACGCCACCAGGACCAGAGAGAACAAGTAATTTGCCGCGCATTAATCACAACCTAATTCTTTTTTTAAATCACGAATCTGATGAATACCTAGCCCTTGTATTCGCCGGGTAGGTGAAATATTGCACCGCTCCATGATCGCAATTGCGCGAACCTCGCCAATACCTGGTAGCGCAACAAGCAGGTGAAGTACTCGCATACGTTTGATCGCCTCGTTATCGCTTGTCAGTATGGAATTGATATTCATCGTTCCTGCGCGAAGAGAACTTTTAACTTCCGATCGTGCCTTTCGTGCTTGCGCCGCCTTCACCAATGCCGCACGGCGAGCTTCAAGAGTTTGAATCGGAGGTGATCCCATGAATTAATTAAACCGTTTCATTTCAAGTTCAGTTGCAATGTCCGCTGCCGCACGCGATGGGCTCTGCGCGCCTGTGATTGGTCGACCAATTACCAGGAAATCAGCCCCAGCATCGAGCGCCTGTTGTGGAGTCATGGTTCGTTGTTGATCGCCAATCGCACTGCCGGTCGGGCGAACACCTGGAGTGATTAATGAAATATGGGATGGCACTATTTTTCTTATCTGCGCAACTTCATGTGGCGAGCACACAAGAGCTCGAGCTCCATGTATTACCGCTAATTGAGCAAGTTTTAATGCACTTGGCAACGGTTTATCAGCAAACCCGATCTCGTCAACATCATGTTCATTGAGTGAAGTTAAGATTGTTACGGCAGTAATTTCTACGGAAGGAAGTTCGTGTGCGGCCGCCTCAATCATGGCGCCACCACCTGAAGCATGAACTGTTAAAAAACGTGGTGAGATTTCAGCAATACTGCGAACAGCCCCGCGTACAGTATTAGGAATATCATGAAGTTTAAGATCGAGGAAAATTTCACAGCCAAATTCTTCGGTAAGTTTCATGACGTCAGCTTTGCCACATGACAGGAAATATTCCAAGCCAATTTTATAAATCGAAATTACATCTCGTGTTTGTTCTATCCATGTTCGAGCTTGTCTCTGATCGTGCGTATCGAGCGCCAGAATAATTGGCGCGGGTGCTCTCATATCACTCCCCACAATCCCCATACTTTCCGATTGATGACAGATTCATTATCGTGGAACCATTTATTGACGATGCGCATAGCCAACTGCTTCTTTCATTGAGGAAAATCCCCGCTCTCGCAATAAACCAAGGAGTTCATTCTTGATAGATATCGCAGCTGTCGGATTTCCAAATGTTGCAGTGCCAACTGAGACTCCACTTGCACCTGCACAGATAAGTTCGAGAGCGTCTCGACCGGAGCAAACGCCTCCCATGCCCAATATTGGAATATGGGGAAATCTCTGATGTACTTGATAGATAGCTCGTACAGCAACTGGTCGAATTGCTGGACCCGATAGGCCACCAGTTTTGCCGCCAAGTTTTGGTTTCATCGTGTCGATATCAATAACCATGCCCAGCAACGTGTTAATTAACGCTAATCCATCTGCGCCCGCCGAAATAACTTCTGAAGCTATATGAGTAATGTCAGTAACATCTGGCGAAAGTTTGACGATAATCGGCAGTTCTCCGCCGAGGGATCGACGAACTTGCTCGACAACAGCGCGAGCCGATACAGGATCACAGGCGAAAACTGCGCCTCGGTTTTCCACATTCGGACATGAAATATTCACTTCAATCGCACTCACACCAGCTACTGAACGCAATCGTCGAGCAAGTACTCCGTAATCATCGACAGTTTCACCTGCAATAGAAACAATAATTCGCGACCCTTGTTCCACTAACCAAGGAATATCGTTCGAAAGAAATTCATCAATTCCAGGACCTTGTAATCCAATGGAATTGAGCATGCCTGACGGCGTCTCTGCCATTCGTGGCGTTGGGCGACCACTGCGAGGCTTGATCATGATCGATTTTGTGACGAGAGCTCCTAGTTCAGTCAGGTCAAAAAACTGAGAAAGTTCTTTCCCCGAACTTGCACACCCGCTGGCAGTAAAAATGGGATTTGGAAATTTAGCACCACCAAATGTTGCGCTGAAATCAAAATCAGCCACGAAGTTCTCCCCATGTTCCGGAAGGAATTTCGCCCCGCGAATTCCAGGTTACGCGAGATCCGTCTACTACTGGACCATCGATACAACTTCGCACCATGCGTAATACTCCATCATCACCACGTAATGGAATAACACACGTCATACACACGCCAATCCCACATGCCATTGATTCTTCTATTGAAGCTTGATGGAGTAGGTCGTAGCGAGAGGCAATGTCATTGATGGCTGCCAACATCGCCATGGGGCCACAGGAATAGATAACATCACTATCATGCGTTTCAATAATTCGCGGAACGACATCTGTCACCTTGCCGCGCAATCCAGATGATCCATCCTCAGTCGTTACAGTCATAGAGTTCACAGTTCTTTTTCCTTCAAGAGGCGCATAAATTTTTCCCGCAGTTGATGCTCCGATGACCATATCTACACGTGAGCCTTGAGATTTTAAAAGATCTGCCAAACCAAAAAGCGGTGCAGAACCATAACCGCCACCAACTAACAGTGCATTGATTGGTTCGGTAGGAATTCCAAAATGAGTACCAAGCGGACCGACTAGATCAACTGTTGAGTGAATTGGCAACGAAGTTAACCATGTACTTCCATGGCCATGTGGCGCTACAACTAACTCGATAGTTCCTCCGTAGTTACCACGATCGTGTGATCGATATACAGCAAAAGCGCGACGCAAGATCATCGACGATGTTGGCCCGCCAACGCCGATAGCAACAAAATTTCCCGGATACACATAACTTGCTAATGTTCCAACTGCAAAAACCATATGGTGATACGCGCCAACTCGCTTATTTCCAATAATTTCAGCCGAGATTTGGCTAGCTTTCCGATTAATTCCCTTTGACGGTACCGTCATAAACCCAACCAGCTTTGTAGTGAGCGGGCGTGCAAAGCTTGCTCGCGTAACGCTTGTATTCCAGAGACAGCTGCTTTAAATCCTGGTACGGTCGTAATGCACGCAAGTGAACGCTGTACTGCGGCCGTTCGTATGAGCCAGCCATCGTGGCGAGTTCCCGAACCCATAGGAGTGTTGATGACGAGATTAACTTTTCCTTGACGGATTAAATCAACTGCCGACATTTCAATGGTAGCGCTCGTTTCAGAATGTTTTCGTACTACGTGAGATGAAATTCCATGGTGAAGTAAAAATGCATGTGTTCCACTCGTTGTAAATAGAGTAAAACCTAATTGGGAAAGAGCCCGACACGCTTCTAACGAAGGAAGTTTGTCGCGTTCGGTCAATGATATAAATACTGAACCTTCTATCGGCAACGGCCCAAAGGAAGCTATTTGGCTCTTTGCGTAAGCTGCACCAAAAGATTCTGCAATTCCCATTACTTCGCCCGTAGAGCGCATCTCCGGCCCTAATACAGAATCCACTCCGTGGCCATCTATTCTGCGGAATCGATTCCAGGGTAGGACTGCTTCTTTCACTGATACTCCTTTGGATTTTCCCATGGCAGCATGAGGGATCAATTCCTTTTCCCGAAGTTCAGCGATACTTTCTCCCACTGCAATACGTGCTGCTGCTTTAGCGAGCGCAACGCCAGTTGATTTTGAAACATAAGGAACAGTTCGAGATGCGCGCGGATTAGCCTCTAAAACATAAAGTTTCTCCATAGCAACAGCAAATTGGATATTGATTAAACCTCGAACGCCAACGCCCCGAGCTATTTTTTCCGTTGCACCATGTATTTGCGCGAGCATGTCAGGTGAGAGCGAGATGGTTGGCATAACACAGGCAGAGTCCCCAGAGTGAATACCAGCCTCTTCGATATGTTCCATGACCCCCGCAAGATAAAGTTCCGTTCCATCAAAAAGGGCATCAACATCTATCTCGATCGCATCATCAAGGAATCGATCAATTAGGACAGGCTTATTCGGGGTAATTTCCGTAGCTTTTTCTATAAAGCTCTTGAGCGAATCACCGTCGTAGACAATTTCCATTCCTCGACCACCCAGCACAAATGATGGACGGACAAGCACCGGGTATTTGATTCGTTCTGCAACGTCGACTGCTTCCGCAAATGAATTTGCTGTTCCCCACTCCGGCGCCAATAACTCGTTTGCTAAGAGAACTTTGCCAAATTCACCACGATCTTCAGCAAGATTAATCGCCTCTGGACTCGTTCCCAGAATAGTAATTCCAGCATCTTTCAATCCTTGGGCAAGACCCAGTGGGGTTTGACCTCCTAGCTGGGCTATCACTCCAAGAATTGGCCCTGCTTCACTCTCTGCTCTCAGTACCTCAAGCACATCTTCTAACGTGAGAGGTTCAAAATACAAACGATCTGAGGTGTCGTAATCTGTAGATACGGTCTCTGGATTGCAATTGATCATTACTGTTTCAAACCCTGCGCTACTGAGAGTAAATGAGGCGTGGACACATGAATAATCAAATTCAATTCCCTGACCGATTCGATTGGGACCGCTACCAAGAATAATCACTGCAGGTTTGGTACGAGGGCGGACTTCACTTTCTTCCTCGTATGTGGAGTAATGATACGGCGTGAATGCTTCAAACTCTGCCGCACACGTATCAACTGTTTTGTAAACAGGATGAACGTTTAATCGATCACGTAATCTTCTGATCTCCTCTTCGCTTACTGCTCGAAGCTCTGCTATTTGTTTATCTGAGAATCCATGTCGTTTAGCTTGCATCAATAACCCACGATCAAGTTCGCTCGATTCGCGAATAGATTGGGCAAACAGATTAATGATCTGAATCTGATGAAGAAACCAACGATCGATCCTTGTCGCTTGATAAACCATCTCAATGTTTGCACCACGAGCAAGTGCTCGCTGAACTTGACCTAATCTCAATTCAGTAGGAATTTTCATTTTCTCGAGCAAGACATCGACCGTCTCCGATTGGTCTGACCAGGAGAATTCACTCCCCTTTTTCTCTAGCGATCGAAGCGCTTTTTGTAACGCCTCGGTAAAAGAGCGACCAATCGCCATAGCCTCGCCTACGCTCTTCATCGTGGTAGTCAGCCGGTTATCGGCCTCAGGGAATTTCTCAAAAGCAAAGCGTGGAACTTTGACAACAATGTAGTCAAGCGTAGGTTCAAATGATGCAGGCGTTGCCTTGGTAATGTCATTGGTAATCTCGTCAAGCGAATAACCAATAGCCAATTTTGTTGCGATTTTGGCAATGGGAAATCCCGTAGCTTTCGACGCTAAAGCACTTGAGCGCGAGACTCGCGGGTTCATTTCAATAACGACAATCCGACCATCTTCAGGATTTATCGCAAATTGAATATTGCATCCACCGGTTGCAACTCCCACTTCTCGGATAATATCGATGGCAAGATTTCGTAATTTTTGAAACTCAACATCCGTTAATGTCAAAGCCGGCGCAACGGTAATTGAATCACCGGTATGAACTCCCATGGGGTCAATATTTTCGATACTACACACGATCACAACGTTGTCATTGTGGTCGCGCATCACTTCTAACTCGTACTCTTTCCATCCTAATATCGACTCTTCCAAAAGGACTTCTGACGTTGGGCTATGGCGAAGACCGGCCCCTGCTATTAAGTCGAGATCTTCTTGTGTAAATGCAATTCCTGAACCAAGTCCTCCCATGGTGAAGGAAGGCCGTACAACGACTGGATAGTTCAGTTCATTCACAGCGTTGTAACAGTCAGTCATGCTGTGACAAATAACAGAACGAGCAGATTCGCCACCGACTTTTTCGACGATTGCTCGGAATAACTCTCGATTTTCACCACGTTTAATCGCCTCAATGTCAGCACCAATAAGTCGAGTTTTATGCCGTGCTAATACGCCACTTTCATGGAGCGCCATCGCTGCATTAAGCGCGGTTTGCCCGCCTAACGTAGCCAAGATTGCATCGGGCTTTTCCTTAATGATGATTTCTTCTAAGAAGTTGGTAGTAATTGGTTCTATATAAGTGGCGTCAGCAAATTCTGGATCAGTCATAATGGTTGCAGGATTAGAATTAACAAGAATGACTCGAATTCCTTCAGATTTAAGTACTCGGCAAGCCTGCGTTCCAGAATAATCAAACTCACATGCCTGACCAATAACAATTGGTCCGCTACCGATAACAAGAACGCTGCGTAATGTTGGATCTTTAGCCACGGCGCACTCTCATAAGCTCGGCAAAGTGATCAAAAAGATAATTTGCGTCATGTGGGCCTGCCGCAGCTTCAGGATGGTACTGAACACTAAATGCGGGAGTTTCCAATAATTGAAGCCCTTCGACAACATCGTCGTTGAGACATCGGTGCGAGACGACTCCTTTACCAAAAACAGTTGAAAATTCTCCGTGGAGCGGCGCTTCTACCGCGAAACCATGGTTATGTGCCGTGATTTCAACTTTTCCCGTCAATGTATTCATTACTGGTTGATTAATTCCACGATGTCCAAATCGCAACTTATACGTATCAAAGCCAAGCGCTCGCCCCAGAATTTGATGACCAAAGCAAATACCAAAGAGCGGAATTTTGGCAGAGAGAATTTGTCGCACAACATCGACCACATCCTCCATCGTGGCAGGATCTCCAGGCCCATTAGAGAGAAAAACTCCATCTGGCTTGAGTTCGCCTATCTGATCGAAATTTGTATGCATCGGAAGTACATGAACTTCCATTCCTCGAGCTGCCATATTACGAGGAGTTGCAGCTTTAATACCGAGATCAATTGCAGCCACGGTAAATTTCTTCGCGATCCCGAGAGATGGACCTACTACATAAGGTTTTTTCGTCGTCACATCCTCCGCTAAGAAGGCACCGGTCATGTGGTGTGATTGTCGAACTTTAATAACCATTTCTTCTCGCGTTAAATTTTGTTGCGAGAAAATCCCCACTCGCATTGCTCCTCGGTCTCGTAAATGTCGGGTGAGCGCTCGTGTATCTATTCCACGAATTCCTACGATTCCCTGTCGCATTAGATCTGATTCAAGATCGCTTTCTGCTCGCCAATTTGATGTGACAGGAGATGGGTCTCGCACGACGAATCCAGCGACCCATATTTTTGACGACTCTTCATCCGAAGTATTCATCCCAGTATTGCCGATATGTGGCGCAGTCATCACAACAACTTGTTTATGGTATGAAGGATCGGTAAGTGTCTCTTGATAACCGGTCATGCCCGTTGCAAAAACTGCTTCACCATATGTTTCACCGGTTGCAGCCCACGATTGGCCCTCGAATATTCGTCCGTCATCTAATACGAGATAGGCGCTCACAAGGGGCTCTCTCCCATCCATCGACCTTCAAAAATGACACCACTCACTACTCCTGGAAATTCCATCCCATGGTAAGGCGTATTGAATGAACGCGAAGCAACGTTATTCTTGTTAACACGCCAAGATTTTTTGAGATTCACTAAAGTCAGATTCGCCGGTGCACCTATTGAGATTTCGCCACCATGCGCAACGTAACCTCCGATACGCGCTGGAGTTTTTGACATACGGTCAACTAAATCCGGTAACGACATTAAGCCACTCGCCACCATTGTTGAATATACGATGGAAAATGCAGTCTCTAGTCCGAGCATGCCAAATGAAGCAGCCTGCCATTCACACTCTTTATTCTCTGAGGAGTGCGGCGCATGATCTGTAGCCACGATATCAATAATCCCCTCAGCCAATCCTTCTCGAAGAGCCATCACATCTCGCTCAGTTCGCAAGGGCGGATTCACCTTAAATACCGGGTCATACGAAAGCGCAGCGTCATCGGTAAGTAGAAGGTGATGAGGTGTTACCTCCGCCGTAACGTCAATACCACGCGCTTTTGCCCATCGGATAATCTCGACGCCACCAGCTGTCGTCACATGACAAATGTGCAATCGCGATTGAACATGATCAGCTAAAAGAACATCGCGCGCAATGATTGCTTCTTCTGCTACCGCTGGCCAACCCTTTAATCCCAATTTCGCCGATATATATCCTTCATTCATCTGGGAATCAATTGTAAGTTTGGGATCTTGCGCGTGTTGCGCGATAACACCCCCAAACATTTTGACATATTCCAATGCTCGTCGCATGACTAATGAATCAGCAACACAATGACCGTCATCGCTAAACACTCTTACTGACGCTTCTGAATTTGCCATAGCTAATATTTCAGCAAGCTGTTCACCACGTTGGCCCAGCGTTACAGCGCCAATCGGAAATACATCACATAAACCTGCGCTTTTACCTAATCGATACACCTGTTCAACAACTCCGGCAGTATCTGCTACAGGATTGGTATTTGGCATCGCAGATATAGCAGTAAAACCACCGCGAAGAGCAGCGCGCGAACCACTCTCAACTGTTTCGGCATCTTCTTTTCCTGGTTCACGTAGATGAGTGTGAAGATCAACTAACCCAGGAAGTAAATGCATATCAGTACCATCGATTATTTTTGCGTCGGATATTTCAATTTTCTGGTCAATTGCACTTATAAGACCATGTTCGATCACAACATTGGTCTGCTCTCCATTATAAAGAGTGACGTTTTTAATGAAAATACGTTCACGACCCATTGATGTCACGCTGATACCTCAATCATATTTTCTCGTTGCGCTCCACCGAGAAGTAAATAAAGCACAGCCATTCGAACATGGACACCATTAGTTACTTGATCGACAATTACCGAATTGACGCTATCGGCGCTCTCGGCTGAAATTTCTAACCCGCGATTCATGGGACCAGGATGCATAATCAGAGTTTTTGGGATTCGTTTTAAACGTTCCGTGTTGAGGCCAAACTGTCGCGCGTACTCCCGCTCTGTAGGAAAAAATAAATCGGACATTCGTTCTCGCTGAATACGTAGCATCATGATGACGTCAGCGATTGGCAAAACCTCATCTAGTCCATAGGCAATTGTGACTGGCCAATTCTCAACTCCGACCGGCAATAGCGTCGGCGGAGCAACTAAAATAACTTCTGCGCCAAGTTTTGTTAGAAGGAGAACGTTCGATCGAGCAACGCGCGAATGGAGAACGTCACCAACAATTGCGACTCGAATACCTTTCATATCCCCTTGAATATGTTTTCTTATCGTAAATGCATCCAAGAGCGCTTGTGTGGGATGTTCATGTGTTCCATCACCTGCATTGATTACTGATCCGGTCATCCATTGTTGCGCTGCCAATCGTGCCGGTGCACCGGAGGCGCTATGTCGAATCACCACTGCATCTGCCCCCATCGCTTGCAGAGTCAGCGCCGTATCTTTAAGCGATTCGCCCTTGCTAACACTAGATCCTTTCGCTGAAAAGTTAATGACGTCTGCCGAAAGTCTTTTAGCTGCTGCTTCAAATGAAATTCGTGTACGAGTTGAGTCCTCGAAGAAGAGATTAACTATTGTTCGACCACGCAAGGTAGGCAATTTTTTCACTGGTGCGGCTGAGATTTTAGATAATTCTTCTGCAGTATCAAGAATGAGGATTGCATCGTCGTAACTCACATCATCGATACTTAAAAGGTGGCGATTCATTTGCCCTCAACTATCACTTCATCAGCATCGTCAATTTCAGTCAGATGAACTCTTACGATTTCCGAGCGAGAGGTAGGTATGTTTTTCCCTACAAAATCTGCACGAATCGGAAGTTC
This sequence comes from uncultured Bifidobacterium sp., assembly GCA_964597305.1. Lineage (GTDB taxonomy): Bacteria > Actinomycetota > Actinomycetes > Nanopelagicales > Nanopelagicaceae > UBA7398. The sequence goes on from CAZQWU010000005.1 coordinate 28,920, forward strand.
GCGATGTCCGCGATCAACTAAAACTGCGAGTTGAACCGTTCGCGGTCTTCCAAGCTCACCAAGCGCATCAAGTGCAGCGCGAATAGTCCTGCCCGAATAAAAAACATCATCAACGAGTACAACATCTCGCCCCTCGATTCCGCGTTGTGGAATATGTGTAGGCAAGAGTGCTTTCGCTGGTCGAGTTCGCAAATCATCTCGATACATGGTGATATCGAGCGTTCCATGCTCAAGTGTTGTTCCATCGATCTCTGAGATTGCTTGAGCGATTCGCGCTGAGAGGAATGCGCCGCGCGTTGGAATACCCAACAATGTAACCGAGGCAGATCCTTTGTTATGTTCAATGATTTCATGAGAGATGCGCTTAAGCGCACGCGAGATATCCGCGGAATTCATGACCTGAGCCATCGTTCTCCTTCGCCGCCTCACAGGACGGTTCGTTAAAGGTTGCCAAAGGCTACCACCATCTCGTGAGGAGATCTGGCACGAGAGTAGATGTGGATAGACGGCTAAGCGGAATTTATCGTTCCCTACCATCGCCATCATGAAACAGATCAACAACCACACCATCACATGGCCACACGTAACGTTCAATCTGCGAAAAGTGCGAAAAGAACGAGGATTGTCCCTCGCCGACGTTGAGCGAATCTCACATCGTCGATGGAGTAGCGCCGTAGTTGGTTCTTATGAACGAGGAGATCGGGCTTTAACCATTGAGCGAGCTATCGATTTAGCCGATTTCTATCGGGTCCCACTTTTTTATCTTTTAGGGATAGAACTCACGCAGCCTTCACCTGAAGAGAAAAGTACTTCGCCTCTAACACTTGATCTTCGCAAAGTAAAGAGCGCTGGGACAGAGCCGCTACAACTTTTTGTCGCATGGCTCACGGGTACTCGACACGATTGGAATGGCGAAGTGATGACATTTCGAAACAGTGACCTAACTACGCTGGCCATGATGATGACTCTCGATATCGAAGCAGTACGACGTCTTTTACAAACCTTTTCGATCTCTTCACGCATCAAGTGAGATATCGTCCCGGTTGTTTACAATCGCGCCCAGGACTCCGTTGATATAACTTACCGAATCATCGGTAGATAATGTTTGAGCAAGTTCCAATGCTTGATCTATCGCGACTTTCTCAGGTATCTCACTCCGCCAGAGAAGTTCATAGAGTGCAATCCTTACAATATTACGATCAACAGCTGGCATACGATCCATATCCCAGCCTTGAGCATAAAGAATGATGAGTTCATCAATTTTTCGTCGATGGGTCTGAACGCCTTCTACTAACTCCGTCGTGTATTCACGGATGAGAACATCGTCGCTGTGAATGCGCACATGAAGCAGATCTAAGGGGTTGGCGCCCTTAATGTCTGCTTCGTAAAGGAGATCAAGCGCTGCTTTGCGGGCTTTAGATCGAGTACTCACGCTCGACCGAGATACGCACCAGTGCGAGTGTCAACCAAGATTATTTCGTCTTGTTTAATGAACAACGGCACCTGAATTGAAATACCGGTCTCAAGTGTTGCCGGCTTAGATCCGGCAGATGAGCGATCTCCCTGAATTCCCGGTTCGGTATAGGTAATCTTCAACGGGACTGATGCTGGTAACTCTATGTACAGCGGATTGCCTTCATGTATCGCAACAACGGCATCCGTGTTTTCCAACATGTAGTTTGCTGCCTCACCAACGGTTTCACCGGGAATCGTAATTTGATCGTACGTGGTGCTATCCATAAAGACGAAATCGTCACCATCTTTGTAGAGAAATTGCATATCTCTCTTCTCGAGTATTGCAATCTCTACTTTCACTCCAGCATTGAAGGTTTTTTCTACGACTTTCCCCGTCAAAACCTGCCGCATCTTGGTGCGCACAAATGCTGGACCCTTACCTGGTTTCACATGTTGAAATTCGACAACGGTCCACAATTGACCATCAAGGTCAAGGGTCATTCCGTTTTTAAGATCGTTTGTTGTTGCCATCCTTGAATACTAGAGCAGCCATCGCGTGTAGTGCTAATTGATATGAGGTCACCCCAAATCCTGTAATAGTTCCAGTGGCTACACCTGAAATGACTGAGGTATGGCGGAATTCTTCACGAGATAATGGATTTGACAGATGTACCTCAATCAAGGGCTGCTTCAACGCTGCTGCTGCATCGCGAATCGCATATGAATAATGAGTAAACGCCGCGGGATTAAAAATGACTGGCGTAGATGAATCGGTTGCCTGATGAAGCCATTGAATGATCTCAGTTTCGCTATCGGATTGCTTCACCTCTGCAGTAAAACCAACTTCTTCTGCCCACGTCATAATTAATGCTGTCAATTGTGAATATGTTGTCGTTCCATATATTTCTGGTTCTCGAGTTCCCAACCGGGCGAGGTTTGGTCCATTGATAATGAGGATTTTCACTGTGAAATCCTCTCATACGCTCGGCGAAGCGTGGCAGGCGAAATTTTTTCTGCGCGGGATGTTCTGCCAATCCGTTTGAGAGTCACAAATCGAACGCGACCACGCTTTACCTTCTTGTCCCCGAGGAGGAGATGCGATAGTTCTGGCCAAGCATCTTTTGAGTACGTAATCGGTAAATTAAGTGCGGTGAGAATTTCACGATGTTGAGTGATGACTGCCGGTGATAATTTTTCAGTGAGACCGCTGAGTTCTGCTGCAAAAATCATTCCGATAGAAATCGCCTCGCCATGACGAAGAGAATAGTGTGAGTGTTTCTCAATCGCATGGCCGAGCGTATGTCCATAATTGAGAATTTCACGTAAAAAACTTTCGGTGAAATCTTGGCTCACGACTCGTGCTTTGACCTTGACCGCCTTGGCTATCAATTGTGGCGACGGTAAGCGCTCCTTCTTCTTAATATATGCAGTGATATCTTTGAGGATCGAACCATCATCTATGAAACCGCATTTGACTACTTCGGCTAAGCCAGCCGATATATCTCTCGGCGATAATGTTTTTAAAAATGTAAGGTCAATAATCACTTCGCGCGGGGAATGAAATGCGCCGACAAGATTTTTGCCATGCCGAGAATTTATTCCTGTTTTGCCACCTATAGCGGCATCAACCATACCTGCAACGGTTGTAGGAATAGCTACCCAGTCAATCCCACGAAGCCAGCTCGCTGCGACAAAGCCAGCAAGATCAGTGGTTGCTCCTCCTCCTATGCCAACTATCAGCCCATCTCGCCCAATTCCAATTTCGCCACACACATCAAGAACTCGCTGGAAAGTTTCAAAACTTTTTTGTTGCTCTCCATCAGGGACGATAGTGAGCGCACTCTGTGGATTTTTTTCAACAAGTGGCAGTAACTTAAACTTGTCAACAATATTTTGCGGAGCAATAATTAACGTTTTTCGTCCACGAGCTCTCGCTAAAAGTGTTTTTTGCCAAGGAACATTGAGGCGGACGTAATAGTCGTGTTCAGCTGTGACCTTAATTCGGATCTCTCTTGATTGTGTTTGATTAGCCATGGCGAACCGATTCCTCGGTACTTGATTGCGGATAGAGCGAGATAATCTCTTGCGCAACTTCATCAGGTTTTTTATTGTCAGTGGAGAGCGTGAGTGTGGCAAGAGACTCATAAACTGGGCGACGTTTGGCCATGAGCTCGAGCCATTTCTGTCTCGGATTGATCGCTAATAATGGACGATCCTTCGCAAAGCCAACTCGTGGCGCTGCTTGTGCGATTGAGACGTCAAGAAAAATGACGTGCGTTGCGGTTCGAATTGCTCGTTGCGAATCTTCATCGAGAATCGCTCCACCACCAAGCGAGACCACTGTGAAATTTGATTGCAATGTTTCCGCCACAATCTTTTTCTCTAGCGCTCGAAAAGTATCTTCGCCGTCATCAATAAATATCTGTGAAATTTTCTTGCCAGCGACCTCTTCAATGGCAGCGTCCGTATCTCGCAACGTGCCGTGAAGTTTTTTCGCTAACGCTTTTCCGACAGAGCTTTTTCCACTCCCCGGCGGACCAATCAGAACATACGTAACCGTCATTGTTATCGGATTGTCATGGAGGAAAGGTAGGTCGAGATATTTCGTGAAATCTCTGGAACGCTATCGCAACCAAATTTTTCAGTCAGCGCGTCTGCCAGGACTAAAGCCACCATGGCTTCAGCAACGATGCCTGCTGCGGGAACTGCGCATACATCAGAACGTTGATTGATCGCCTTTGCAGGTTCACCACTTGCAACATCGATCGTATCTAGCGCTTTGGGAACCGTTGAAATTGGTTTCATGGCGGCGCGAACTCGCAACACTTCGCCAGTACTCATACCACCTTCAGTGCCACCTGCGCGATGTGTACGTCGGACGATTTTGCCATTGTTGTCGCGTTCAATTTCATCATGTGCCTGTGATCCACGGCGCGATGCTGATCGGAAACCATCGCCAATTTCCACACCTTTAATAGCTTGAATTCCCATCAATGCACCTGCAAGTTTTGAATCGAGTCGACGATCCCAATGAGTGTGTGAACCTAAACCTGGCGGGAGGTGGTATGCCAACACTTCGACAACGCCTCCTAGCGTGTCGCCAGCAGCGTGTGCAGATTCGATTTCTGCCACCATCGCTTGACTCGTTTTACTTACTGAACATCTAACCGGATCACTATCAATTTTCACTTGGTCTCGCGGCAATTCGTATTCGTCGGGAATGGAAATTGAGCCAATTGAAATTACATGACTGACAATTTCGATTCCAGCAACTTCGCGAAGAAACTTTCTTGCAACGGCGCCTAACGCAACTCGCGTTGCAGTTTCACGAGCACTTGCACGTTCTAAAATGGGTCGCGCATCGTCAAAACCATACTTTTGCATTCCAACAAGATCTGCGTGCCCTGGCCGAGGTCGAGTGAGTGGTGCATTTCGCGCAAGATCCTTAATCTCATCATCGTTTATTGGATCTGCTGACATTACTTTGTTCCATTTAGGCCATTCAGAATTTTCAATTTCTATCGCTATCGGACCGCCTTGGCTTTTCCCATGGCGTACTCCTGAAATGATGGTTACTTTATCGGCTTCAAAATTCTGCCGAGCTCCGCGTCCCACGCCTAATCGACGTCGGCGCAGATCGTGATCGATATCGGCAGTAGTTATGGGTACGTGGGCTGGAATACCTTCGATGATTCCCACTAATGCGCGACCATGCGACTCACCCGCTGTTAACCAACGCATAAGTCCTCCAAATGTACGACCATATTGACGACACGTCTGAGTGAGAAGTATCCCAGATTTATCCAATAAGCGGCGTGATATTAAGTGCGAGAAAGATCGATGGCGCAAATGCATAGCGTGAGCGTTTGTGACAGATCCACATCGCTAGTGCATACAACGAAGCAAAGCTCCAACTGACAATCTGTAAGTTGACCACGCGAGCGATAAGGAAGGGCCAAGATTGGTCGTGAGTCAGGACAAGGTGGCCACTTAATACCATTAACAATTTCACATCACCCATTCCCATTGAGGGCTTATCAAAGATAGCTATGGCAATTGCGATAAGCGTTACGTAAAAAATCGCAACGCAGATCATCGATATCGCGACGAGCTCCAGTCGATGCCACGGACGAAAAAGAACGAAGTAAAGAATGTCTAACTGAATCAGCAATGCCAGGTGAGAATTAGGAATTCGAAAAGTACGACTATCAATCCATGCCACACGAAGGGCTAATACTCGATACGTACATTCCAACGAAAAAGAAAAAATACTCAAAAGCATCATGTGAGCCTAGCAAGAAACTTCTACCTCACACTAACGGGCACTCTCCTTGTGGATAGTTGATGCGATAGCACTTCGTAAAACGTGTCGCATTCCATCATGATCAAATCTTTTCCCTGTCATCATGGCAATTTGCGGAATCGCTTGCGCTATTAATAACTCTGTACCGTCAATTACTCGACCCCCGGCTCCCAGCCACGTAACAAGAGTCTGGCGAGGTCGCGGTGCATAAACCGCATCAAGAAGAACCATCGCATCGGAAATCTTGTGGGAATTTTCGTGAATTGTTTGAGAGAGAAATTCTGTGGTTTCGACTGGCGTCGTATTGATGACCATCCTCGCAGCAATTACCTGTTTGATATGTGTCCAAGGAACTAAAGACAGATTGCTCTTGGTGATACAGGATCTGAGTTGATGTTCTCTCGCTGCAGTTCGTGAAACGACGTGAATAGTAGAAACTTTTCCATCCAATGCTTTCAGCGCTGCCCGTGCAGTACCACCTGCTCCCACTATTGTCACAGTGTCATCGTGGGAAATGTTTTCATCTCGGATTAGTTCGGCAAAGCCCGTGATATCCGTCGAGCAGGCTGACATTGCTCGATCACTACCAAAGAGGAGAAGATTTGCTGAATTAATCTGTTGCGCATCAGGTTCAATATCGTTAGTCAGGTCGAAAACACTCTCTTTAAGCGGCATGGTTAAAGAAAATCCACGCCAATCATCGCTTTTTGCTTGAAGTATGAATTTCGGAAAATCTGCTTCTGTAACATCCAGCGCGGTATAAGTTCCAGTAATCCCTAACTCTCTATAAGCGCGATTATGAAGAAGTGGCGAAAGCGAATGTGCAACCGGAGACCCCAGAACTGCAGCGCGAATCATCGTTTCCCCTTGAAGAGCCCGGACTTGACGTTGGCTAAATATTCTTTCTTCCACATCAAAAATTCATCATGTGACCGAGTAAATCGAGTGTCGCCTGGTGCCACAGTGATGAAATACAACCAATCGCCAGACGCTGGCGAGAGGACTGCTTCCAGTGCGGCTTTCGTTGGTGATCCAATGGGACCGGGTGGTAGCCCATAATGTTGATAGGTGTTGTAAGCGCTTTTAATGCGAGTGTCTTTTAATGCGAGTGTTATTTCTCCACGGCGTTGCAAGACATAGTGGACTGTCGTGTCCAGTTGTAGTGGCATTGAGATCGTGAGCCTATTATAGATAACTCGCGCAACTTTCCGATAGTCAACTGGATCAGCCTCTGCCTGTACCAAGGAGGCGATTATTAACAATTGATATCCAGTAAATCCTTCGATGTTCTTCGTAAAATCAATGGTTGAAGTTTGCGCAGTGAACGTTGCAACCATCTTCGATAGTACTTCACGTGCTGTGGTTCCCGGGACAAATGAATAATGGGCGGGATACAAAAACCCTTCTGGATTTTTCGTTTTGGTTGCAAAAGGAAGTTGTACCTGCGAGAACGCTTGAATTATCTCGTTTTTAGAGTAACCAACATTCACCATCTCCGTAACAACTTCCGATAGGCGAGCACCATCTGCCACGGTAATAAGACCGCGAATTCTATTTTTATCTAACAATTGTTCGAGCGCCTGTCGAGCGGGGATGCGAGACTCTATGAGATGAACTCCCGGGGCAACTCGTGAGCTACGTGGATCGCCCACAGCAACTCGGAAATAGGCTTCCGATGATTTAACGATCCCTAACTCAAAAAGTTTTTTGGCAGTTTCTGAACCGGTCTCGCCATTGGAAATCTCTACCTCCTTCTCGCTGCCTGGATTTCCCTGAGGAAAATCTGGAGCGTGAGCCGGACCGGAATGGAGCGCTCTCAAGGACAAAGCAAGGATCGCAACACCTAAGACCGGAATGGATAATCGGAACAGAGGTTTAAAAGTATTCGTCGTCATTTTCTTCACACTGGTGTTCCGGCATAGCGTCCATGACTTTTTTCAAAATTCAGCGCGCTTTCCAAAATTGTTGTTGCTGCAATTTGATCAATTATTTTTTTATTTCGAGATGGTGATTTTCCTATTGCGGTGAGTTGTTTGGCTGCGCTAGTTGATGACAATCGCTCATCGATGAGGTACACCGGAATTTCGAATTCGCGCATAATCTGCAAGGCAAAATTTCGACACGCTTCTGCGCTCGAACCACTGTGGCCCGAGAGATGAGTTGCCATTCCTACGTAGGCCATAACTGGCGCGTAGTCTGCAAACAACTCAAAAAGAGATTGTTCGAGTGTCTCATCATTGATCAACGTCATGAGGGGTACAGCTACTAATCCATCCGCATCGGCTATTGCAACCCCGATTCGTTTACTACCAAAATCAAAAGCTAATCTTTTTCCGTGGTGGATCATTGAATCTGAACGGTAATAAGTTTTTTGATCTCCGAAAAGGCAGAATCAAGCGCTTCCCACTTTTCACCGCCGCCTTGCGCAAAATCATCCTTTCCACCACCGCCACCACCTAATATTGTTGAAGCGCTTTTCGCTAAGAAACCCGCTTTTAATCCACGTGCTCTTGCCTGATCATCCGTTGATACAACAAGAACTACCCGACCATTGATTCTCGAAGCAAGAACAATGACACTAGGTGACATCGTGTTTCGCAGTTCCAATGAAATAGTCCGTAAATCTTCAGCCGATACACCTGCCGGCATCGCTGCTGCAATAACTGAAATATCTCGAATCTTTTCCACTCGCGCGGGTAGTTCTGCGGCTGCGGCGCGTGCCTTGGCGGTATTCGCGATTGCAAGTTCTTTCTCTACCTCACGCATCCTTGTCAGCAGGTCATGTATACGCTCTGGTAGTTCTTCTACCCGCGAGCCCTTAATTAATTCTGTAAGGGAATTGAGCAGTACATGTTCCCGAGCAAGAAAACGATAAGCATCAACCCCCACGAGAGCTTCAACTCGGCGCACTCCTGCCCCGATCGATGATTCGGAAAGAAGTTTCACAACACCTAACTGTCCAGATCGAGACACATGCGTTCCGCCACATAATTCTCGCGCCCAATCGCCAACGCTAACGACACGAACCCGTTCACCATATTTCTCGCCAAAAAGAGCCATGGCACCAATTGCCTGTGCCTCTTGTTGCGACATCTCCACCGCATTCACTTCGAGATCTTCAAGTAACAAAGTATTGACACGCGATTCAACATCACTGAGAACACTTGATGAAACTGCCGTTGCCGAGGGAAAATCAAATCGAAAACGTCCCGGCGAATTCTCTGATCCAGCTTGAGTTGCTGTTTCACCTAATATTTCGCGAAAAGCTTTATGAACCATATGTGTTGCAGTATGTGCGCGGGATATCCCAGCCCGTCGCTCATGGTCAATCTTCGCTAAAACGTTTTGGCCACGCGTTATCTGACCTGAAAGCACTCGCCCACGATGAATAAAAAGACCTGGCACTGGGGTTTGTACATCATCAATCTCAACTACGGCTCCGTTACTAAGACTGATATGACCGCCATCAGCTAATTGACCACCGCCTTCGGCATAAAAAGGTGTGCGATTAAGTACAACTTCAACTTCTTGGTCTACTGATGCTTCATCTGCAATCTTTCCATCGATGAGCAAGCTTTCAATTGTCGCTTCCCCTTCGAATGCGTGATAACCAATAAATTCACTTCTACCTGAACTATCGAGAATTTTTCGATACTCACTTAAATCAGTGTGACCAGTTTTTTTAGCCTTTGCGTCAGCTTTAGCGCGATCTTTCTGTTCCTTCATCAACCGCTTAAAACCTTCTACATCAATCGTAAGACCTTGTTCGCCCGCCATTTCTAACGTTAAATCAAATGGAAATCCATAGGTGTCATGGAGTTTAAATACCTCTTCGGCAGCTAATCGATCGCCGCCAGATCGTTTGACTGATGCGCTTGCAACATCAAATATCTGTGTTCCACTTCGAAGCGTTTGCAGAAATGTTGCCTCCTCGGCTTCTGCGACAGCCACGATACGTTTTTTATCAGCAACAAGTTCTGGGTACTGTGGCCCCATTGCCATTAATGAAGTTTCAATCAACTCCTTCATCGTGTGATCTGGCGCGCCTAATAACCTCATATTTCGAGTAGTACGACGCATCATTCGACGCAAAATATATCCACGACCTTCATTGCCTGGTGTTACACCATCACCAATTAACATCAGTGCAGTACGAGAATGATCCGCTACGACGCGAAGTGAAATATCTGTGTGATTCGATTTTCCATAAGAGACCCCTGCAAGTTCAGAGGCTTTGGTAAGTATTTGCATCGTGGTGTCAATTTCATAAATATTCTCAACGCCTTGTAGGAGCGCAGCGGTACGTTCGAGGCCTAGTCCGGTATCAATATTTTTCGCAGGTAATTCACCAAGAATGGGATAATTTTCTTTACCTGGACCTTCGCCACGAATGTTCTGCATGAAGACGAGATTCCATACTTCAAGATAGCGATCTTCATCAGCAATCGGTCCGCCATCTTTTCCGTACTTTGGTCCACGGTCAAAATAAATTTCCGAACACGGTCCACACGGTCCCGGAACGCCCATGGACCAAAAGTTATCTGCCATCCCTCTGCGTTGAATTCGCTCGTGCGGGACACCAATCTTGTGGTGCCAAATATTCGCTGCTTCATCATCATCCAAATACACAGTTACCCAGAGTTTTTCTTCTGGAAATCCGTATCCGCCCTGGGAAATGGGATTGGTGAGAAGTTCCCAAGCCATTTCAATGGCGCCCTCTTTAAAATAATCGCCAAACGAGAAATTTCCACACATTTGAAAAAACGATGCATGGCGAGTTGTTTTTCCCACCTCATCGATGTCGAGAGTACGGACGCATTTTTGCACCGAAGTCGCCCGAGAATACGGTGGAGTCATTTCGCCGAGGAAGTATGGTTTAAATGGCACCATGCCAGCATTTACTAAGAGCAAATTGGGATCATTAAGAATTAATGAAGCAGAGGGAACTACTGTGTGAGTAAGGCCAGTCTTACTTCCAGATTCAAAGAATCGTAACCAGCGTGAACGAATCTCCGCTGAATCCACTTAGTCGTAATCCTCGTCAGAAGCGCTTCGTTTGCGCTTTGTTCGCTTTTTCGTTTTACCACGAAGTTTGGCAGCAGTAAGGAGACTTCCCGCGACTTTCATCGCTAAATCATTTTTCGTTAAAAAAGAGTTGGTGCTTTCAGCAATTTTGGAAGTGACATCCTCGATAGTGTGCGTGACTTTATTAATACTCTGTAGGGGCCCATTAACCAATTTCACGGTCGTCGTTACCTCTTCGAGTAACGGGGTTGTTTCATTTTTCACATCTCGGATTGCTGCGGAGACTTGGTCAATCACTCGACCTAGTCGAATCACTGCATAGGCAATCGCAATAGCAATGACCGCAGCTGCGGACGAGAGAATGATGACAGCGATTCCACCTGGACCCATACAGCTAGATTACCCGAGTTGTGGAAGCGGTACCTCGGGTTTTTTATGTTCGGCATGCGCTATTACCGCAGCGCGGTGATATCTCTCAATTGCCTCGATAATCTCAGGATTTCGATATGGCTGACCATTCACCATTGGTCCTTGTCGACCTTCGATGACTGCAACGACATCATCACCACTCAATGTCTTATGAGTTTCAAGGGCATGTGCTAGCGCTAGTACTTCAGTGCGATGAGCGGTCAGAATTTCTTCCGATTTTCGTAGGAGCGACGCGAGATTATCTTCAATTCGATCAGCTAATGCGCGTTTCATCTCTTTACTGGAATCATCCTTTGCTTTACCACCACCGGGCGTACCAATTTCAAGTCGCCGACTGGATGCATACGATGAAACCGTAGATCCCATTCCCCATTGCCCTTCCATCAGGGCTGCAACTGTGGTTGCGCTCTCGAGATCACCAGATACGCCAGATGAATTATCGCCATTGAAGAACATTCGTTCACCAGCAAGTGATGCGAGTGAAACCAGAATGTCAGATTCGTATTCAGTTCGCCAGCGAGTGAACTGGTCATCAGGTGGAATGCTCGCCACCATTCCCAGGTAATCTGAACCTTTCTCAATCGTTGCTAAATCAATTGACATGTGTTTGCGAGTGAGATGCGCCATCACGGCATGACATGCTTCATGTACTGCGACCGCATGTCGTTCGCGTTCGATGTACTCCACATCCTCGGCAGGTCCAAGTTCTTTCAATTGCTTGGCCCGCAATACATCTGACCAAATAATCGATGTTCGCCCATGTCGAATCGCCATGATGAGCGCTTCATTAATTAAATCCTTGATTGACGCACCAGTCGCGTATGGGGTGATTGTTGCGAGCTTGTCTATTTCATCTGCCGTTAAAGAATGTGAAACTTTTGCTAAATAACCTTCATATGTTCTGATTCGACCAGCTTTGCTTGGGTAGCCAACTCGATACATACGATCAATACGACCTGGGCGAAGCAACGCTTCATCGAGCGCCTCTGGCATGTTCGTTGCCATCACAACCAAAATTCGATACTTCGGTGGATTCTTTGGTCTCATGCCAAGAGTGCGACGGACAATGCGGTTGAAAAATCCTCGAGGCTTTTTCAATCCAGAAAGTTCAGTGAGTAACGCTTGCAAAGTTCCCATACCGCCACCATTGCCACCTGCTGCTGATCCCATGACAAATTTCTCATGGGCAACAAGAGATGCCGCGGCCGGTGATAAATAAGTTCCACCGTGGCAGGGATCTGAAAATATCTCTGTACTGAAACGACCCGGTTGTCCGGACGTCACAATTCCACGATTACCCAACGAGTCGGCTTCATCAAAGAAAACAACAACGCCACCGTAACGAAGCGCAAGTTTGCGGAGTTTTCTAAAGAGACCTTTCACTTTTAATACGCCTACGCCAAAAAACATATTGTTGAAGGCGCCAGGATCAACGAAAACGAAGGGTTTTCCTGTTTCACCTGCCATCGCTTCGGCCATTAAAGTTTTACCAGTACCAGGTGGTCCCCAGAGCAAAATTCCACCGGGAACATAACCGCCATGAGTTTCGATACTTTCTGGATTTTCAAGGAATACTAAATTTTCGCGTATCCGATTAAGTACATGATCTTGGCCCCAGACATCCGAGAAGCGAGTTCGAATATCGTCTGGGAAATAAGTATCTATCCCCCCGCGACTTAAGAACCAGAAAATCGCGACAAATTGAATGATGACAAAAAAGACAGCAAATAAAAGTTGACCCAATAACGGTAAAGCGCTCCACAATGCTTTCGGTGCAAAAAAGAGAGCGCGCGCAGGTGGTTCTTTGTAAATCGCACCCAGAACAACTGCAAAAAGTGCAACGAGAAGTAGCGCTTTTATCGCCCGCGAAAGTCGAAATCGTGTCCAATCACTTAAATGATGAACTGTTCGATCGACGAAAGAAAAATACGTCTGCCACATTCCGTGATAGGGCGCAAGTAATTCTGAGAGTAGAAAATGAACTTGCCGCAATAATTCAACGGCGAGAAGTAAAAATATCCACCATCGTTGCCGAGCCGTCATTGCGCAGGCATCCGAAAACCCCAGGATGGGGTTGTTCGACATTTCGGCCCATGTGAGAACAAAGAAAACTATGGCAAAGAGTGTGATGAATTTCGTGCGGTCAAAGAACGAGAGATGAACGCGAGTTGAGCGATCGGTATCGCGCATTTTGCTCTGCATATCCTGACTCACTGGTCTCCCACTTTCATCTTTTCCACTTTCATATTCCCATTTCCATTTTTCCCTGTTTCATGAACGTTATCGGATTACTTACCTACTACCCGGAACGAGGAGGTAATGGTATCTAGCGCCTCTCGATTCTGCTTAAAACATATTTCGCTGCACCGTGCCACAACGACGATCAGGGTTTTTCGGTCAGGTGTAAGTACTACACGCTGATCCAGCGTCTGCGCCTCCTGCGACTCCGCTCCAAATGTGTAGCGACTGTGAATTCCTGAACCTCCCTTGTCATTGAACGGTTCGTCAACTGCAAGATCAAATCGAGAAATGGTGGAGATTCCCGCTATCCATTCGGTGATGGGAACGATGACATCTCGCAAGCTATTGAGTGACACCGCATTACTTTCATAATCAGAGAGTGAACGTATACGAATAAAAATAATTGGATCTGAAACACTTTTTAACGAAAAGACATCCGCAGCAGTGATATTTGGTGATGATGAATATGCGATCTGCCATTGAACCCGTGCGGCCCGCTCTGCTGCACCTGCTGCGGTTGATTTCTTTTCTTGTTGCGCTAGTTCTGTAGTCGAAATCTCATGCCATTGACGTGGAATCTGAAGGTAGACACCTGCAGGTTTATAGGATGGATAAATTGACGATGGGGTTGCGCAACCACTCACCAGAGCACTGAATAAGCATGCCCCAAGGACAGTTCTTGCAATCAGAGTATTTGTGACAGATTTATTTTTTCTCAGGTTGTGCATCAATTCCGCTCTCACGACGTTGAGCCGATGTTATTGGAGTTGGCGCACCAGTTAATGGGTCTCCACCGCTTGCTGTTTTTGGAAATGCAATAACTTCTCGTATGGAGTCTGCGCCAGCCAATAACGCGCATAAGCGATCAACACCAAGAGCGATTCCGCCATGTGGGGGTGGTCCATAATTGAAAGCCTCGAGGAGAAATCCGAATTTGCTCTCTGCCTCTTGGCGAGAGAGACCAATCGTCTCGAATACTTTTTGTTGAATATCTCGGCGATGGATACGTATTGATCCGCCACCAATTTCATTTCCATTAAGCACGATGTCATATGCGTAAGCAAGAGCGTCGCCTGGCGAATTGTAAAAAGTATTTTCAAATTCTGGTTTAGGTCCAGTGAAGGGATGATGAACAGCGGTCCAACCACCAGAATCAGTTTTTTCAAACATCGGTGCATCTACCACCCAGAGAAATTTCCACTCACTTTTATTGATGAGTCCACATCGTTCACCAATTTCTAACCGAGCAGCGCCTAACAATTCCTGCGCTGATCGCTTCTCACCGGCAGCGAAGAAGATGGCATCGCCGTTTTGTGCACCAGTGAAGCTGGCGATGGCGGTGCTCTCTTTTTCACTCAAATTCTTAGCAACCGGACCGGCAAGGGTGCCGTCGTTGTTCACCAGAACATACGCTAAGCCTTTTGCACCTCGAGCTTTAGCCCAATCTTGCCAGGCATCTAATTCTCGCCGTGGTGAATGTGCACCACCCGGCATGACTACTGCACCAACATATTCAGCTTGGAAAACGCGAAACGTTGTATCGGCAAAATAATCAGTCATCTCGATGATTTCTTGCCCAAATCGTAAGTCTGGTTTATCAGAACCGAAACGCTTCATTGCTTCGCGATACGTCATATGCGGAATCGGAGTTGGTATGGAATAACCAAGTGTTTCGTGGAAGACACGTGTCAATACTTTCTCTGCCACGGCAATGACATCAGCTTGATCAACAAAGGACATTTCAATATCAAGCTGGGTAAATTCTGGCTGACGATCTGCGCGAAAATCCTCATCGCGAAAACATCGAGCGATTTGATAGTACTTCTCCATGCCAGCAACCATAAGAAGTTGCTTAAATAATTGGGGTGACTGCGGTAGCGCATACCAACTCCCCGGCTGTAGGCGTACAGGGACAAGAAAATCACGCGCGCCTTCAGGGGTCGAACGCGTCAAATTTGGTGTTTCGATTTCAAGAAAATCTAACTCGTTCATCACATGTCGAATTGTTGATGTAACTCTGGAACGTAATCGAAGATTTTTCGCTGGAATCTCCCGGCGTAGATCTAAATAACGATATTTCAATCGAATTTCTTCGCTTATTGTTGCTGTGTCGCCACTATCAACGGGAAAAGGTAATGGCGCAGATTCGGAGAGTACTTGCAACGTTGAGCAGTGAATTTCAATTTCACCTGTAGGTAACGCTGAATTCTCATTTCCAGCAGGACGCTTAATAACTTCACCCGTAATAAGCACGCACCACTCCGCACGTAGCTCGCCAGCGATTTTTTCGTCTGAGATCACCACTTGGACTGAACCAGAAGAGTCCCGAAGGTCTATAAAAGCTACGCCACCATGATCACGTCGACGCGCTACCCAACCTGCCAACGTGACAGTTGTTCCGATATCGCTTGCGCGAATCGTTCCAGCATCATGCGTGCGGAGCACCAGCAACCTCGCTTATAGATAATTTTCTAAGGCGCTTAGGGTAACCGATTGAACCTTGCCCGTGCTCATCTCTTTAAGTTCTGCCGAGCCCGAGGAGAGTTCATCCTCTCCAATCACCATTGTAAAGCGCGCGCCAGATTTATCCGCTGCTTTCATAGCGCCTTTTAATGCGCGACTGCCAAATGCAATATCTACTGAAAATCCATTATTTCGCAGGCGCTGTGCAAGTGCTAGTGCGTGCACCATTGTTGGCGAGTCTGACTGAGTATTTCCAAGTGGAATGAGATACACATCAAGTGAGTGATGGTGTGGAAAATCTATTCCTTCTGCTTCACAGGCAAGGACTGCTCGATCTACACCAAGTCCAAAGCCAATTCCGGAAAACTTTTGACCACCGAGCAATTCCATTAATCCGTCGTATCGGCCGCCGCCGCCAATTCCAGATTGAGCACCGAGTAATTCATGAACAAACTCGAAAGTTGTACCGGTGTAATAATCTAAGCCACGCACCATATAGGGATTAATGTGAAATGGAATTTTCAGCGCATCGAGGTACTTCAATACCTGGGCAAAATGTTCTGCACTTTCCTTTGTGAGAAAGTCTTTCAATAACGGTGCACGTTGCATACTTTTCTGAATGTCCGGTCTCTTATCATCAAATAACCGCAATGGATTAATTCGCGCTCGTTCTCGAGTTGTCTCATCGAGATCAAATGTTTCTAGAAAGGTTGTTAATTCTTTGCGATGTGCAGCACGTGATGCGCTATCCCCGAGCGATGTCACGTCGAGTCTAAATTTCGTCAACCCTAGATTGCGAAAACCGTTGTAGGCAATCGAAATAACTTCTGCATCAATAGCTGGATCATCACTGCCAATCGCCTCAATCCCCACCTGATAAAACTGGCGATAACGACCTGCTTGTGGACGTTCGGCCCGAAAGAATGGCCCGGTGTACCAGACCTTGACGGGTAACTGTCCCCGATCCAAATTATGTTCGATAACAGAACGCATAACTCCTGCAGTGCCTTCGGGGCGCAATGTCAAAGAGCGACCACCACGATCGTCGAAGGTGTACATCTCTTTATTAACCACATCTGTACTTTCACCAACGCCTCGAGCAAATAATTCTGTTTCTTCGAAAATTGGAAGCTCCAACAATTTATAGCCCGCATTTTTAGCTGGCGTTATTAATCGATCACGAACAATTTCAAAGAGAGCTGATTGGGGTGGAAAATATTCACTTACCCCTTTAGGCGCTTGAAATTTGCGTGGTGGCTCGGTGGTCATCTGGCCAAGTCTCTCAAACTCGCCTCCCGAAGGTAGGGATTGTTTGAACGTTCTCGCGCAATCGTTGTCTCGGGCCCGTGGCCAGGCAGAACTCGCAACATATCGGGCAAAGTCAACACTTTTTCCCGCAATGTCTGCGCCATCTGCGGTGCCGAACCGGTTGGAAGATCGGTTCGGCCAATTGATCCTGCGAAGAGAACATCGCCTGTCGCAATAACTTCAGTAGCGCTCGACGTGTGAAGTATTCGAAACATCAACGAACCACGAGTGTGGCCCGGTGCATGAATAGCTGTAATTGACAATCCAGCAAGATCGAACACATCACCACTGCGTAGCTCTTTTACTTGTGACGGTTCAGTAAATTGTGTTCTGCCTGACTCTGCTTGCAATGTGGCGATGAGTTGGCGTGACTCGATACTCATGGCTCGCTCTGGTTCAGTAAGTAAAATGCGATCTTCTGAATGAATATATGCAACCAGATCGCTTGAACTTGAAGATCGGCTTAATGGAACTACTGAAAACGTATGATCAAGATGTCCATGGGTTAATAGCGCCGCAACCGGCTTGAGTCGAAAACGCGATAGCACCTCGCCGATTTCGTGAGTGAGATCTGGGATGGCAATGCCGGGATCAATGATGATGCACTCTTCGCTCTTCTCTGTAGCAATGATCCAGCAATTGGTCGCAAAGAAGGGCGCTACGAGGTTTTCGATCAGCATATCTCGCCCCTCTCACCCCTTGCGTCAGCGCTCCATGCGGAAAACAGAGGGTTATTTTCACCAGTTAGGTCTTCAGGGTACCTTTATCTGCCTTACAACCACCGCATAAACCCATAGCGAATGTCGGCAACGACTAACGCGCAACGAAAGAGACGGTCATCATGGACAACATTTCACCAGCATCGGCTCTTATCGGGGATCC